>CANQNJ010000004.1 GCA_947625185.1 uncultured Clostridia bacterium
CGAGCACCGCAGAGCAAGAGTGCAGGCTAACGGCCTGTGAAGGCGACTTCAAGGAAAGTGCAACAGAAATATACCGCAGCGGCAACGCTGTAAGGGTGAAATTGCAGGGTAAGAGCCTACATACGCATTGGTGACAATGCGTGCATGTAAACCCCACTCGGTGCAAGAAATGAGATCAAATACCTGCTCGGTATCTCGATATGTTCGCTGGAGACTGTCGGTAACGGCAGCCGTAGACAGATAACCGTCCAATACAGAACTCGGCTTACAGACTGAACTCTTACATTCGTCAAGTCCCTCGGGCAAAATCCGCGGGACTTGTTTTTTTGCGGTTCGGGCGGCAAGGCGTGCAGTGCAATGCCGAAAACAAGGCGTTTGTTCGCTGCGTCGGTGCAAAGCCGTTGTCTTGTCGCAGGTAACTTCGGGCTGTATTTTTGTTGCCAAAAATCGCTTTATTTGATACAATTAACTAAATTATGGAAATCATCGGTCTCAACAACGTCAGCTATTACTACAAGTCCTACAACGACGACGGTTCCGTCGGTTCGGCTATCGGCGTCGAGGGCGTCACTCTCTCTGTGGAAGAGGGAGCTTTCGTCGCGCTTGTGGGACACAACGGCTGCGGTAAGAGTACTCTTGCCAAGCTGCTCAACGGCTTGCTTATCCCCAAGAGCGGAACTGTCACGGTCAACGGTCTCGGCACCGCCGACAAGGACAACTTGTTCGATATTCGCAAAAGCGTCGGAATGGTATTTCAGAATCCCGACAATCAGATGGTGGCAAGCATTGTGGAAGAGGACGTGGCTTTCGGACCGGAAAACCTGGGCGTTCCGCAGAAAGAAATAGTCCAACGCGTTGCCGAGGCTTTGGAAGCGGTAGGTATGAGCGAATATGCCAAGAGGTCTCCGCACAGACTCAGCGGCGGACAGAAGCAGCGTATAGCCATTGCGGGTGCGCTTGCCATTCGTCCCAAGGTGTTGGTTCTGGACGAATCCACCGCGATGTTGGATCCTCTCGGACGCAAGGAAGTATTGGACGTCGCGCACAAGCTCAATGCACAGGGAATGACGGTGATATTGATAACGCATTTTATGGAAGAAGTGCTGGATTGCGATACCGTCGTGGTAATGAACGCGGGTCACGTCGTGAGGACGGGTACGCCCGACGAGATATTCGATGACGTGCGTTTGCTCGACGACGTGGGACTGAAACCGCCCCGCACCGTGCAATTGGCGCGTAAGTTGAAGGACGCGGGCTTCGACGTGAACGAACACGAGCGTTCCGCGCACGATTTGGGAGGTGACGTATGTCGAAATCTCGCAAAGTGACGCCTCCCGTAACGGACGTCCCGTCGGACGCCGCCATATACGCTCGCGATCTCAATTTTACTTATAACGCCAAGTCCGATTTCGCCAAGCACGCGTTGGTGGATATAAATCTTACCGTCAACAAGGGCGAGTTCGTCGCCGTTGTGGGACATACGGGCAGCGGCAAAACGACTTTCGTGCAGCATCTTAACGCCCTCATACGCGTGCAGAGCGGATTTCTTTCCGTACTCGGTAACGATCTCTCCGTCAAGAAGCCCGATCTCAAAGCGCTGCGGCGCGAGGTGGGGATGGTTTTTCAGTATCCCGAGTATCAACTTTTTGCCGATACGGTATTGGAGGACGTTTGTTTCGGACTGAAAAACTTCGGCATAGACAAGGACAAGCGCGAACAAATGGCGAAAGACGCATTGGAACTTGTGGGATTGGATTACGAACAGATCAAGTCCAAGTCCCCCTTCGATCTGTCCGGCGGCGAGAAGCGCCGCGTGGCGCTTGCTGGGGTGCTTGCGATGAAGCCGCACATTCTGGTTATGGACGAGCCGACGGCGGGTCTCGATCCGCGCGGCAAGTCCGAGGTGCTTGATTTGGTGGGCAAACTCAACAGGGACGAAGGCGTTACCGTTATTATGGTTTCGCACGATATGAACGAGGTGTACGAGAATGCCGATCGGGTATTGGTATTTCGAGAAGGCAATCTCGCTTACGATATGGCTCCGCGGGATTTGTTCCGAATGGAGGAAGAGATAAGGTCGATGAACCTCGAAGTCCCCGCCATGGCTGCATTTTGCAACGAGTTGGAACGGCAGGGGTATCCTTTGCCGGATAGTTGCCGAACGGTGGACGATGTGTTTGCCGCCGTGCTTAAATTCAAGGAGACGCGAGATGTTTAGAGACGTAACTTTCGGTCAATATTATCCCGCCGATTCCTTTGTACACAGGATGGACGCCCGCGTCAAATTGGTATTGACGCTGCTGTTTATGGTGGGCATATTCTTCGTGCAGAGCTTTGCCGTATTCGGATTTGTAACGGTGTTTTTGCTTGCGGTCATATTGATATCCCGCGTGCCGTTGAGATCTATACTCAAATCCGTCAAGGGCATAGTGGTTCTGCTTATTTTTACCGCCATACTCAACGTGTTCTTCACCAAGGGCGCCGAGGGCGAACAGCCGTTGTGGTCCTGGTGGAAGATAGAGATATACGTTCTCGGTCTCAAAAACGCCGCCAAGATTTTTTTGCGTTTGGTGTATCTTGTCATCGGGTCGTGCGTACTGACGTTGACCACGACGCCGGTGGATCTGACTCACGCGGTGGAGAGTCTGCTCAAACCGTTGAGAGTCATCAAGTTTCCCGTACACGAGTTTGCGCTGATAATGAGCCTTACGCTCAGCTTTATCCCGAGTCTCATCGACGAGACGGATCGCATTATACGCGCGCAGAAGGCGCGCGGCGCAGACTTCGACACGGGCGGACTCGTCAAGCGTGCAAAAGCGTTTGTCCCGATACTCATTCCCCTGCTTGTGGGCGGTTTTCGCCGCGCGGAAGAACTTGCCAACGCAATGAACAGCCGCTGTTACGAGGGCGCGACCAAGCGTACCTGTATGCGCGTTATGAAGTTGACCTGGCGGGACTATGTCGCATCGCTTATCGTCGCGGCGTTCTTTGCGGGGGTATTTCTGCTGTACGGTATGGCAGACAAGTGGGGCGGAATAATCTGGCTGTATTATTAAAAGCGAGTTTCGGTATCGTCATATGACCAAGATCAAGCTTACAATCGAATATATAGGCACGGATTTTTGCGGTTGGCAAAGTCAGACCAACGGCGTCTCCGTTCAGGATACGGTAGAGCGCGCACTCGGCAAGTATTTCGATACGGATCCCGTACGCGTTTATGCCGCCGGCCGCACCGACACGGGCGTACACGCCAAGGGACAGGTGGCGCATTTCGTCACGGATAAGGCGGTCGATTGCTACAAGTTGTGCCTCGGACTCAACACCTATTTGCCGAGTACCGTCGCGGTAATTTCGGCGGAGAAGGCGGAAGAGGACTTCGACGCACGTTTTTCCGCGCAATCCAAGACGTATTGTTACCGTTTGTATTGCTCGCCCGTACGCAGACCGCTTTTGGACGTCGATCACGCACAGGTATACAGGCGTTTGGACGTTGCGGCGATGAAGCAAGCCGCGGCTTTGCTCGTGGGTACGCACGACTTTGCCGCTTTTCAGAAGGCGGGCAGCAATCTCAACGGCACCGTGCGTACGATAAACAGTTTTCAAGTGACGGACAACGGCGACGACACCATTCTGTTTACGGTAAACGGCAACGCGTTTTTGTACAATCAGGTGCGCCTGATGTGCGGTTTGTTGGTAGCGGTGGGCAAGGGCAAGTACGACCTTGACGACGTGCGCGCCATGCTCGGCGGAACTCGTCTTGCCGTCCGTACTATGCCTGCCGTAGGTCTCACATTGGAACGCGTTTATTATTGACGGAATACGAGGTAAGAAATGAAAAAGGAAAAAATCATTCTTCGGACGTTTTTTTATCTGCTGATTGCGGTTATGGCGGCGTGCGTTGTCACGGCGGGCTGTCTGTATGCACATCATCCCGTCGCAAGTTATTGTCTGTTCGGCGGCGCGGGCGCGGCGTTGCTCGCGCAGTTGTTCATCGCGCTGGGCGTCACTCTTGACGGCAAGCGTAAGTTCAACGGCTTTGCGCAGTGGGCAACCTCTTGGGAAGTGTCTGCCGCCATCGTATTGATCGTTGCGCTTTTGCCATTGCTGCTCATATTGTTCGCCGCGGGCAGCATACGCACCCGTATGCTCGATCGGCAAGCCGATTCCGACAAGTGACCGTCGCCTCGCCGCAGCGAATTTGCGGATGTCTTGCGATATTTTCGTTCGGTAACGGCTTCTGTTCAAAATGTTTTATAGTATAATGACGGTGTTCTTTACGCAAACTACCTCCGAAAAGAATATTCGGAGGTATTTTTATGAAAAAAATTATAAGAACGGTATTTCTCGTAATGGCAATAGCGTTGGCTGTGTATGCGCTTGTCGCATGCGGCATTTCCAACAACCCCAAGAAAGCCAAGGAAGCGCTTGAAGACAAGCAGTACACAGTAGAGACTATCATAGGCGACAACGACCTTGACGCTCAGGCGGAGTTGGACAGCATGAGCGACGAAATGCACATTACCGCGGGCGACCTTGTGGCAATGCTTGCCGCTTACAAGGGCGGAACGGACGATATGGCGCAGGACTTCATTTACATTTATTATTTCAAGGACGGCTCCGTCGCAAATAAATTCTGGGACGCCAACAAGAAAGAGATAGAGGACCTCGGCGCTACCGAATATAAGGACGTCGAAGGTTTTGAAATCAAGAAGCAAGGCTCGGTGGTGTATTTCGGCACGAAGCAGGCAATTTCCGACGCAATGTAAATTCATAGAAAACATTTTACTTGCCCGTTAAAATTTGCTACGGTTCAGACAAGGTGATTGCCTCTGATGAACAAGTGGAAGGTTTCTTAAATGACAATCAAGGAACCGTTTGGAATGATGACCACAATGAACCTATTATTTGGCAATAGCCTATATAAGTACAATAAGTCGATAATGATAGGGTATTTATATTTAGTTAGAGGTTTAGCGGACAAATATGAACCCAAGAAGATAAAATATTAAAAATCACCATATGTGGTGCAAAAAAACAAGGTCTTGCAACAATGCAAGTCCTTGTTTGCTTTTGATAACGATATGACTAAGATATAATCAAAATTATAAATACTGCTTTTTACAAACAAGTATGTATTTGACGGTGGAGAGGCAAGGTAGGCGAGGCAGGTGCGGATTGCCCAAGGGAGCATACCGAGCGTATGTGACCGCAGGACAAACGCAAACCTAACAACGCATACCGCGTCTATACGCCGTCAAATCACCCATTCTCCATCGCGGAACAACGCTACCACGCTGCCGTCGTAACCGATACCGTCGATGTCAATATCCTTGGTCCCCACCATAAAGTCAACGTGTTGCAGGCTTTGGTTCATACCGTGTTCGGCAAGCTGCCGTTCCGTCATATCGTTGCCGCCCTTGACGGTTGTGGGATAGCTCGCGCCGAAAGCGAGGTGACAGCTTGCATTCTCGTCGAACAGCGTATTGTAGAAGAGTATGCCGCTTTCCGCAATGGGGGAGTGTTTGCCGATGAGGGCGATCTCGCCGAGGCTAAGCACGCCTTCGTCGGTCGTCAGGATATTCTTCAACGCTTCGTAGCCGACTTTTGCCTTGTAGTCTACCACGCGTCCCGCCTCGAAGGTGATCTCGAAGTCGTCAATCACGTTGCCGTTATTGACAAGCGGAAGGGCGTTTACCACTTTGCCGTCTATCTTTCTGTTGTGCGGCGCGGTAAATATCTCTTCGGTAGGCATATTGGCGGTAAACGGAATGCCGTCTTGTCCGAGTTCCTCGGCGGCGATCCATTGATGATCCGTTGCAAGACCGACGCGCAGATCGGTGCCGCGGCGGTTGGTAAGATGGATATATTCGAAGTTGTGTTCGTTGAGGAAGGCGGCGCGGCGGTGCAGCGTATCGATGTGCCGTCTCCACGCTTCCGTCGGATCGTCGGTGTCCAGACGCATGATGTGACCTATCGCGTTCCACATTTTGTCCGCAGCCTCTTCGGGATCGGCATCGGGAAAAACTTGTTTTGCCCACGCACGGGTGGGTATGGATACTATCGTCCAGCGCAGCAGGTTGCTCATTGTCGCCGCGCGGAATTCTTTGTTGGCTTGCATCGAAGCAAGGCTGCTTGCCTTCATTTTGTCGGGATCGCAGCCCTTCATAATGTTCGGGTCGCCCGCGGATATGCTTATCAGGCATACTTTGTGTTCTATGTAGTATTTGTTTTGCGCAAGGAGATATTCCGGCACTTCCGTAAGCGCCTCTTTGCTTGCGCCCAGCATATTTATGCGGCCGAGTACCTCGTCGCGCCATTGCATATGCACAAATTTCGCTCCGAACCGGTACGCTTTCTCGGCGATAAGGTGCGCAAATTCGGCGCACTGCACGTCGCAGCGAATAACTACTTCCTGACCTTTTTGCATATTTGCGCCCACGCGGACGGCAAGTTCGGCAAAGTTTTGCAATTGTTTTTGATTAAGCATACAAATACCTCTGTGTAGTAAAATTTTTTCTCGGATCCGCGTCGCGGCATAGTTGTTGTTGCCGCCCGAGCGCGGATTTGATGTTTTTACCAATTATACAACTATCGCGCTTACAAAGTCAATCAAACGTCATTGTCAAACGGCAATATTTGTAGTATAATTATCATTGATTTTCAATTGCGGACGAGTCGGCGCGCGGTATATCCGGCTGTATGCGTGTGCAATGTTTTTTATGGCTGCTTGTCGAGATGTCCGTCGGGCAAGGGCATTGCGCATATGTCCCGTTTCAACGATTATTATGTCCCGCGCGCGTCAGGTTTGGCGTACGTTCGGACGAAAGGAGCAATATATATGTCAACTATCAATCCTACTGCGGTCATTACTATGCAAAACGGCAAACGTATCACGTTGGAGCTGTATCCCGACGCGGCGCCCAATACCGTCAATAACTTTATCGCCCTTGCCAACGGCGGATTTTACGACGGGCTTATATTTCATCGCGTCATACGCGACTTTATGATCCAGGGCGGCTGTCCGCAGGGTACGGGCACGGGCGGTCCGGGGTATTGCATTGTCGGCGAATTTTCTCAGAACGGGTACGACGGCAATTATCTCAGACACGAGCGCGGCGTTATCAGTATGGCGCGCGCAATGGACCCCGACAGCGCGGGCAGTCAGTTCTTTATTATGCACCGAGATGCTCCGCACCTTGACGGCGCTTACGCCGCATTCGGCAGAGTTACCGACGGTATGGACGTGGTGGACGAGATCGCCGACGAGTACACCGATTATCGCGACCGTCCCTATTCCGAGCAGAAGATGGCGTCCGTTCGCGTCGATACTCACGGAGTCGCCTATCCCGCCCCCGAGAAGCGCTGACCTTTGTCTTGCGCTCGCGCCGATATCCCGCTTTGCGCGACAGCCTTTGCACTTTGCAATGCGCCCAAGCCTGCCCTTTTTCGGACGGGCTTTTTTGTGACCATTTCGCCTGCTTAAATATTGCAATAATATTTTTCTTGTGTTATACTGTATTTGTAGAAGTTTATGATAAACGGAAATTCTTAATGAACAAAGCAGATATCAAAGAAAATTACATAATCAAGATCGACCGCGAATTGTTATCCGTATTACTCAAAGATCGCAGTTCCGGCAAAAATATCATTTGGGCTACGGATGACTATGCCCGCAGGGGCGAGATGTACCTTGCAAATGAGCAAATTACCGTTAGATCCGTCAGCGGGCATAACGGCAACGTTATCAAACCTCGTATAGAGAAGTCTAAAAAGGAACAAGCATTTCGCATAAAAAACAAAGCCGAAGTTTTCACCCCGTCTTGGATATGCAACAAGCAAAATAACCTTGTGGATAACGCTTGGTTTGGGCGCGAAGGCGTTTTCAATACGGAAACAGACCAAACGTGGATTGCCACAACGGAAAAAATACCTTTTCCTGCTGCCGACGGCAAAACGTGGAAGGATTATGTCCGCGCAACTCGTCTGGAAATCACTTGCGGCGAAGCGCCCTATCTGGTCAGCCGTTACGATACGGTTACGGGCGAAAGCATAGATATCCCCTCCCGAATCGGACTGTTGGACAGAAAATTGCGCGTCGTTTGTGAAAATGTCGACAATGAGCAAGAATGGGTGGAGTGGGCGATTGCCGCTGTTCAAAGCGTTTACGGCTTTGATTGGCAGGGCGACAACGTTTTACTTGCGCGAGAAAACCTGCTGTTCACCTTTGCGGATTATTATTCTTACCAATTCGGGACCTGCCCTACAAATGAGAATTTGTTAAAAGTCGCGGATATTTTATCCTGGAATATCTGGCAGATGGACGGGCTGAAATTTGTAATTCCCAACAGCTGCAAGCCGACGCCGAGATTGCAAATGTCGATTTTCGACGACGAAGAACAGCAAGAAGAATGCGAAGGGTGCAAAACAGGAAACAATTCCAAGCATACAGGCACTTATTCAATAATAAAAGATTGGCAAACAAACAAAGCGATAAAGTTCTACAATTTGCTCGGAGAAAAAAAGATGAAATTTGATTTTATAATAGGAAATCCGCCTTATAATACGGAAAGTGAAGGTGCAAAAATAGCCGACGATTCAATTTACCACTATTTTATCGATATGGCATACAAGCTTTCAGATCGAGTGGCATTGATTACGCCCTCAAAATTTCTGTTTAACAATGGAAATACACCCACGGCGTGGAATAGAAAAATGCTTGAAGATGAGCATTTCAAAGTATTACTTTATGAACCAAACGCACAGAAAATTTTCCCCAATGTAACGTTTAGGGGGGGGTTGCCATTCACTACAGAGATAAAAATAAATATTTTGGCGCCATTCATCAATTTACTGAATTTAATGAACTCAATTCTATATTAAAAAAAGTTTTAGCTCTAAAAGAGCCATCTTTAACTACTATAATGTACAATCAAAACAAATTCGTTTTGGATACATTATATTTAGATTATCCCGAATTAAAAACTGTAATCAGCAGCGACGGCAAAGAAAAAAGATTAACGAGCGGGTGTTTGAAATACAGTTGTTTCCATACAGATAAAATTGATAAAGACGATATTGAAATTTTAGGTGTAATCAATAATAAGCGGACGAGATTGTTTGTTGGACGAAAGTATATTGAAATGCTGCATCCAAATCTTGAAAAATATAAGGTTATAGTGCCCGCGAATAATGGGTCTGGTGCCTTGGGAGAGGTATTATCTACGCCATTGATTGGCTCGCCATTGATTGGCTTTACACAAACGTTCATAAGCATTGGCGCATTTGACAATAGAGCAGAATGCGAATGTGCATTCAAATATGTAAAATCAAAATTTTGCAGAGCAATGTTGGGTGTTCTTAAAATAACACAAAACGGCAAGAGAGAAATGTGGAAGTACGTTCCTATGCAAGATTTCACGTCAAATTCCGACATTGATTGGTCACAATCGGTGGCGGAAATTGACGTTCAATTATACAAGAAGTACGGGTTGGACGACAAGGAGATTTCCTTTATTGAATCTCACGTAAAGGAGATGAATTGACATGAGCAAAATAAATGTTAAAACATCGGTTGCCGTAACGCCAATGATTTATGCCTACACAACACCGGGCATTGTTTATCACGAGGGTTGGACTAAAATAGGATATACGGAACGAGACGTAGATATCCGTATCAGGGAACAAACACAAACGGCAAATATCGTTGCAAAAAAGGAATGGCAGGATATTGCCATCTTTTCTGATGGAAAAACACGTTTCACGGACAAAGAGTTCCATGCGTATCTTTCCAAAAACGATGTGGAGCGCAAAGAACCGCAACCGGACGGCGAAGGCTGTCCCGAATGGTTTAAGATAAGCGGCGACGATTCCTATGTTCTTTTCAGTAAGTTCCGTAGAAATATGGGTGTATTGCAAACACTTGGTGTTGTGCCGTATGTTTTGCGTGCAGAACAAAATGTGGCTGTCAATGCTACTTACGACTATTTTTCCGCAAATACGGATGCCGAATTTTTGTGGAATGCAAAACCGCGTTTCGGCAAGACGCTTGCCGCATACGATTTATGCAAAAAATTGAATGCAAAAAAGGTGTTGATTGTAACCAATCGTCCTACTATTGCCAACTCTTGGTATGAAGATTACGTAAAGTTTTTGGGGACTGAATCTGGATATTACTTTGTAAGCAACGTAGATGGTCTCAAAGGTCAAAAGTATGTTTTGTCGCGTGAACAATACACGCAATCCTATCTCAAAACAGCTAATCACAAAGGTTGTATTGAATTTGTTTCACTGCAAGATTTGAAGGGATCAATCTACTTTGGCGGTGAATACGACAAATTGGAAGAAGTCGCAAAGCTCGTTTGGGACGTACTTATTGTTGATGAGGCTCACGAAGGCGTTGATACATACAAAACCGATGTTGCGTTCGACCATATTCAAAGAAAGTACACGCTTCACCTTTCAGGCACACCGTTCAAGGCATTTGCAAACAACAAATTTCCCGAAAAGGCAATTTTCAATTGGACGTATGCGGATGAGCAAGAAGCAAAAAGACGTTGGAACACCTCTTCGGAAGTGGAAAATCCCTATGCTAATTTGCCACAGCTAAATTTGTTTACCTACAAAATGTCCGACATTGTAAGAGATAAGATTGAACAGGGCGCGGACTTTGATGATGATGGTGAAAGAGAAGCCTTTTGTTGGGATTTGAATGAATTTTTCAAAACCAATGCCGGCGGTAAGTTTATTCATGACCAAGCTGTTGACAAGTTTTTGGATGCGTTGACTACGCAGGAAAAATTTCCGTTTTCCACAGAAGAACTATGCAATGAGTTGAAGCATACGCTGTGGCTGTTGAAATATGTTAGCAGTGCAAAGGCTCTCGCAAAGAAATTAAGCGACCACCCTAAATTCCAAGGTTACAAAATCGTTTTGGCGGCAGGCGATGGAAAGCTGGACGACGAAGGTACAAGTGTAGATGAAAGAACGGTGGAAAGAAACATCAAGAATTCATATGACAAAGTAAAGGACGCCATCAAAACCAATGACAAAACCATAACGCTCTCTGTCGGTCAGTTGACTACGGGCATTACAATTCCGGAGTGGACGGGCGTGTTGATGCTCTCGAATATGAAAAGCCCTGCTCTTTACGTTCAAGCGTCGTTCCGCGCACAAAATCCGTGCTTATTTAATATAGGTGGGGTGCCACATCGCAAGAAAAATTGTTACGTTTTCGACTTCGATCCGGCAAGAACGTTGAAGATTGTAGAACAATTTGCCAACGATTTGCACCCCGATACCGTCAATGGTATGGGCGATACAGATTTGCGCAAACAGCACGTCAGAGAGTTGCTGAATTACTTCCCCGTATATGGTGAAGATGACGCAGGCGAAATGATTGCTCTGGATGCTGAAAAAGTGTTGTCAATTCCGCGCGCAATACACGCAAAGGAAGTTGTACGTTGTGGCTTTATGAGCAATTTCTTGTTCCAAAATATCGGCAGTATATTCAATGCGCCACAAGCCGTAATTGATATAATTCAAAAAATGCAACCTGCCGAAGAACCCGTCGGAGTAAATCAATCGACCAAGGGCGAATTGAATGTTGACGGAAATGGCGAAGTGGCAATTCCGGAAGAAAAGATTATTGGTACGGCAACCGAAATCTTTGGTGATAAGCTGTATGGTGACATTCAAGAAGAATTGATCGAAACGGTTACGGAAATTCAACAGCAACAGACAAGATCATCTAAAAAGGATGAGAAACTTGAACAGTTGCTGAACGTATTCCACACCAATGTTACGAACAAATTGGTAGAAACAGCAAAAACACAGTACGGCGAAGATATGTCGAAATCTACCCAACAAGCACTTGTGCGTAAAATCAACACTACGGCAGATAGTACAGTTCGTAAGCATTACGGCGATTATAAAATACAAGACAACAGATTAGAAGCCGAGCGCGCAAAACAAATTGATCAAGCAATTGCGTCCGGTAGAATGTCGGAAATCAATGCTATTCAACATGCATTTGATGAACAAAAAAAAGTTATTGAAAAGACGTTTATTGAAGGCATACAGGCGGAAGTCCAGACTGTTGTTGAAGAAGCAGGAAATACTATCGTTGAAACAGTAGAGAAAAGCAAACAAGAAAAGAAGAGAGACGAGCTTATGGATAACGTGAGAGACCATTTACGTGGTTTTTCACGAACAATTCCATCGTTTATTATGGCGTATGGTACTGAAACTACTTCGCTTGAAAACTTCGACACGATAATTCCCGATGAAGTGTTCAAAGAAGTTACAAGTATTTCGTCGGATGAGTTCAGAAGGCTACGTGATGGCTTTGAATATACGGACGAAAATGGTATATTGAAAAGATACAATGGATTCTTTGATCCAATCGTATTCAACGACTCTATCAAGGAATTTTTACGGTTGAAACGTAAACTTGCCAACTACTTTGCGGATGATCAGACGGAAGATATATTCGACTATATCCCGCCGCAAAAAACCAATCAGATATTTACTCCGAAGAAAATAGTCAAGCAAATGGTTGATAATCTTGAAGTTGAGAACCCTGGCTGTTTTGATAACCCCGATTTTACTTTTGCTGACCTATATATGAAGTCGGGATTGTATATCACGGAGATTGTCAAGAGGCTTTTCAGAAGTGCAAGGATGAAGTCACTGTTCTCCGATGAAACCGCAAGAATCAATCATATTTTTGAGAGGCAAGTCTACGGCTTTGCTCCGACGGAGATTATATATAGAATTGCGCTTGCGTTTATTTTGGGATTCAGTGATGAAATCAAGATCGAACACCATCATTTGATGTTGCTTGATACATTGCCATATGCACAGGAAGGGACGCTCTCTGCAAAGCTCGATGAATTATTCGAAAAATGAAATGTGTTTATATCGTAACAAAACAATTTATTCACAATATGGCGCACTCGTCGACTAAATAAATTTCATCGAGTTGAAGCCTATAAGTAAAGAAATAATATTCAATATTCTAAAATTAAAATCAACGAAGCTGTGAGCAGAAGCTTGCGGCTTTTTATTTATTTTATATCTTCTTCCTATGCTGCATTGCCGTTGTCTGCGGTGCGCAGGGCGGCGGAGGATCTTGCGCAAAGATATATAAAATTTCAATTTGGTATTGTATTTTCCAAAGGTTTGTTGTATAATATACTCCCTGCCGACGGGGCATTTATTTGCCCCGAACGCGGCTTGCGTTTTGCGCTTTTACGTCAAGCGGAAACATAAGCGCCGCCGAGCAAATTTCGGCGGTGGATGGATATGCAATAACACTTCAAGGAGATAGATATGTTCAAAGTAATCATTGACGGCAAAACTACGGAACTCAACGAAAAAACGCCCATCAGAGACATTCTGCCCGATCCCGCCAAGCAATTTATGGCGGCAAAGGTCAACAACCGCCTGCGCGAGCTTACTTACGAGCTCAGTTTCGACAGCGAAGTGGTGCCGCTTGATCTCACCACATCGGACGGCGTCAAGGTGTACGAGACGTCCTTCCGCTATTTGCTTGCGATGGCGTTTCACAACCTGTACCCCACCTATCAGATGAAGATAAGCTATGCGATATCCCGTTCGCTGCTTGTAACTATGGTGGAGCCGAAAATGACAATGGATCGCCATATGATAGCTGCGGTGGAGGCGGAGCTTGATCGACTTGTCGCGCTGGATCTGCCCTTTGAGCGTACCGTGATGAGCAAGGAGGACGCCTACGATTACTTTGTCGCGCAGAAGCAGCAAGACAAGGCGGACGCGTTGCAATACCGTCCG
The DNA here is from genome assembly GCA_947625185.1 of uncultured Clostridia bacterium. Lineage (GTDB taxonomy): Bacteria > Bacillota > Clostridia > Christensenellales > CAG-314 > Fimimonas. The sequence goes on from CANQNJ010000004.1 coordinate 13,810, forward strand.
GAAAAGACCTGTCATTTTTATCGTTGCGGCGATTATCTCAATTATATGTACGGGTATATGGTGCCCTCCACGGGCTATCTCGGCAAATACAAGCTGTTCGGTTACGACGGTCATATGATAGCGCAATACCCCCGCTATGAGGCGGGCGGCGTTATCCCGGAGTTCAAGGACGAACCCACTTTCAGCAAGGTGCTTAAACGCGCGCACAAGTGGGCGACTATCTGCAACGCGGATATCATCTCCAAGATGAACGACCACGTCAACGAATCCACCTATGTGGACTTTATCAATATGAACGAGACCTTGCACAACGATATGCTGCACGACTTGGGAGATCGCATAGCCGAGGATATCGAGAATATCCGTCTGATATGTATTGCGGGACCGAGCAGCAGCGGCAAGACCACTTTCAGCAACCGTCTGCGTATCGAATTGATGTCGCGCGGCATAACGCCGCTGCGTATTTCGTTGGATATGTACTACAAGGACCGCGATCAAATTCCTCTGGACGAATTCGGCGAAAAGGACTTTGAGCATATCAACGCGTTGGACGTGGAGCTGTTCAATCAAAATATGCTTGCGCTCATCAACGGTGAGGAGGCGGAATTGCCCAATTACCAATTCGAGCGCGGGCGTGCGGAAAAGGGCATAATAACAAAGATCGGTCCCGATACGCCCATCATCATCGAGGGCATACACGCGCTCAACGATCAATTGAGTTACCTTATCCCCAAGCATCAGAAGTTTAAGATATACATCGCGCCGCAATTTCAGATCAATATCGACTATCACAACCCCATCAGTTACACGGATATACGCCTGCTCAGACGTATCGTGCGCGACAAAAAATATCGCGGAGCCAGCGCAGAGCGTACGTTGGATATGTGGCCCTCGGTGCGCCGCGGCGAATTTAAGTGGATATATCCCTATCAGGAAGGGTGCAATTATGTGTACAACAGCGCCCTCACCTACGAGTTGTGCGTGTTGAAGAAATATGCGCTGCCCGCATTGCAGGAAGTCAAGTCGGACAGCCCGCACTATATCACCGCCAACAGACTTATCAAGTTCCTCAAATACTTCAAGGAAATGGACGACAAGTGGGTGCCCTGCAACTCGCTGCTACGCGAGTTCATCGGCGGATCGTGTTTCGCCGAAGTGGACGAGTAGGTTCCGACCGGGCGCGAGGCGGTTCGGTTGACTGACGCTACGCGCAACCGACCCCTGACGGGGCGCGAGCGCCGCCTCGGTCGGGCTACTAAGGAAGGCGCTACACGCGCCTTCATTTAATTTGACTTTCGCCGTGGAGTCGCGTGCCCCGGCATCCCCCGCAAGGGCTGCAATCTCGGTACACGCCCGAGATTGCAGACGGGATTTGCTACGGCTCACGACTCCGCAAATTCCTACATTAATTTGGAATACTGACTACAAGACACTAATTGTTTCCTATATGTTTGCTTACAGCCCTGTTTTTCCATCCGTCCTCACCCCGACTGCTCCTTTGAGAAGCATAAGGGACGGTTCACGTCGCGGGTGAAAACTTGTTACCTATGGGCAAGCAAAAAGAGAGTGCTCACGCTGATGGGTAGGTTCAAACTCCTGTTGCCGATAATGGTGCTATTGCAGCAAATTACCTCAAAAAAACAGCTGAAAATAGAACACTACGCCACACATAGTATATCAAATTCAGCGATCTATGTTATATTTGTGCGTTTTCGGCATGATTATGCCAAATTGCTTGGTCACATATCAATTATATTATCAGACGCAATGATCTCGTCCATTCTGCTCCTCAAAGGGACCAAATGGACGGTTCGGGTCGCGGGTGCAAATCGGCTACCTAAGGGCAGGGGAGTTACAAACTATCGAGTAGTCGGTTCAATCCGCTGTTATCGGCCTTCTCCACGCGGACGGGGTGGGCGGACGCCTTGTGACACCGAGGAGTTCGGATATTTTACGCAAAAAGGGCTTCACTTCGCGTGCGAAGTGAAGCCCTTTGGGAACATACAAGTTTGCAATTGCAGCTAAAACATACGAGTTTGCAATTGGCGTTAAAGTTTTTCCGTTTCCGCAAGTATTCGCATACCTTGATCGACCAAAGACGCGCCGAGCGATGCGTCGTTTATCAATTCGGCGTTTGCGCGTACGTTCAGCATACTGTTCCGAGCGACGGCGCGCAGCAGATCGACGGCGATGGTGCAGTCGCTTGCGACATATTTGCCGAGCAGCGGAGCTATGCGTACGGTGGTTATGCGTATCAGCTCGCGGCACAGTCCCATAACGTCAAGCGGCACAAGCGCCGCGCGGTGATATGCTTTCTGCAATTGGCAAGCGCGCGATTTTTTCTCTTCTTCGGTTGTTTTGGGCAATTTGAAACCGTCCGCGATACGTTGAAACACCGCCGCGTCGTCGTTGGACAGTCTGTAAAGCGCTTTCTTCGCGCGTGCAACGGCTTCGCGCTGCCCGTTGAGATATGTGTAATTCTCTTCGTCGGGGTCAAGTTTTGCCGTCGTTACGTTTATCGCCATTTCCACGAGCGAACAAGCTGCGACCGCCACCTGACACAGCGCGCTGCCTCCGCCCGGAGTGGGCGCCTTGCTTGCAAGTATATCGTTGTATTCTTTTAACGTCAGTTCTTCGAAATTCTTTTGCATACCGACAGTATACAATATATTTTTACCGCGGTCAACCTTTGCGTGCGATCGCGGCGTCTTTTGCGTGCGACCGCCGCAAAAGCGTCGCAATATGAAATAGTGGTTCATTATGGCGCGTAATATATACGTTTTAGCATTGTAGCGACTGCCGCGCATACGTTCAATGGCAACGGAATGGCTCGCAGTGGTTATTCTACAAAAAAAAGCAAGCGCACAGGCTTGCTTCCAAGGACAACAATAATTTCGCAGATGACGATATCGCCGTGACGACGGTCAAGTTGAACAAGAAAATGCTTACATTTGAAGTGGGCGAGAGCGAGAAACGTATCGTATAGGTGGCGTCATCGTTGCCGCAGTATTCGGACGGCACAGCGGCAGTTCGCGCGCGGCATGGCGCGGTTGCAAAAATTTTTTGAAAAATTGAATAATATCGTTGACAACGGGAGAATATAGTGATATATTAGAAGCAGAATTTAGCAGTCGAAGGCAAAGAGTGCTAACACTCTGAATAAAATGTTGACAGGGGGAGAAAATGCTAAGCGACAGAAAAAAGAAAATACTGTGCGCCGTAGTGGACAGTTACATCGAGTCGGCGACTCCCGTTGCCAGCAAGGACATTCAGGCGGAATATTTGCCGGATTGTTCGTCGGCTACCATTCGCAACGAGTTGTCCACCCTTGAAAGTATGGGTTATCTTATACAGCCGCACGTTTCCGCGGGGCGTATTCCTTCGGAGAAGGCTTTTCGTTTCTACGTCAACGAGTTGATGTACGAGAACAATCTGTCCGCGCAGGAGGCGGAGCTTATCGAGAAGTATCTCAATCGCAAGATAGGCAGTCTCGAAGACGTAATGACGGCGATAACGCACATCATCGCGGAGATAACCAACTATACGTCGGTGGTGGTCAAGGAGGATATGTCCGATACAATCACGGCGATCAAGCTGTTGGATCTCAGCAACGGCAAGTTGCTTGTAGTCATCGTAACGGACAGCCGCGTGTTGAAAGACGGCATGGTGGATCTGCCGGACGACTTCGACGAGCAGATGATCGCGCGGGCGCAGCATTGGTTAAACAAGATATTCTGCGGCAAGCACGTCAGCGAGTTTATCAACTTCGATTATCCCTTCGCGCTTGTCAACGAGGAGTTTTCACAATACAACGCGTTGTTCAAGAAGATCATCGACGTGCTTAAAAAGGTATCGTTGATGAACGGTATGGACGTGGAGATGTACGGCGAAAATCAGACCCTTGCTCACAGCGAATACTCCAAGGTGGAGGACGCGCGCAAGTTTCTCGCCCAGATGGAGAACAAGGAACGTATCGCGGAGATACTTACCAACGACGGCGGCGCGGACGGAAGCATGACCGTCAAGATCGGCGCCGACGAAAACGCTCCCGAGGGGTGCGCCGTGGTGACTACCCGCGTCAGTCTGGGAGAAAACGTCAGCGGTTCGATCGGGGTCATCGGTCCCGTCAGAATGAATTACCGCAAGGTGTTGGCTGTGTTGGATAAAATAAGCGATATCATCATAGATCTGGTGGGCAAAGGAGAATAAATGAGTAAGGAAAAAAAGCACAACGAATACAAAGAAACGGTTGAACCCGCAGCGGAACCCGCAGTTCAGACCGTCGCCAAGACGGAGTTGGAGCGGGCGCTTACCGAAGAAAACGAAAAGTTAATCGCCGAAACGGAAAGCCTCAGGGCGGAGAACGACAAACTGCACAAAACCTGCAAGCGTCTGCAAAGCTCGGCGGACAAGTCGGACGCCTATCTCAATCAATTGGTCGCTATGAAGAACGATTTTGAGAGCTACAAGCGCCGTATGAAGTTCAACGGCGAACAAGCCAAGGCGGAAGGCGTGCAGAGCGTTATCGTCAAGTTGATTGCCGTATGCGACAACTTCGACCTGGCAAAACAGCACCTCGACGGCGACAATCTCAAAGCGTTTGAAATGGTTTACGCCAAGTTTCTGCAAATACTCGCCGATTGCGGCGTGGAAGAGATGAACGTAATGGGACAACCCTTCGATCCGCAGAAGATGAACGCCTTGTCCAAGGTGGATCGCGGCGAGGATAACAAAGACGTCGTGGTGGAAGTGTACAAGAAAGGTTACGTTATGGGCGACAAAGTGCTGCGCTATGCGGAAGTAATAGTGGGCGCATAGAGGACATAGCAAACTCGTTCGGGGCGAATACCCCGAAGCATAAATCTGATAATAATGAAAGGAGATGAATATTATGGGAAAAATCATAGGAATAGACCTCGGAACAACAAATAGCTGCGTGGCGGTATTGGAAGGCGGCGAACCCGTCGTTATCGCCAATGCGGAAGGAAATCGTACCACGCCCTCCGTCGTGGCGTTCACCAAGGACGGAGAACGTCTTGTGGGAAGCGTTGCCAAGCGTCAGGCGGTGGTAAACGCCGAGAGGACGGTATTGAGCATCAAACGCGAAATGGGTACGAATTACACCGTCAATATCGACGGCAAACATTATTCGCCGCAAGAGATATCCGCCATCATTCTCAGCAAGTTGAAGGCAGACGCGGAGAGCTACCTCGGCGAAAAGGTAACTCAGGCGGTCATTACCGTCCCCGCTTATTTCAGCGACGCGCAACGTCAAGCCACCAAGGACGCGGGCAAGATCGCCGGTCTGGAAGTATTGCGCATAATCAACGAGCCTACCGCGGCGGCGCTTGCTTACGGCTTGGACAAGGGCGAGAATAAGAACCAAAAGATACTTATTTACGACCTCGGCGGCGGTACTTTCGACGTATCCATATTGGAGATAGGCGACGGCGTATTCGAAGTGCTTGCCACCAACGGCAACAACCGCTTGGGCGGCGACGACATAGACAAGATAATTATGGATTATCTGATCGGCGAATTCAAGAAGACAAGCGGCATCGATCTCAGCAACGACAAGCAGGCACTTCAACGTCTCAAAGAAGCCGCCGAGAAGGCGAAGATCGATCTGTCCGCAACGCTCAAAACGACCGTTTCGTTGCCCTTCATCACTGCGGATCAGACAGGTCCCAAGCACCTCGAAGTGGAGATCACCCGCGCAAAGTTCGAGAGCCTTATCGACGTTATCATCAAGAAGACCATCGAACCGATGAAGAAGGCAATGGAGGACGCCGGCGTAACCAACAACGACCTCAACCGCGTAATATTGGTAGGCGGTTCCACCCGTATCCCCGCCGTTGTCGAAGCGGTCAAGAACTTCTGCGGCAAGGAACCGTACAAGGGCATCAATCCCGACGAATGCGTAGCCATCGGCGCGGCAATTCAGGGCGGCGTTCTCGGCGGCGAAGTCAAGGACGTATTGCTTCTCGACGTTACTCCGCTGTCTCTCGGTATCGAGGTGTTGGGCGGCGTGACGGCACGACTGATCGAGCGTAATACTACCATACCCACGAGCAAATCGCAAATATTCTCCACAGCGGCGGACAACCAGACAAGCGTGGATATACACGTTTTGCAAGGCGAGCGCGAAATGGCTGCGGACAACAAGACTCTCGGTCGTTTCTCTCTTACGGGCATAGCGCCCGCACCGCGCGGAATTCCGCAGATCGAAGTCAAGTTCGATATAGACGCAAACGGCATCGTACACGTCACTGCAAAGGATCTCGGCACGCAGAAAGAGCAATCCGTAACCATCACGTCCAGCACCAACCTTTCCGAAGCGGATATCGACAAGGCGGTCAAGGACGCGGAGAAATATGCCGAAGAGGACAAGAAACGCCGCGAAGCGGTAGAAGCGCATAACGGTTTGGATCAGATGATCCTGTCCGTAGAGCAGATCCTTCGCGATCCCAACGCCAAGCTGTCGGATGAGGACAAGTCTACTCTGGAAGAAGAGATCAAGAAGAGCAAAGAGGTTTTGGATAAGCAGGGCGCCTCTACCGACGAACTGAAAGCGGAAACCGACCGTCTGGCTCAGGCTTGCGCTCCCGTTTTCCAGAGAATGTATCAACAGGCGTCGCAGCAAAGTGCTCAACAAGAGGACGGCAGCGAAGTCAAGTATGACGTTCACGACGAGGACAACAAATAATCTTCGCAATCACAACAAATTTTTACTCGGCAAGAAGTCTTGCAACGGCAAGGCTTCCTGCTTGATGTTTAGAGGTAACAATGCCGACAAAAGATTATTACAAAACATTGGGCGTGGAAAAGACAGCGTCGCAGGACGAAATCAAGTCCGCATACCGCCGTCTTGCCAAGCAATATCACCCGGATCTGCACCCCAACGATAAGGAAGCCGCCGAGAAGTTCAAGGAGATCAACGAGGCGTATTCCGTCGTGGGCGATCCCGACAAGCGCGGCAAGTACGATCGCGGCGAGATGGATATGGGCGCGGGCGGCGCAGGCTTCAATCCCTTCGGCGGAGGCGCGGGCGGCGGCTTTACGGCTACCGGTTTCGACGACATATTCGATATGTTCAGCGACGCTTTCGGCTTCGGCGGAAGCAGAACGCGCAGCCGCAGGTCTCAATCCTCCGTCGGCAGCGATATCACTCAGCAGATAGAGCTTACCTTTATGGAGTCTATCCTGGGCTGTACCAAGCCGATAACCTTTTCGCGGTTGGAGAAGTGTCCTTCCTGTCACGGTACGGGCGCCAAGGACGACGCGCATCTCAAAACGTGCGACAAATGCGGCGGCAGCGGTCAGGTCAGACACGTTCAGAATACCATTTTCGGTCAGCAAATCACCGTCGGCGCCTGCGACAAATGCGGCGGAACGGGCAAGATCGTCACGGAAAATTGCAAGACCTGCGGCGGCAAGGGAGTAGTCACCAAGAATAAGGTCATCAACGTCACCATACCTGCGGGTGTGGAGAACGGTTCCGTGCTGCAACTGACGGGAGAGGGCAACGCTCCGAGAAACGGCAACGGCAGAAGCGGCAATCTTTTGTTGGAGTTTTCCGTCAAGCCAAGCGCCCTGTTCAAGCGCGACGGCTACAACCTGTATGTAAACGTCCCCGTCAGTTATCTTACGGCGGTGTGCGGCGGACAGGTGGAGATACCCGCGCCGGACGGAGTGTTCATTCACAATTTGCAGGAAGGAACTTCCAACGGCGAGACGCTTCGTTTCCGCGGCAAAGGCATACGCACTCAACGCGGCGCGGTGGGGGATCTGTTTGCGACGATAAGCGTCGAAGTACCCAAGGGCATCACGCGCGCGCAGAAGAAATCGTTGGAACAGTTCGAGAACGACAACACCCTCAAAAACTACTCCAAGAGACGCGCTTTTCTCGACGAGATCGCCAAGACCTATCCCAAGAAGTAGACGCGTTTTATCGGAAAATACAATAACGACGGCATTGAGCCGTCTTGCGACTTGCAATGCGCCGCGAAAGGCATTTATTTCGCCTTTTGTAGGCGCGTTTTGGCTCTATGTCAAATGTTGGGGTCAAAGAAAATCATAAAGAGAAACAAGGCTGTTGTGCCCCAACATTTTGTCATTAGAGCCACCGACCAAACGCAAGTCTGTACGGTTGACTGCGCAACCGACCCCTGACGGGGCGCAAGCGCAGACTTGGTCGGACTACTAAGGAAGCCGAGGACACCTCGGCTTTCATTATTTGTACTTTCGGCGGGGAGTCGCATGCCCCGCCATCCCCCGCAAGGGCTGCAATTTCGGTACACGCCCGAGATTGCAGACGGGATTTGCTTCGGCTTACGACTCCGCAAATCCCTTGCATTAGTTTATGATGACCTATCTCTGTTCACAGGGAGTAAGTCGTTTTCGGTACTTCATTTTCATCTACACCCCAACATTTCTAACAGGACATTTATTTCGTCTTTCGTAGGCGCGTTTTTATGCGAGAAGGAAGAAGTCAAACGCAATTGGCGATTTATGCCTTGGTAATGCGCAAACGCGCCCGCTGCGGCGGTCGGAACGCCGTCCGAGGCATAGCAAAGGGCGCTTTGCCGACCGTTTTGTATATGTCGGTGTGTTTCACGAAGTTTCATATTTGCGACAAAAAAAATATAAATTTTATTTTTCAAAAAATGCCCTTTGCACGCTTTACAAATTGTCGCAAGTTTGTTAATCTATATTACAGACATAGTATGGAGAGCAAAAGATGAAAGTTATTTCAAGTGATCTTTTGCGCGGTCACATTGACACGTTTGTTTTGTCCGCTTTGATGAGCGGCACCAAGTACGGCAATGAGATACGCAAATTCATCGCGAAAAAAACCAACAATTTGTACGTTCCCAATGAGCAGAGCCTGTATTCGGCATATCACCGTTTGGAGGATATGGAATGTATCAAGGGCTATTGGGGAGAGAATGTCGGTGCCACGCGTAAGTACTATACCATCACCGAGAAGGGGCGCAATATGTACGCCGTCAACAAGCGTGAGTGGGAAAATGCCAAGATGCTGATAGATATTCTCATCAAATAACTATGGATTACAGCGAAATTGCCGTTTATACGACGTCGGAGAAGGCGGAGATCGTAGCCTACTTCTTATCCGAGGTGTGTATGGACGGCGTAAGTATTTTCGACATAAACGACCTCTATGACAATCCCGGTTGGGACTACAAGGAAGAGGGCATAGAGCAACGTTATGACAGCGAGGTAGTCGTCAAAGGCTACTGTGATTCAGAGGACACGGACCGTGTTCTCGATTTTTTACGTCGGGAACTTGACGGGTTAACCGACGCAGGCAGCTTGAAGATAGAAGTTCGCGTCGTGGACGGCGACGCCTGGGTGGACAAGTGGAAAGAGACTTTCCGCCCCATCGAGACAGACAAGTTGGTCATTTGTCCCGAGTGGCAGAGCGTCGAGACGGACAAGAAAGTTTTTCTTATGGACAGCGGCGTCGCATTCGGCACGGGACAACACGAGACGACTTCTATGTGCCTCGAATTTATGGAAAAGTTGCCTCTTGACGGCAAGCGCGTATTGGACGTGGGCTGCGGCAGCGGCATACTCGGATTGTGCTGTTTGCTGTTGGGCGCCGATAGCGCCGAACTTGTGGATATAGACCCTCAGGCGACGGATATTGCCCGTCACAACGCGGCAATTAACGGTTTGCAGTCCCGCACGGCAATAAAAACGGGCAATCTCACCGAGCAGACGGAAGGAACGTTTGACATAGTATTCGCCAATCTTACCGCAGATATATTGGCATTGCTGCACAAGGACATAAGTAAAGTGGTGCATAGCGGCTCCGTCGCGGTACTCAGCGGCATATTGGACGTCAAGTCGGACGAGGTGATCGATATGTACTCCGACCGATTCGACGTAATAGAGATAAAGGCAAAGGGCGAGTGGCGCGCGTTGCTGCTCGCGACGAGATAAAATGAAAGTTTCCGTATTCACATTGGGATGCAAGACCAATCTGTATGAGAGCGGTCAGATAATCGCCGAACTCAACGCTCGCGGTATAGAGGCGACTCACGGACTTGAACCGGCGGATGTATTCGTACTCAATACCTGCGCCGTCACGGGAGAGGCGGAGCGCAAGTCCCGCCAGGCGGTGGAACGCGCCCGCAAGCTTAATCCCGATTGCCGCGTGCTGATCGTCGGTTGCGCGGCAGAGAAGAACGCCGAGCAATTTGCGTCTATGGAAAACGTGACCCTGATCAAAGGGGTCGCCAACAAGACGGCGGTTGCGCAAGAAATAGAGCGCGCGGGAATAGAAGTGGATATGTTGCCCTCCGTTATCATGGAGAAGGTATTTTCCGCGCAGGAGCGCACCCGTGCGTTCGTCAAAATACAGGACGGCTGCAACAATTTTTGCAGTTATTGTATCGTGCCGTATCTTCGCGGTCGCAGCAGAAGCCGCCGCGTTGCCGACGTCGTACAAGAGGTGACCGGCGCCGATTGCGCCGAAACGGTACTTATCGGCATAGATATATCTCAATTCGGTCGGGATACGGGCGAGAGCCTTCCGCAGCTTTTCGACGCTTTGCGGGGAGTACGCACGCGCATACGTCTGGGCAGTCTGGAAGCGGGCGTTGTCACCGACGAACTGCTCGAAAGCCTCACCCATATCGATTTTTGCCCCCATTTTCACCTCAGTTTGCAGTCCGGCTGCGATACCGTACTCAGGCGTATGAACCGCAAGTACACGACGGCGGATTACTACCAAGCCGTGTGCAAGATACGCAAGGTCTTTCCATCCGCGGCGATAACCACCGACGTGATAGTCGGTTTCTGCGGCGAGACGGACGAGGAGTTCGAAGTCACGCGCAGCTTTGCGGAGAAGGTGAACTTTGCGGATATCCACGTGTTTCCCTATTCGCCTCGCGAGGGTACCGTCGCATACCGTTGGGAGGACGTAGACGGCGCAACCAAGGCGCGTCGCGCGGAGATACTCGGTCGGTTAAAGCTGCGGCTCAAACGGCAATTCGCCGAGAGCTTTGTCGGCACAACCAAGGACGTGCTTGCCGAGCGCAGGCGCGGCGGTTTGTGGGAGGGCTACACCAAGGAGTATCTCAGGGTCTATTTCGAGGGAGAAACAACCGTTGGCTCCGTTGTCAACGTGTGTATAAAAGAGCCGTATAAAGACGGCGCAAAAGGAGAAATATTATGAACGATTGTATTTTCTGCAAGATCATAAAGGGAGAGATCCCTTCATACAAGATTTATGAGAACGACAAAGTTTACGCCTTTCTCGATATCGCTTGCGACGCCGCGGGGCACACTCTCGTCATTCCCAAGAAGCATTGCGTCAATATTATGGATTGCGATCCGGAGTATCTCGAAGCGGTAACGGACGCCGTTCGGCTCATCTCCCGTCACTATGTGGACGATTGCGGATTCGAGGGCGTCAACATTTTCAATGCAAGCGGAGCAAGCGCCGAACAGTCGGTATTCCATTTGCACTTTCACATCATTCCGAGGAAATCGGGCGACGGTCTCGAAATGTGGCCTCTCGAAGGCAAACGGGATATGGATTTGAAGGAAATTTGCAAAAAACTTGCTCTGTAACGTTTGACAACGGCATTGCGTTATGAGATAATATTATATGACTTGCGGAGATGAGTTTTCCGTTTTGCGGTCATTGTCGGACTGACGATATTTGCGGACGTGCGACAGCCGTCGGAGACGCGTTTATCCGTTATTACAGCGGTTTTACCGAAAGGAGGCGAAAAGAAATTCATGGCTACTATCAAGGTTGGTGAGAACGAGACTTTGGACAGCGCACTACGCCGTTTCAAGAGACGTTGCGCCCGTGACGGTATCATTGGCGACCTCCGTAAAAAGGAACAATACGAGAAGCCCAGCGTGCGCCGCAAGAAGAAGGCGGAAGCCGCACGCAAGCGCAACAGATCCTGATTTTAATTTATTACCAAAGAAGCAGCTGCTTACCGAAGATTTCGGTAAGCAGTTTGTATTTTACCGAATTTATAAGTCAAATTTCGCAGGCAAACGCCAAATTTTGCAATCTTTTTTATATTTTATCGGAGGAACAATGTCAACATTCAAGGACTACGCCAAGCGCGCCAAGGAGCGAATGAAAAACGGTTTTTGGGAGCAAGCTCACAAAAACATTCGGACAGAACAGCAAGTGGCAGCGACTCTCGGACTCAACGCTCACAAAGTGGACGAGGAGGGCAAGCGTATGTTGGAACGTCGTATATACGATTACGACGGCTTTTGCGAAGAGCAGGAGTTTTATAACAAAGTGGTGGAGATAATCGAGAGCGACGAACTCGTATCCAATCCCATAATGCGCCTTGCGGACGCCGATTATATGTCGCGTCTCACCCCGTCGGAGAAGCAGAGCTATATTTCCAGACTTGCCGCCAAGTATCGCAACGCCGTCGAGCGGTACAACTCCCTTCGGAACAAAAGGTAATTGACTGTTTTAAGTTAATATGTTACAATTATTTGTACGATAAAGCAGAGCGTGCGTCGCTTCGGCGAACGTTCTCGGTATGTCGTTTTAGTCGCGCGCCGATGAGTTTTACGGCGGTCGTTTTGTAAGCGACTCGGCGGCATACGCGGCAAATTCAATCGGGAGGGAGAACTATGCCCACAATTACCGATCTGCAAATTCAGAAGAACAACAAGACGCGCGCCAACGTATACATCGACGGCGAGTTCTGTTGCGCCCTCGAAATGCTTACGGTGATGAAGTTGGGATTGAAGATAGGCGGAGAAATATCCGCCGCCAAGCTCCGTGAAGCCGCCTCGGACAGCGAGCGCTCGGTCGCTTTCGAGAAAGCCATCGGCTACCTTTCGCGCGGATACAAGACGGTGCATCAGACGCGCGAGTATCTTGCCAAACGCGGCTACGCTTCCGACACGGTGGAGTATGTGATAGCCAAGCTAAAAGATTACCGTTACCTCGACGACGAGGCATACGCGCGTATGTATGTCGAGCAGAATATCGCGTCCAAGGGCGCACGGCGCATCCGACAGGAACTTATCTTCAAGGGGATATCTTATACGTTGGCGGAGCAATATTCCGTTCAGGATCCCGACACATCCGTCGATAACGCTCGCCGTCTTGCGAGTAAGTATATGAAGAACAAAACGCCCGATATCAAGGAACTTCAACGGCTTCAACGTTATCTGCTGAGTCGCGGTTACGGTTTCGACGTCGTCAACACGGTGGTGCGCGGTTACGGTCTCGTAGAATAGCCGCTTCCGATATTCGTTTTCTCACAGTCTTTTTATCTCGGATAGAAAGGCTTTTTTTGTTGCGTTGAGGTTACTGTGTACAAGTGAAGTTTGCCGCTGTGCGGCAAGTTGCGGCGGGACATTAGTTAAAACAACTTGTTTCTTAACAATACTTATTTCACAATAGTTATATATGCCTATATGACCGTCCCCGTAACGGGGAAAGTCTTATGCAGAGACCAAACTGACAACAGTGATAAAAGGCTCCCTTTCAAGTGGAAGGGGAGCTGTCTGCGTTAGCAGACTGAGGGGTTTGACATTCAAAAATAATTTTCGACCTCAACTTGCCGCTTTGCGGCAAACTTCACCGTACAACAACCGTCCCCGTAAATTGCGCTTCGCTCAATTGACGGGGACGGGATTGCACAAATTCGCTTACGTCATTTTTCTGCAAAATACGTCCCCTTTCGCCCGAAAAAGTTTTGTCGAAAGGGGTTTGCGTTCTTCTTGCGGTGGTACAATGGCAGGTGACAAGGGGGTGCGAATATGGCACGAAAAATCGTCGTAACGGGAGGCAAGGGCGGCGTCGGCAAGACGACGGTCTGCGCCAATCTCGGAATTGCGTTGGCGCGTATGTCGCATAGGGTTCTGTTGATGGATCTGGATATAGGATTGAACAACCTCGACGTTGTTATGCAGGTGGAGGACAAGGTGGTATTCGATCTTGTTGACGTGGTGGAGAATCGCTGCCGACCGTCGCAGGCGTTTATACAGGACGCCTCGGAGCCGACGTTGTACGTTATGCCCAGCTGTCATCTTGCCAAGCGGCAGATATCCGTCGATCAGATCAAGAAGGTGGTGGGCAGATTGGAAGATAATTTCGAATATATACTAATTGATTGCCCCGCGGGGATAGACAGCGGTTTTCGCAGGGCGGTGGCGTGCGCCGACGAGGCAATCATCGTGGTCACGCCCCATCTCAGCAGCGTACGCGACGCGGACAAGACCGTGGCGGAGCTTGTGGGCAACACCGTTGTCAACGTCGTCGTCAATCGGGTTCGCGGCGATCTGGTGGCAAGCGGCGAGATGTTGTCCGCATTCGAAGTGTTCAGCCTGTTGGGGCAGACGGCTCTCGGCGTACTCCCAGAGAACGACGACGTCAACTGCAACGTCAGAAAGTGTTCGTCCGCGGCATTCGATATGCTTGCAAACAATCTCGTCACGGGCAAGTGCGAGATGTACGATTGCGTTACCCCTTACAAGGGCATATTCGGCAAGCTTCGCCGCAAACTCAAACGCAACGCGTGAGGTGAATGTGAAATCCAAGCAATTTGACCGAGCAGAGGCGATGGTATACGCCGACAAATTCAATATGCGCAAGGGCGAGTTCTTCGAGGAACTGTGTCGTCTTGTCGGAGAATATATGGACTACGACGGATTGACGGTGGACCTTACGCGCGGTCCCAACGCAAATCTGATAATTACCGTCTCCGTAAAAAAAGTCAGACCATCCTTCCGCACATAGGAATAATGGCGGCTTCGGCAACGTATTGTATTGTGAGTAACGGAGGTGTAATTATGGATTTCGACGGTGTAAACAGTATCGTATGCGATGCGGAAGAAACGGATTGGTTGGACGTGTCCTATTCGGAACGCAACTATGTGGACGACCAACCCAAACAAAAAAACAAACCCCATATCAAATTTAAGCTGTCCAAACCGCTCAAAATAGCGGCGATCGCGCTGCTGTGCGCGGCATTGCTTGCGGCGTTGCTGTTTGTTGACGGGCAGTTTGCCAAGGACGTATTCGAGACGGCTAAGGCGGCGTTCTCTTCCACGGTGTTTACCGATCGAGAGCCGGACGCAACCGCTCCGTCGGTGGCTATCCCTCGCAAATACGATCTTGTCGACGTCGCGGACGGCGTTGCAACTTTCAACGGCGGCAAAGCGGCATTGTCGTTCACAGCCGGCAAAGTAGTTGCGACGGGCGACAATTCGGTAACTGTGGAGATGGACGACAATACCGACATTGTGTACAACAATCTTACCGATATCTTTGTCAAGACGGGCGACGTAGTAAGCGTCAATTCGCTTCTTGCCAGATATGACGGCAGTTTCACCGTTACGGTAATGGTAAACGATACTGCGGTAGACGTTGTCGGCAGCGAGACGCAACTAACGTGGAACGTCTGAATATAAGAATACAACCGAGTTTCTGGTTATTCATCGTGGCGGCGATAGTGTTCCGACAGGGATACTTCGCCGCCATGTATTCTGTTGCGGTATTGTTGCACGAGATATCTCATTACATAGCGGCGAGCAAGCTGTTCTACCGTTGCAAGGAGATACGATTGGATATTTTCGGCGCGGTGCTGTACGGCGAATTTCAGGACGTCGAGGGACGGGACAGGATAGTTATTGCGTTGGCGGGACCGCTTGCCAACCTCGCGCTGTGTCTGGCGTGTCTCGCGCTGTGGTGGATAGTGCCGGACAGCTACTATTACACGGAGGTATTCTTTACCGCCAACCTCACTATGGCGTGCGTCAATCTGCTCCCGTGCTATCCGTTGGACGGCGGACGCGTACTGACGGGGTTACTCGAAAAACATTTGGGAAGCAAAGCGCTTGCCGTTACCAAGCGATGCACGGTGATCGCGTCTTTGGCGGCGTTTGCGCTGTTTGTCTTTTCGCTGTTTACCGAAACAAAACTTTTTGCATTGGGACTGTTTGCCGTAGGACTTTTTTCCGGTTCGTTTATCAAGGGCAGAGACGCATACGAGCGTACCGTGATCACGAGCAGAGAACACTTTTACCGCAAGGGTATGGAAAAGAAAACGTTGGTATTTTACGAACAAAACACGCTGTCGGACGTTGCAAAGCGTATGCGGGGCAATTATCTTTACTGTCTCGAAGTCGTCGATATCGATATGCGCGTCGTCGCCCGCTTCGGTATAGCCGAGTTGGAGCGTCTTGTGGTCACGGAGCCGTTGAACTCCCGATTGCGCGATATTGTCAATTCAAGGTGACGGACGTCGGTTGAACGTTGTACCGTCGGTTGACGAGAGAATATATAGCGAGGATAAGACAAATCGTCGCCCAGGACAGCGTGTACCATTTGATATACGATACCACGCTCAGTGCCGCGGTAAACAGCGACGAGGCGAAATACCACCCGAACCTTTTTCTGTTAAAGGCGACTTTGGGTGCAAAACGCGTCTCGGAAGGCGTTTTTCTGCTCGGCAGTTGAGGCATTTTGTCGCTTTGCAGCAGCAATTCCGTCAGGTTGGCGTCGTCCACGAGGTCTGTCTCGATATATGCGCTTGCCTGTTTCAGCAACGATTGCTCCGCTCTGTGGGCAAAGAGGTACAATTTGCAACAGTGCGCCCGTCGGGCGGCGACAACGCAGCGCGCCAACTCCTCTTTGTTGACGGCGTCCGCGGCATAGCGCAGGGCGACGTAGCATTTCTTTCCGTTCTTTTCCGCGACGAGGTCGTCTGTTCCTGCGGATATAACATCGAATCGGTAATAGCGCATCATATCCGAGATGAGCGCAATATTGTTGTCGCCGTATCTTAGATATTCGCCGAGCGCGGCTGCTTTTTTCGATTGAGCGTTTTTGCGGCTTTTGCGCTTGTCCGACGCGTTTTGCGCGCGGTAAATAAGATACCCCGCGGCGATAGCGGCAATCGCCGCCAAGCAAAAGGACGTTATGCCGTCTTTGGTGCAGTATACTATCCACAGAAACGTCAGCATAAACACGGCGACAGCGCTTAATACCGTATTCAATATCTTAGCCATAACCCTATTGTTGACAAATTTGCTCTTTTTTATTGTAAAGTTTGCAAAAATATTGTAGAATAATAGTATGAAAATAGGCATTTTCGGAGGGACGTTCAACCCGCCGCACAATACCCACGTCGCGATGGCTTCGGCGGCGATGGAGCAACTGCGCTTGGACAAACTCTTTGTATTGCCCTGCGGCGATCCCCCTCACAAGCATTGCGATGTGGACGCGGATATAAGGCTGACCCTTTGTCGCCTTGCGTTCGGGGATATTGCCGAAGTGGACGATTACGAGGTGGTCAAGCGGGGCAAGAGCTACACCGTGGAGACGCTGCGTCATTATCGGGAGCTGTATCCCGACGCGCAGCTGTATCTTATTATCGGAGGAGACAGCCTGCTTGGCTTTCACAAGTGGTACCTTCCGGAAGAGATAGCGCGTCTTGCTTCGCTTACGGTTGTTTGCCGCAAACGGCGGATGCCCGCCTCTGTTGCGCGCAGAATTGAACAACGCTTCGGCGCCGAGGTGAATTTTTTGCGGATGGAACCCACTTCGCTCAGCTCGACGGAACTGCGATTGAGGTACGAGTTCGGTATGGATAACGGAGAATTCGTGCCGCAAGCAGTGGACGAGTACGTTCGGGACAGGCAGCTTTACTGCAAATACCGCGCGATGACGGACAAATTGAGGCAATATCTCACGCCTCAACGGTTCGAGCACACCTTTTACGTCGTCAAGCGGGGACAGGAACTTGCCGCGGAAGAAGAGAAGGACAAGGCGTTCGTCGCCTGCTTGCTTCACGATTGCGCCAAGTATATACCCAAGCGGAGATATTCCGAATACGGTTACGTTCAACCCGATGATATGCCCGATTCCGTCGTACATTCCTTTCTCGGCGCCAAGGTGGCGGAGCGCGACTTCGGCATTACCGACGACGAGATCCTCGACGCCATCGCCTATCACACAACGGGGCGACCGGCAATGACCCGTCTGGATAAGATAGTGTATGTGGCGGACAAGACGGAGGACAGCCGCCCTTACCCTCTTTCTCATCTCAAACGCGGCGATCTCGACCGACAGTTCGTCGCTTGTCTTAAAGAAGCCTATGCGGTGTGTCTGGAACGGCATTGCGACAGCGTGTGTCCGCTGTCCGAACAAACGATAAATTACTATTGCGATCAAAAAACTGACAAATCTGACAAACGGAGAAAACTATGACAAATTCTACAAACGTATCGGAAATCAACCCGACGGTCAACCAAATCTGCAAGGCGCTTGCGGAAAAACAAGCAACGGATATCAGGATATTGGAGATAAGCAATATCAGCAATATCGCAGACTACTTTGTTATATGTTCGGGACGCAGCATCCCGCAGGTCAAGGCGATATTCGAACATCTCGAAGAACAGATGGAGAAGCAGGGCAAGTTTGCCGCGCGCAAGGAAGGCTATTCCGAGGGCAGGTGGATAGCCGTAGATTACGGCGAGATCATCGTTCACATCTTCCACAAGGATACCCGCGAGATATACGGTCTGGACAATCTGTGGAATAACGGCAGCAACGTCATCGCTTACGATCCGGAGTGATGTGCCGCGCCTGACGAAACCAATAGACTATAAGGAGAGAAAATATGAATTACAAAACTCAGGGCGTATGTTCGCGCGAAATACAATTTGACGTGGAGGACGGCAAAGTAACCAACGTTCACTACGTCGGCGGTTGCAACGGCAATACTCAGGGCGTTGCGGCGCTTGTCGAGGGTATGGAAATACACGAGGCGATCCGCCGTCTCAAAGGTATCAAATGCGGCTTCAAGGGGACTTCTTGCCCCGATCAGCTTGCCATTGCATTGGAGAGTTATCTCGCTTCCCACTGATCTCGCGGCAGCACGGCGTCCGTCGCCGCACAAAAAAAAAGCGCGTTTTTTACGCGTTTTCAGTCAAAAAATAATGTACACAGAATATGCTAATCTGTGTACATTTCTGCTATTATTATAAGTCGATTTCCTCGATATGTCAACAAATAGATAGAAATTTTTTGCAATAATTTTGTTTTACTTGTCTCGTAATTGTCTCGCACGGCGGTTGCGAGGCTTTTTTTATGTCGAAACGGCGAGAAATAAGTCCATAGATTAGCATATTCTATGTAATTTTGTCGCAAAAGCGGCTCAACAAGACATTTCCGCCGATCATCCCAGCGGCATGTATAAAACTATTTATAAGGAGAAGCACAAAATGTTGAAAATCAAAAGTAAAAAGGGCTTTACGCTTGCCGAGTTGCTGATCGTCGTTGCGATCATCGCAGTACTTGTTGCAATCGCAGTACCCGTATTCGTCAGCGCTCTTGACAACGCCAAGGAGGGCGTTTTCAATGCGAATGTCCGCTCCCTCAAAGGTCTTGCCGTTACGGAGATTCTCACGCACCAAAACAAGCAAGAGACGATTTTGGGCGAAGGTCAAGATTGCTGGGTTGCAAAAGGATATTGGGATAGCGATGGTACATTGCACCTTACAAGTATAAGTGCCGGTACCAAAAGCACAGACGAGTCGAATGTTACTACGTTTGAAGCCTATAAAAAGTTTAAGAAATTCGGCACGGGTACGGAAGTAATTACTTTGATAGTTACAAAAGCGGACGTTAGTACTGTTAAGTACACAGATCCTACGGCAGAATAGGCTTATTTCCAACTAAATTTCAACTTGGAAAAATTATTTTAAGTTTAGGTTTGCAGACATAATTTTTCTTTGACGGATACCTTTCCTGCGCTGGTGAGATACGCTTTGAAGCGTTGTCCGAGCGGTGACAACCGCAAGTATTGAGTTGCAGGGGGACCGTCATCAATATCAATTGCTCCGCGGCATAGCAAGGGTGTGTCGCGAGAAGCATATTCGTACTTATAGGGATGTACGGTACGGAACCTGCGGGGCGCTCGTTTGAGTGCCCCGCTTATTTTTCGCTCGGGTGTTCGGTGCAAAAAGGAAGTCGCTCGTGCGGTCGCGCTCAAAAAGGCTTCACTTCGCGCACGGTGTGCGCTCGTTGCAGATTATTTTGAGTCGCGACGCACTCGCTCGTGGTGGAACCCACCGTTCCACGCCCCGACCACCCGCCCCTGTCCGCAGGGGCAATGTTGATTTCTGTATATACAACCGTCCCCGACAGTCGAAAGCGTCAGCGAGACTTTCGGGGAAGGGGGACCGCGCTATGCGCGGTGGAAGAGGGATAACAGGAAGAAAGTGAAGTTTGCACTACGTGCAAGTGAAGTTGCTGCGCAGTGAAGTTTCGGCTAACGCCGAAGTGAAGTTTGCCGCTGTGCGGCAAGTTGCGGCGGGGCATTAGTTAAAGTAGCTTATTTCTTAATAATGCTTATTTCAAAGTAATTTAATTTTCGCTTATAAAGGTGTTGTTTTGTTAAAAGCGTAAAGTTAAGAAAGATTTGTTTCAAATATCCCTCTATCGTCGCCCTGCGGGCGCCACTTTCCCCGTAACGGCTTGCCCGTGACGGGGAAAGTTTTGTACAGGGACAAAACTTATAACTGTAACAAAAAGGCTCTCCTTGATGAGCAAGGAGAGCTGGCACCCGTAAGGGTGACTGAAAGGTTTGAAGTCTCAATTTAATTCCGACCTCAACTTTGCGCTCTGCGCAAAACTTCACATTTGCAACTGTAACAAATCGTTTCTCCGCGGACAGGGGTGGGCGGTCGGGGACCTTGTAACACTCGGAGCGAGGGTATTCCAACGCAAAATAATCTGCAACGAGGGCGTAGCCCGAAGCGAAGCCTTTTTGCGTGGAATACCCTATGCGACTTACTTCACTTGCCGCCTTGCGGCAAACTTCACCTTCTCTCTCCTCTTGCCCCAAAGGGGCAAAATATTTTTATCCTGTTTACAAACTTCGGACAATGTGCTAAAATTATCGTTGTGAAAACAAGGTATCTGCAATTTACCGACCGCGACCTCGCGATTGCGGGCGAACTTATCCGCGCGGGAGAATTGGTGGGATTTCCCACCGAGACGGTGTACGGCTTGGGCGCAAACGCCTTCGACGTAAACGCCGTCAAGGAGACTTATGCCGTCAAGGGACGTCCCGTAGACAATCCTCTCATCGTACACATATTTGACAAGGCGCAGATATACGATATTGCAAGCGAGGTCAATTCATACGCGCAGACGGTGATAGAGCGCGTTATGCCCGCGCCCATTACCATCGTCCTGCCCAAGAGGGATATTATCGGCGGCGTGGTGACTGCCGGATTGCCGAGCGTTGCCATACGAATGCCGCAGTCCTTAGAGGCGCGCAGTTTTTTGCGGGCGGCAGCCGTGCCCGTAACAGCGCCGAGCGCCAATCTGAGCGGACGTCCGAGCCCTACGACGTGGCAGCGCGTAGGCGAGGATATGGACGGGCGTATTGCCGCGATACTGTGCGGCGAGCCGTGCGGCGTAGGCATAGAGTCCACCGTCTTGGATCTGTCTAGCGACGAACCGACGGTCTTGCGCCCGGGAGCCGTCTCTGCGGAATACCTTTCGGAATTGTTGGGCAGGACGGTCAATATACTCAGCGATCCTACTTCCAAGGTCAACAGCCCGGGTATCCGCTACAAGCATTACGCGCCGAAGGTACCGATGGTATTGGAGTTGGACGACGATTGCGACAAACTGTGCGCTTTTTACGACGGCAAGGTCGCCGAGGGATACCGTCCCGTGCTGTGGGTCAGCCGTCCTCATCGGTTCGGCGGCAGAAATGCGGTATCTATGGGAGTCAACGACCGCGAGGCGGCGGCGAAATTATTTGAAACCATGCGTACTTTGGAGACGGAATACGATTTCATCATCGCAAGTTTCTGTTGGCGCAAAAATTCGATTTACGACGGACCCGCAAGTCGCGGAGTTCTGGACAGGCTTATGAGAGCCTGCGGACACAATATTATTTGAGGTGGGTATGAATATTTCTTTGGCGTGCGATCACGGCGGTTATCAATTGAAGAGTCAGGTGAGCGATTATCTGAAACAACTCGGTCACGTCGTGCGCGATTTCGGAACATTTTCTTGCGACAGCTGCGATTATCCCGATTTCGCCCGTCCCGCGGCGGAAGCCGTAGCAAGCGGCGAATGTGAGCGCGGCATAGTTATCTGCACTACGGGTATAGGCGTGAGTATGGTCGCCAACAAGGTCAAGGGAGTACGTTGCGCACTGTGCGTCAACCCGGATATGGCGCATATGACGCGAGCGCACAATAACGCCAATATGATAGCAATGGGGCAGAAATACGTTGACTTTGCCACGGCAAAGCTCATTGTGGACGAGTTTCTCGGCACCCCGTTCGAAGGCGGCAAACACGCGCGCCGCGTCGACAAGATAGAACAGTAACAGAGGATCGTTATGATAGAAGAAGTTGTAAATTCCATAATCGAAGCCGAGGACGAGGCAAAGCGCCGCGTACAGGCTGCCGAAGCCGAAGCCGCCGAGATAGAAGCCCGTGCGGAAGCGGAAGCGGAGCGCATACGCAGAGAAGCCGCCGCGCAAGCCAAGCAATATCAGCAAGAGCGTCTTGCCGAGGCGGACGCCGAGGCTTCTCGCTTGGCAAAGGAATTGCTTGAAGAGAAAAAACGTCAAGCCGACGGTGAGACGGCAGAGCTTCGCCGCAATATGGAAAGCGCCGTCAAATTGATAACGGAGTCGCTGTAAACAAATGGCAATCGTCAAGATGAAAAGGCTTACCCTATTGGCGCTAAACGCCGACAGGGACAATATTTATGACGCGCTCGTTCGCTTGAATTGCGTACAACTCAAACGCAGCGCGGATATCGACAGTTTCGTCGATACGGATCAGTCGCAGGCACGGGAGAATGTGCTTGCGGACGTTTCGCGCGTCGAGGAAGCCATTGCATACGTCGGCGACGTCACAGACAAGTACAATTCCGCCCACAAGAAAGAAACCAAGGTCGTCATTGCCAAGAACAGCTTCGCCCGTCCCAGGACGGAAATAGATTTCGACTACTACCTCGGATTCGGCAAGCACGTCGAAGAGATAGAGCGGTCGCTTGCCGCCGTGGCAGGTAAGAGGGAGGATATTTCTCGGCTCAACTCGCTCAAAGCGCAGAAGTCGGCGGAGGCGGACAAGCTGCAAGCCTATCGCGCGCTTCCTCATCCGACGATATGGTATCATGATACCGATACTTCCGTCGTGCAGTTGTCGCAGTTGCCCGATAGCGGTCTGAGCGAACTGCAAGCGCTTGCGGAGAGTTACGAGACTGTTACGACGGAGACGGTGGACGTCTATGCGGGCGTTGCGTTGGTCGTCGTAGTCGCGCACAGGAGCGAAGCGTCATTCTTCGAGAAAGCCGCCGCCTTGGGTTTGACCAAATGCACTTTGAATACCGACGTGTTGCCTCGCGTAACGATAGAGGCGTTGGAAAGACAGATCAACGGTATCGACGCCGAGATAGAGCAATGTACGGAAGAGATAGTACGTTACGCTCGGGATATTCCGCAATGGAAGATATACGTCGATTGGCTTTTGCTCTGCGAGAAGAAACTTGCCGCCGACGGAGACGTGCAGCAGACGGCTTCGACGTTCGTTCTGGAAGGATACTACCCCGCAGAGAAAGAGCAGGAAGTGGACAACGCGTTGAGATCGGTAACGGACGGTATAGTGATCACCTATGACGACATAGCCGATGACGAATTTGCTCCCACTCTCGTACAGAACAACAAATTTACTCAACCGTTTGAGTTCGTAACCAATTCTTATTCCGTACCCGATTATCACGAAGTGGACCCCAATCCCGTGATGTCGATATTCTATTTTATCATTTTCGGACTTATGGTGGCGGATATAGGTTACGGTTTGCTGCTTGTTGCGTTCGGACTGTTTGCGACGTTTGTCATCAAGCAAAGGACGGGTATCAGGATAATGTTGCAGATGTTCGGCATATGCGGCATATCGGCGATAGCGGTGGGCGCGCTGTTCGGCAGCGTGTTCGGCTACACATTTTGGGATAAGATATTTACCGACCCCTCCCACCCATTGCACAACGGGATAATACCCAACCCCGCCGGTTATCCGATGGTAATGATGATAATCAGTCTGTTGTTCGGCGTGGTGCATCTCGCCGCGGGCATCGGCTGCAAAATGGCGGTCAAGATCAAGCATAAGCAATATCTTTCCGCCTGGCTTGCCGATTTTCCTTGGATAATCGTATTTGCCGGTTTTGTCTTGGCTATATTCAATTCCGCATTGGATATGGCTGCGTATGAACCGTACAACGTGCTGCGGTTGCCGACGATAGTGTCGCGGATATCCCTTTATGTATGTCTTGCGGCGCTTGCGGTGGCGCTTGTATGCGCGGGTCTGGGCACCAAGGGTTTGTTGGGCAAGGTCATCAAGAGTTTCAGCAGCGCTTACGGGATAATCAACTATGTCAGCGATATTATGAGCTACATTCGCGTTTTCGGATTGATGCTCAGTTCCGCCATTATGGCGACGGTAGTCAATCAGCTTGCAGGGATGGTCTCGGGCAGCGGCGGCTTCGGATATGTGTTGGCGGCGTTGGTATTGGTATTTGCGCATATGTTCAACCTTGTTATGGGCTTGCTGTCGGTATACATTCACAACGGCAGATTGCAGTATGTCGAGTTCTTCGGCAAGTTCTATACGGGCGAGGGACAGTTGTTCGTGCCCTTCGGCAGCGATACCAAGTATACATTGGTCAAGTAACGGAGACAGTTTTGCGGGCATTGCGCCCGACTGTATATATCAAAAAAAAATTCCCAACGGAGGAAAACAAAAAATGACAGGTTTAACAATAGGCATCATCGGTCTTGCGCTTACCGTACTGCTTTGCGGCGTCGGTTCGGGCTTGGGACTCAGATTTACCGGCAAAGCCGCTGCCGGCGTGCTTGCGGAAGATTCGAGCAAATTCAGCAAGGTTATCATTCTTTCGCTGCTTCCCGCGACGCAGGGCATTTACGGCTTTCTGATCGCCATTCTCGGCGCAAACGCGCTTCCTACGACCGCCAATCTCGGAGATCAGACGGTTACTTGGGCGCAAGTAAACGCGCAGGGTTGGTACGTATTCTTTGCGTGCATTCCCATGATGTTGGGCGGCACGGTATCCGCTATTTTGCAGGGTCGCAGCGCCGCAACGACAATCATCGCGGTCGGCAAGCGCAGCGAGATAGCCTCCAAGTCCATCATCTTCCCCGCAATGATAGAGTTCTATGCGTTGCTGGGCATGGTGGTGTCCATTATGATGTTCAACTACTTCCCCGTAGCCAACGTCAGCCAGATCGTCACCCGTCCGGAAGTTCAACAGACGGTAGAGGAAGCAGGCAAGGCGGTTGCGGCGCTTGCGGGCGCATTCGCCGCATAAGTCCATTCCGAGGAAGAGATGAACGGTAAGGAAAATATTATCAACAAGATACTCTCCGACGCAGACGAACGGTGCGCGGAGATCGTTGCCGATGCGGAACGTCGGGCGGCACAGACTGTCGGCGCGGCGGAAGAGGCTGTCAAGCGCGACAGAGAAGCGTTGGACAGACGTTTGCAAGCCGTTTTGCAGGAAAAACTGCGCAATGCCCGCGCCAACGCCCAACTCGACGGCAGGAAATACCGTTTGGAGGTACGTCAACGGCTTGTGACGGAGTGCTATGACGAGGTACACAGGCGTCTTGCGGCAATGAACGAAGAGGACAGATTGGATCTTATAGGCGAATTGCTGTCCAAATTTGCCGAGGACGGCGAGATCGTATACGTCACCAAGGCAGACTCCAAGGGCGTAACTCCCGCGTGGTTGAAGGGATTTGATAAGAATCTTACCCTCGGCAGCAGATACATACGCGCAGAGGGCGGAGTCGTACTCGAAGGCGACGGCTACGAGAAGGATCTCACCGTCGCAAGCGTGGTGCGTTATCTGAGAGAAAAGACCGAGGGCGCAGTGGCTGACGCTTTGGGAGTACGAGATGAGTAACGAACAGCTTTTTGCCAACGGCCGCATTGCGGTGCTTTCCAATAAGCTGCTCACCGCCGACAAATATATCCGTTTGACGGAATGCGGCAATCTTGCCGAGGCATTGAGAACGCTCGGAGAATGCGGATATTCCGCGGCGGCTGCCGAGTCCGATTACGAACAGGCGCTGCGCGCCGAGCTGGACGAGTTGCTTGCCGAGATCAAGGAATTGTGCGCCAATGTCAACGCGTTGAAATATTTGCTGTGCAAATACGATTATCACAATGCCAAGGTTTTGGTCAAGGGCAAGTATATGCGACGGGACTTCACGGCGTACTGTTTCGAGAACGCCTCTTATCAGCCTGCCGCGATGCGCGATCTCATCAACAATGACGATTACGGTAAATTCTCCCGCAATATGGCGGAAGCCTGCGATTCGATAGACGCTCGGTTCGCCGACGGCGACAGAAGTCCGCAGACGGTGGACAGATTGTTGGACAAGGCTTATTTCGCGGATCTTGCGCGTTACGCCAAGGCTTCGCTGTCGCGCCTGATGAGCAAGCTGTCGGAGCAGTACGTCGATTATACGGATCTTACGCTCGTTATGCGTATGCATAAGTTGGGTATAGACGCGGCAGAAGCGGACAAGTGGCTTATCGACGGCGGTTCTATCGGGCGCAAAACTTTGCTCGGACTGTGGTCGGGAGAGCTTTCCGTAAGCGATCTGCCGGAGGAGTGGCGCGGAATTTGCAGCGGAGTCGACTCCGAACGCCGTTATGCGTCTATGCGCAACAGACTTATCGAAGAATACGCAGATCCGCTTACTTTGCAGCCTGCGCTTAAATATTTTTATGCCAAGACGGACGAGACGGAGCTTGTGAGGCGTATTCTTGCCGATATCAAGAACGGCACGGACAAGGAAAAGATAAAGGAAAGACTAAATGCCAAATAAGATAGCAGTTATCGGAGACAAGGACAGCGTGCTTGCGTTCAAGGCGGTGGGCGTGGAAGTATTCGACGCCGCCACGGCGGAGCAGGCGCAACATCTCGTAAAAAAACTTTCGCAGGAGCGCTACGCGGTAGTGTTCATCGCGGAAGATCTTGCCGAGCTTATTCCCGAGACGCTTAGCAAAGCCAAATTGCAGACATATCCCGCCGTCGTGCCCATTCCTACGGGCAGGACGCCGAGCGGATTCGGTATGCAGGGTATCAAGAGCGATGTGGAGAAGGCTATCGGCGTGGACGTAATATTCAACAAAGAGGACAAACAATGATTGGAAAGATAGTAAAGGTAAGCGGACCGCTCATCGTTGCCGAAGGACTTGCCGACGTAGAGATGTACGACGTAGTCAAGGTTTCGGATAAGAAACTTGTCGGCGAAGTCATCGAACTCAGAGGCGACAAGGCAAGCATACAGGTCTATGAGGAGACAAGCGGACTCAAAGTGGGCGACGAAGTCGTCTCCACGGGTGCGCCGCTGTCGGTGGAATTGGGACCGGGGCTTATCGAGAGCATTTTCGACGGAATTCAGCGTCCGCTGAACGTATTGATGCAAGTATCCGGCGACCGCATAGCGCGCGGTATCGAGGTCAATTCGTTGGATCGCAACCGCAAGTGGCACTTTGTACCCAACGTCAAGGCGGGGGACAGAGTGATTGCGGGGGATATTCTCGGCACCGTGCAGGAAACAAAGGTGGTATTGCACAAGATACTCGTCCCCGTCGGGACGGAGGGCGAAGTGGACTTCATCGCAAGCGAGGGAGACTATACCGTTGCGGAACTCATCGCCATAGTGGACGGCAAGGACCTCACGATGATACAGCGTTGGCCCGTTCGCAAGGGACGTCCTTATAAATCCAAGATGGCGCCCGATCTGCCTATGGTGACGGGTCAGCGCGTGATAGATACGTTGTTTCCCATTGCCAAGGGCGGCGTGGCTGCCGTCCCGGGACCTTTCGGAAGCGGCAAAACGGTAGTTCAGCACCAATTGGCTAAGTGGGCGGACGCGGATATCATCGTATATGTCGGTTGCGGCGAGCGCGGTAACGAGATGACGGACGTTCTCAGAGAATTTCCCGAGTTGAAGGACCCTCGCACGGGCGAACCGCTTATGAAGCGGACGGTACTCATCGCCAATACGAGCGATATGCCCGTCGCCGCGCGAGAAGCGAGCATTTATACGGGTATAACGATAGCGGAGTATTTCCGCGATATGGGTTATACGGTGGCTATAATGGCGGACAGCACTTCGCGTTGGGCGGAGGCGCTCAGAGAGATGAGCGGACGTCTGGAAGAAATGCCGGGCGAAGAGGGCTATCCCGCCTATCTTGCAAGCCGTATCGCCGAGTTCTATGAACGCGCCGGCATAGTACGCGTTCTCGGAAGCGGCGACGTGGTGGGAGCCATTTCGGCGATAGGCGCAGTGTCTCCGCCGGGAGGCGACTTGTCCGAACCCGTCAGTCAGGGGACTTTGCGCATAGTCAAGGTGTTCTGGGGACTGAGCGCGCAGCTTGCATATCGCAGACACTTTCCCGCGATAGATTGGCTTACGAGCTATTCTCTGTACGACGACAAGTTGGCGGATTGGTATGCCGAACACGTTGCGGAGGACTTCAACGAACTCAAAACGGAACTCAGCTTCATATTGCAGGAAGAGAATCAACTCAACGAGATAGTTCGCCTTGTGGGTATGGACGCCCTCGGCGCGCGGGACAGACTGACTATGGAGACCGCCAAGTCGATAAGAGAAGACTATCTTCACCAGAACGCTTTTCACGAGGTGGATACATACACTTCTCTTGACAAACAGTACAAGATGATGAAGTTGATACTCGGATTCTATCACGAGTCGTTGGACGCTCTCGACAAGGGCGTAGAGCTCGACGATTTGCTCCGATTGCCCGTAAGAGAACAGATCGGACGCAGCAAATATATAGAGGAAGCCAACCTGTATCGTTTTGACGAAATACAGCGCAATATCAAGAAAGAAATAAATGCTCTTGTAAGCAAAGGAGAAGCCAATGCTTAAAGAATACAAAACTATCCGCGAAGTGGTCGGTCCGCTTATGTTGGTGGACCATGTTTCAGGGGTCAGCTACAACGAGTTGGTAGAGATCAAACAGGAAAACGGCGAGGTCCGCAAGGGCAAGGTACTCGAAGTCAACGGCGATCGCGCTCTCGTGCAGCTGTTCGAAGGCACGCAGGGACTGAAAATATCCACTGCCAAGGCTCGTTTCCTCGGCAGAAGCCTCGAACTTGCCGTCAGCGAGGATATGCTGGGGCGCGTATTCAACGGAATGGGCGAACCGATAGACGGCGGCGCCCCCGTCATCGCCGACGAACGGTTGGATATCAACGGACAGCCCATCAATCCCTATGCGAGAGATTACCCCAACGAATTTATTCAGACGGGCATATCGGCAATAGACGGCTTAAATACGCTTGTTCGCGGACAGAAACTGCCCGTATTCTCCGCAAGCGGTCTGCCGCACGCACAGCTTGCCGCACAGATCGCGCGTCAGGCGCGAGTGTTGGGCAACGACGAGAAATTCGCCGTCGTTTTCGGCGCGATAGGCATCACTTACGAGGAAGCGGACTTCTTCATCAAGGACTTCAACAAGACGGGCGCCATCGAACGCACCGTAATGTTCATCAATCTTGCCAACGACCCCGCCATCGAGCGTATAAGCACGCCGCGTATGGCGCTCACGGCAGCGGAGTATCTCGCTTTCGAGAAGGGTATGCAGGTGCTTGTCATTCTGACGGATATCACCAACTATGCGGAAGCTCTCCGCGAGACATCGGCTGCGCGTAAGGAAGTCCCGGGGCGCCGCGGTTATCCGGGATATATGTATACCGACCTCGCGCAGATATACGAGCGCGCAGGACGTATACACGGTTGCAAGGGCAGCATAACTCAGATACCCATTCTGTCGATGCCCGAGGACGACAAGACCCATCCGATCCCCGACCTTACGGGATATATCACCGAAGGACAGATAATCCTCTCGCGCGAGCTTTACAAGCGCGGATACAATCCGCCCATAGACGTGTTGCCGAGCCTCTCCCGTCTGAAAGACAAGGGCATAGGCGCGGGCAAGACCCGCGAGGATCACGCAAGCACGATGAATCAGCTGTTCTCGGCATACGCTCAGGGCAAGGAAGCCAAGGAACTTTCGGCGATATTGGGCGAAGCGGCGCTTTCCGACGTGGACAAATTGTACGCCAAGTTCGCCGCGGAATTCGAGAAGCGTTATATCGCGCAGGGATTTACCACCAACCGTACGATAGAGGAGACTTTGGACCTCGGTTGGGAATTGCTCGGTATCCTGCCGCGCAGCGAACTCAAACGCATTTCCGAAGAAATGCTGGATAAGCATTACAAGCCCGCACAAGTGGAGTAGTAATATATGGCGGTTATGAATGTCAATCCCACCCGTATGGAGATGAAGAGGCTGCAAGCCCGACTTCGTACGGCGACGCGGGGTCACAAATTACTCAAAGACAAGACGGACGAGATGATACGTCGTTTCATCACTCTCGCCGAAGAAAACAAGCGCCTGCGCGAACAAACCGAGCAGGAGCTGTGTTCGGCATTGTCCGCTTTTGCCGAGGCGCGCGCAACCACCGACGCCCGCGTAACGGAAGAAGCCATACTTATGCCCGCG
This sequence comes from uncultured Clostridia bacterium, assembly GCA_947625185.1. Lineage (GTDB taxonomy): Bacteria > Bacillota > Clostridia > Christensenellales > CAG-314 > Fimimonas. The sequence goes on from CANQNJ010000004.1 coordinate 44,443, forward strand.
CGTACCGTCAGTCTCGCCTGTTCCAGGAAGAAGGTAATGGGCGTCGACGTACCCGCTATGGAAGTAAGCGACAGCGGCGGAGAACTGTATCCTTACAGTTTTCTTACCGTCACGGCGAAGTTGGACGACAGCCTGCGCGGATTGAACGCCGTATTGCTCAAATTGGTGGAGCTTGCCGAGACGGAAAAGACCTGCAATATGCTCGCCGAGGAAATAGAGAAGAACAAACGACGCGTCAACGCGTTGGAGAATATTATGATCCCGCAACTTACCGAGACTATCCGGTACATCAAGATGAAGTTGGACGAGAGCGAACGCGCCGCCACTGTACGTCTTATGAAGGTGAAGGATATCATCAACAAATAGCTGTCATTGCCGAAAGTGATCATATGCGCACACCGAACAAACTTGCCTATAAAGCAAGTTTTTTCTTATATTATTCCTTTTGTTTGTTACGTAATTTAATGCCGACATTTTGACAAAAATTTTTGCAATATTAGTGGATTTTTGAAAATTCGGCTGTATTTATAAATAGGAAAGTGTGTGACTTTGCAAAATTGCAATAAATTTGTTCGATTTACTTAATAAATCGAACGATTGAGCGGTATTATTCATATAACGGTTGAGGCTCTTGGGTAATGGCAGATTGGTCGGACTTCATTCAACAGATCAAGCGACAGAACGACATAGTGGACGTAATAGGAAGCTATCTCGAACTGCGGCGCAGCGGCGCCAATTTTATGGCACGCTGTCCTTTTCACGGAGAAAAAACGCCCAGCTTCAACGTCAATCGCAATTTGCAGATATACAAATGTTTCGGATGCGGCGAGAGCGGCGACGTGATCAAGTTTGTGGAGAAGTACGAGTCGTGCAGTTTTGCCGAAGCGTGCGAGATCCTCGCCAAGCGCGCGGGCATTCCAATGCCGGAGAGTTCCTCTTCCGGAGAGGACAGGGAGTTTCGCGAGCGCAAGAAGAAGCGCGACGTCTATCTTAATATATGCCGAGATACGGCAAGATTTTACTATCGCGCCTATTACGGCGAGGTTGGTAAGGTCGCGCGGGATTATATGACCAAGCGCGGCTTCGACGAAGCCACAGTCAAGAAGTTCGGCATAGGCTATTCTCCCGACGGCTATTCGTTGGTGGATCACCTTCGGTCCAAGGGCTACTCTACGGACGATTGTATCAAATGCGGAGTATTGCAGCAAACGCAGCGCGGCGTAACGGACGCGTTGAGCGGCAGACTTATCGTGCCCATATTCAATATGCAGGGGCAGGTGATAGCTTTCGGCGGAAGAGGACTTGACGATTACACTATATCGCGCGGCAAGTACAAGAATACGTCCGATACGCCGTTATTTACCAAGAAGGACAATCTGTTTGCCATCAATATCGCCAAGGAGCAGAAACAGCATTCCGCTCTGCCCAATCTCGTCGTGGTCGAGGGATATATGGATGTGATCGCGATGTATCAGGGCGGTTTCAAGGGCGCCGTTGCAAGTATGGGGACTTCTCTTACCGAGCAGCAAGCCAAGTGGCTGTCGCGGCTGTCCGATACGGTATACATATGTTATGACGGAGACTCCGCCGGACAGAAAGCAACGGTGCGCGGTCTGGATATATTGGATAGAGCTGGGCTTGAAGTACGCGTTATGTCCGTACCGGAGAAATTGGACCCCGACGAATACATCAAGAAATACGGCTCGGAAGCATTTGACAAACTTATCGACGAAGCGATGCCTTTGCCGGATTACAAGTTGAAATTGTTGGCGGACGCCTTCCCCATCGACAGTGCGGACAGCGCTCGACGCAACAATGCCCTGCCCAAATACGTCAAGGGCGCGTTGACGATGCTTCGGGCGTTGGACGACGTGCGGCAGGCGCGTTATATCACGGCGGTATCCGTCAAGACGGGCTATTCGGAAGATTACTTCCGCCGCAAATTGTCGCAGAACGATGCGGACGTAAGCGAGACGGAAGAATACGGCGTTTCGCCCGAGGACAAAGCAAAGTATTTTATTGCGGCGTGCATATTGCGCGGCGAGAGCTATGCGTCGATAGAGGACAAACCGCTGTGCAATTCTAAGTTTTTGTCCGATCTGTACGATTATCTGTTCGATTGCAAGGCGCAGGGCGTCAAGCCGAGCATGGATATGCTGTATACGGTATGTCCCGACGCCGCCCCCGAGCAGTATGCGGAGATAATCGACATCGGTTTCGACAAGGACAAGGAAATCAACGAGCGGTATTTCCGCGAGTGCAGACGGCTTGTTACCGTCGAGAAACTCAAACGCAAACGAGACGAACTTATGAAACAAATCAAAGACAACCCCGAGGACGGTTCGCTGTTGGAACGGCTGTCGGAACTCAGCAAGAAAATAGCGGACGTTAGATAGATTAGGAGGAAATATGGAAATCACGCAAAAATATCTTCAAGATTTGCTCGACGACGTAAAGAGCGGCGGTGTCACCAAGATCTCGTACGAAGATCTCGAATCCCGTTTGGAAAAGACGGATCTGACCCCCGAGCAAAACGCCGAGATCTACCGTTATCTAGAACAGAACGGCGTCAAGATCGTGGACACGTTCGATAAAGACAATTCCGCTCTGTATCGCAATATCGGCGACGTGGCGGTGGACGACCCCGTCAAGATGTATCTCAAAGATATAGGAAAGGTCCCTCTGTTGTCCAGCGAAGAGGAGGCGGAGCTTGCGCGCCGCATGCTCGAAGGCGATGAGGAAGCTAAGCAAAAGCTGTCCGAAGCAAACCTTCGGTTGGTCGTATCCATAGCCAAGCGCTATGTCGGCAGAGGTATGCTTTTTCTCGATCTGATACAGGAAGGCAACCTCGGACTTATGAAAGCGGTTGAGAAGTTCGATTATACCAAGGGATTCAAGTTCAGTACATATGCCACCTGGTGGATACGCCAGGCAATTACCCGCGCCATAGCGGATCAGGCGCGGACGATACGCATTCCCGTGCATATGGTGGAGACTATCAATCGTCAGGTACGCGCACAGCGCACTTTGTTGCAGGATCTGGGACGCGAACCCACTCCGCAAGAAATAGCTGACTATATGGGCATATCCGTAGACAAGGTTGTCGAGATACAGAAGATCGCGCAAGACCCCGTCAGTCTCGAAACGCCCATCGGCGAAGAAGAGGACAGTCACCTCGTGGACTTCATCGAGGACACCAAGGCGGCTCCTCCCAGCGACGTTGCGGCGCAGACGATGCTTCGCGAACAGCTCATACAGGCGCTGCACAAGCTCACCCCGCGCGAAGAGAAGGTCATTCGTCTCAGATACGGTCTGGACGACGGCAAACAGCGCACCCTCGAAGAGGTGGGCAGAGAGTTCAACGTCACACGTGAACGTATCCGTCAGATAGAAGCCAAGGCGCTCAGGAAGCTGCGCAACCCCACTAAGTCCAAGAAGCTTCGCGATTATCTCGATTGATTATGAGCAAACGTTTGGACAAGCTTGTGGAACTTATTCCGGAATGCAATTCTCTCGCCGACGTCGGGTGCGATCACGGCTATGTCGGCATAGAGATATTGCGGCAGAATAAAGCCGACGACGTTACCTTTATAGATGTGTCGCAACTCAGCCTGGACAAAGCGCGGCGCAATTGCCCCGAGGAATTGACGGACAAGGTCGGCTTCGTATGTCAGGACGGTCTGGGCAATATCAATGTGGACTGCGCCGTGATAGCGGGTATGGGCGGATTGGAAATCATAGACATACTCGACAGAGCGGTTTTTCCACCCCATATGCTCGTTTTGCAGCCCAACCGCAATGCCGTCGACGTGCGCAGGCGTCTGGCGCGGGATTACAGGATACAATACGACCGTATGATATGCGACGGCGGCAAATTTTACAATATGATAGTGGCGGAGCTATGCAACGAGCCTATGCAGCTGACGGAGCTTCAAGAAGAGTTCGGCATTACCAATCTTCTTGCTCCCACAGAGGACTTTCGTCTGTATCTCCGTACCGAGCAGACAAAACTTACGCAAATACTCAAAGGGTGCAACGACCCCAAGGTCTCGGGGCGTCTGAGCCTTGTTGAACAGGCGATTGCAATTACAGGAGGACTACAATGATACAACAGGAAATGCTTAGTTATCAGCAATTGGACGGCGAGCTCAATCGTATCGAGCGCGACCTCAAAAAAAACGACAACTTTATCAAACGCAGACAGTACAAGGCGGCAAGTCAGGAGTGCGAGGAGAATATCTCCAAGTTGGACGCGCGCGCGCTGGATCTGCGCAATCAGCTTGCGCAAGCGCAGCAGACGTTGCAGGACATCACCGCCGTAATAGACGAACACTCCGGCGAGATAGGTTCGTTGGAAGACGAGGACGAACTCAACTATATGAACAAGAAGCTCAACGAGCAGCTTGCCGAACTCAACAACGTTGACAAGGAGATCAAGCGTATCATTCGCGAGGGAGAGGAACTGTCCAAAGCGTTTGACGAGGCAAGCGCCAAGTTGCCGAGACTTATTGCCGGCTATCGCAAGTGCGACGAAGAGTTCAATAAGGTCGCCGCCGAGGTCAAGCCCCGCGTCAACGAGATCCGCGCGCGTCAAACGGAATTGAAAAAAGTTATCGACGAGAATATCTTCAACGTTTATAAGAAAGTGGCGGACGGCGGTCTGTATCCCGTGTTTGTGCCGCTCGAAGGCGGTACTCGTTGCGGCGGTTGCCGTATGGAAATGCCCAAGGCTGTCGTGGACGCGCAGTTCGCCAGCAAGAGCTATATGAAGTGCGAACACTGCGGCAGGATCATATTCAAGCCGGAGTGATAAGGATAAATATTCAAAGGGTTGTTGACAAAGCAACCCTTTTTTATGGTTTATGTGAGAAATAATGGGATTTAGAAGTAAATAAAATACAGAAGCCGACTTCCATATCAAAGCGGAATTTGAGCGCGCGGAGATGTGCGTGTCGCGCATAGTAGCGAACAAAGCGAAAATTCCGCCTGCAAGCGGCGACCTGCGCGGCGCTTGCAGCCCTTGCGGGGGATGGCGGGGCAGGCTGCTCCCCGCCGAAAGTATAAATAATGCAAGCCGAGGTGTCCCCGGCTTCCTCAGTAGTCCGACCACGTCTGCGCTTGCGCCCCGTTAGGGGTCGGTTGCGCAGTCAACCGTACAGACTTGCGTTTGGTCGGCGGCTCTGATGGCATAATGTTGGGGTAAAGCAGGTTTGTTTTTATTTATGTTTTCTTTCACCCCAACATTTGCCATAGAGCCTTTGCGGCATTTTTATTCCGGAGGGCTATTGAATGTCCTTATATTGTCGGACAGTCATTCGTCTCCGCTTTTGGAAAGTTTACGTCTTGCCGACGAACAAATCCGTATCGCAGTTGGAACTTTGGAAAATCTAACTGCGATTCTTGACTTTGATTTTTCATATTTGGTATAATATTTGCATACTCACATCGTTGTATAAAGGGAATTTAACATGGCAAAAGAAAAAACGCACAATCGCAAAAGGCGCATAATAGTTTGGAGCATATTAGGCGGTATACTTGCCGCATTGCTTGTCGCTGCCCTTGTATTGGGCATACGCGCGGCGGTGCATATGCGGGAACCCAACGAACCGTGGGGAAGTTACAGCTTTGACGGTGGCGCAGCACAGTTCCAATTGGATATGTTTCCGTACCTCATTGTCGACAAGAACGCCGACGAACTGAAAATAATGCAGATCGCCGATCCGCAGATAAAATTCGGCTCCTTTACGCGCGATCGCAAGACTATGGATCTGTTGGATCGCGCCATACGGGCGGAGCAACCGGATATCTGCGTTGTCACGGGAGACCTCACTCTGTCGGTATTTACATACGACGCGTTCAGATATTTTTGCGAGTTTATGGAGAAGCGTCGTCAACCCTGGACGTTTGTATTCGGCAATCACGACAGCCAATTCGATTGCAGTAAGCATACTATCGTCGAAATGTTGCAAGAATACGAGTATTGTCTGTTCGACTCCGGTCCCGACGACATTCACGGGCACAGCAATTTTCTCGTCAACATATTCAAAGGCAGCAAATCGGCGGAAAATCTCATTTACAGTCTGGTATGTCTGGACAGCGGTATGTATCCCGATGCCGAGAACGTGCCTCTCACCGATTGGGTGTACGATTGGATAAGGCAGGATCAGATGGATTGGTACGATTGGGCGGTAAAGGGCTTGAAACAATGCAATCCCGACGTGCAGAGCAGTATGTTCTTTCACATTCCCGTCAAGCAGTTTGCCGATATGTACTATCTCAACGAATTGGCGCAGGGCAGAGCCGTATCCGACGCGGTAAAGGCGCAGTTGCCCGATGTGACCGTCAGCGACGTCAAGGGAGTGGTGCGCGAGAGCGACAAAAAGGACAGCGAGTATGTGTGGGGCGACGACGGATACACGGTGGGGATATTTTATCAAGGCAATGCCGAGGGCGTCACGGATCACCCCGATGTGTTCGACTACATCAAGCAAAGCGATTGCACCAAGGCGCTGTTCTGCGGACACGACCACGTCAATAATCTCAAAGGATACTTTGACGGCATATATCTCGGGTACGGTTTGTGTTGCGGTTACCATACTTATCCGTTTTTCAACAATCCCAAGATACTGACGGGCAAGGTGTTGTACAACGCCAAGCTGTGGACGGATGAAGAGGGCAATCAAATGGAGAAGGGCGTCACTGTTATCGAGGTGTCGTTGGTATCCGATTACGGCGCGCTTACCGTTAACGATCGCCCAAACAGTTACTACAAGTGACGTCTAGCGGGCGCGACGTTGATCTGCGGCAAAAGTCTTGCGTATCGCTTTTGCAGCAAGTCGTCGCACGACGAGTGATCTTACTTGCCGACCGATCGGCGCAGATAACAAGAAACGGACATAAAACACAGTCATTCAACCGACGGTTGAGCGTATTCTCTCCGTTTGGTTGAGCAAATGCCGACAAATTCGACAAACAGTCGCTGTCCTTTCGCCGTCAGAAAGCGTATAATTCAGTCGTACGGTAAAGTACGACTTGATTTTTAAGGAGGATATTATGAACGAAACTTTCGGTCAGCGCTTGCAACGTCTGCGTAAGCAGGCAAATCTTACGCAGGAAGAAGTTGCAGCAAAGCTCAATATTACTTTTCAGGCGGTATCCAAGTGGGAAAACGACGTTTCCGCACCGGATATATCCGTATTGAACGAGCTGTCGGATATTCTCGGCGTAACGTTGGACGAGCTGTTGGGCAAGCAACCCGTCACGCAGTTCGTTCCGGAACAAAACCGCAAGGACGTCAACAAAATGTTTTTGCATATCAAGGTACTCAGCTCCGACGGCGACAAGGTCAACATCAATTTGCCTCTGGCGGTGGTCAAGGTGTTTCTGGATAGCGGCATGGAGATCCCCGTTTCCGCAGGCAAGGTATCTTTGGAAAATATAGATTTCAGACAGGTTTACGATATTGTTGCAAGCGGCGTGGTGGGCAAAATAGTGGAAGTGGAAAGCGCCGACGGCGACCGCGTGGAGATTTGGGTGGACTGATGCGTATCCGAGTAGGCAAAAAAAGACTATTCCTTTGCCTGTGGCTACCGCTGTCGTTTTTGAAGAGTAAATTCGCCCTGTGGCTGATTCGCCAAGCCGTTGACGATGAAGCGCCCGCGGGCACAAGAGTTCCTACTGCTTCCATTGCAGACGGTGAAACCGCGGGATCGTCCGACGTAGCCGTCTACTGTCGGGATGATGCAGGCAGATTAGAAGCTGACGTCGGATTTCCTACGCGGGAGCAGCTTACAGCCCTGTATCGGGCTCTGCGCAGCACGGTAAAAATTTGCGGTCACTTCGACCTCGTGCGGGTATGCTCTTCCGACGGAATCGTCGTTCGCATCAGGATATGATCTGCGCAATATTTGACGCCTCTCGCATTGTGCGAGAGGCGCTTTTGTATATATGGGGTAAAAAAACTCTGCTTTTATGCAAAAAGTTCCTACCCTTTCGGGGGGATTTTTTGCGGAAAACTCTTTGTTTGTGTTATTGCTTTTTCACGGAACCCGTGCTATACTTTTCTTGAAATGCAGATACGGACGCCGCGGAAGATACCGTCCGCAAAAAAGCGGTGTAGTATACTGTGTCAGAAGAGGAAAACTTATGGAAAAGAAGAAAATCGTAATAATCGTTGCGATTGCGCTTGCCGCAGTCATTGTTCTCGCGCTTGCGTGCAGCATTCCCTTCCTGCTCCCCCGCGGGACGGAAGAGGTCTCATATGAATTCGAAGCCCCGACGCTTCAAGACGAGACTTTATATCCCAAGTCCCACGACGGAAAGAACTACTATGTGTCAGCCGACGGAAAGGACATTGACCACGCCGACGGCTCTATTGAAAATCCCTACAACATTGACGCTATACGTTGGTTTACGCGAGACAAAACAGAGGGCGACGAACTCAAATTCAAGGCAGGCGACCAAATTCTGTTAAAGCGCGGGGACGTCTTTCAAGACAACCTCGAAATTCGTTATTGTCACGGCGAACCCGACAATCCCATCACCATCGCAACCTACGGCGACGCGGAGGAAAGACCTCGCATCGTTATCGAACAGGACGTACACCACATGAGCGATTCCATAGGTATAGTGAGCGCCGTAATGCTCGTCCGCTGCTCGAATATCGTCGTCCGCGACATCGAGGTTGAACTCAAATGGCATTCGAGAAAGACGACGAAGGACGGCGGCGTGGGCATCGTCGCCGAATACGACCATGCAAGGGGAAATCATTATCAAAATCTCTATATCGTGAACAACGTCGTCCACTCCGAGTGCTATGAAGAACCCGAAAGGCCCTTCTTCGCCAACACGGCTGGCATCAAGGTGAACGGCTTCGAGGACTTTTACGACGACACGCCCGACGACGGATATGTGATGACGGGCGTATGGTGTACGAACAACCTTGTCTACAACATCGGAAGAACGGGGATCAGCGCTGGCGGCTGGATACTGAACGACGGCATGATGCAGATGAAGTTTACCACCTTCTACGACGTGCATCTCGACAACAACGTCTGTTACAACATGGGCTGTTGCGGCATCAGCGCGGGCGCGGCTACCAACTGCACGATGAACCGCAACCTCATCCACGATGCAGGCGTCTATGTGTGCGGCGATTACGACGGGGATGACCCGCCGCAGGAGGGCGAGGGCGGCATGATGTCCATCTGTTTGCGGGACAGCGAGATTGCTTATAATGAGGTGTATGATATCTACCGTCAGGGCACGCCTTACGACGCTATGGGTATCGATATCGATTGGAACTGCACAAACATCACCGTCAGATACAACCACACTTACAACTGCGAGGGCAGCGGCATCGCCACAATGGCAAACGCTAACGGCAAGATCCTCAACAACCGCGTGGAGGACAATCTCGCCTATACCAACCAATACGGACAGATCGCGGTGTGCGACTATGTGCCGTGGGGACCGCAAAACGTTTTGTCGCGCGATTATATCCGCAAAAATTCGCCCGACTTGCTTGCGCTCACCAATCTCGAAGTCGCCGAAAATCTCATCAAAGCCGCCCCTGAAAACGGCAAAAACGTCCTCGGCGAAGATGTAAAAAAGAGCATGTTCCTTGCAAAAAAGGCAAACGGCGAGGAAGAATGGAAGGGAAACAACTTTCACGACAATCGCATCGTCTACACGGGCGACGGCGACAATTTCTACTTCAACCGTGTGATCGACGAAACGTCTGACACCAAGAACAAGGCGCATTGGTACCGTTTTGCGGACAACAGGTACTTTGCCCCATCCCTTTCCGCCTTTCCTTGCGTGGATACGACTCCTGACAACAAGATCAACCTCCAAGAAGGCGCGCTCCCTTATGTCTCGGAGGGTAGGACATTCGCAAGTTGGCAGCTCCGCGACACGGGTTCCACCTTTGAACGGTACGACCCCGACGCGACGCCGTCCTCTCCCACGCAACAGAGTGTGTCTTTCCGCGACGGTAGGTTGGAACTCTCATGGAAGGCGTCGAAAGGCGACGTATGGCATTATAATATCTATAAGATCGCCGAAGGCGGCAAGGCTGATTATCGCAATCTTCTCGCACAGACAAATACAGCGTATTATACATATATCCCCCAAGCAAAAGGCACGTTTTACATAGTCATTCAACCCGAAAGCAACACGGGGATAGTGGGCAAAGCCGTTACAATCAAGATAACGCTCAAATAACGGAAAAATATTGCACAGCCCCTCGTCCCCGTCAATTGCGCTCCGCTCAATTGACGGGGACGGTCTTATAGGCATATATAACTATTGCGAAATAAGCATTGCTAAGAAACAAGTTATTGTAACTAATGCTCGACCGCAACTTGCCGCACAGCGGCAAACTTCACTTCGGCGTTAGCCGAAACTTCACTGCGCAGCAACTTCACTTGCACGTAGTGCAAACTTCACCTTTCTCCGCAAGCGGTCCCCCTTTCCTGTAATACATCGTATAACGAGGAAGGTTATTATTACAGTAACAAACTTTGTCTCTGCGAACAGTAGTGGGGGTCGTGAGATCTTATGGCAAAATAGGGAGAGATGCAGCACAACAGCAATAATGCCCGCAACGAAGAACGCCGCACAAAGTGGTTTTTACCAAACCGTGCGGCGTAAATATAATAGTATTAAATTATTCTAGACTTTATAACACCCGGAGCGAGGGTATTCGGTGCAAAATAATCTGCAACGAGGGCACTCCGTGCCCGAAGCGAAGCCTTTTTGCACCGAATACCCGAGCGACATTTTATTCTTTGTTTGCCAACTTCTTGTATTTTTCCACGCGTTCTTTTGCGTCTTTTTCCGATTTTGCAAACAGCGTTTCCGCGATTTCCGGTTTGGTCTTGGCAAGGGAGGAGTAGCGCGTCTCGCCCTTGATGAACTCTTGGTAATCGCCCGTCGGTTCTTTGCTGTCCAACGTAAACGGGTTCTTGCCCTCGTCGATGAGCGTCGGGTTGTAGCGGTACAGTTGCCAATAACCGCAATCGACGGCGCGTTTGATTTCTTCCTGGCTCTTGCCCATGTTCATTCCGTGGTTGATGCAGGGAGCATACGCGATGATAAGACTCGGTCCGTGGTAAGCTTCCGCTTCGGTCAGGGCTTTTACGAGTTGAGCCTGATTTGCGCCCATACCGACTTGCGCCACATACACATAGCCGTAGCTCATCGCCATCATACCGAGATCTTTCTTTTTTACGCGTTTGCCTGCCGCGGCAAATTTGGCAACGGCGCCCGTGGGAGAGGATTTGCTTGCCTGTCCGCCCGTGTTGGAGTACACCTCGGTATCGAGAACAAGTACGTTTACGTCCTCGCCGCTTGCAAGAACGTGATCCAATCCGCCGTAACCGATATCGTATGCCCAACCGTCGCCGCCGAATATCCATACGGACTTCTTGACGAGGCAGTCGCGTTCGCTGTATATCTCGCGTACGAGTTTGTCTGCGCGGCAACCGCAATCGCTGCATTCTTCGAGACGTTTGACGAGTTCCGCTGCGGCAGCCTTGCTCTTTTCGGCATCGTCTTTGCCTTCCAGCCAAGCTCTGCATGCGGCGGCGCCTTCCGGCCATTTCTTCCATTTCGTTTCCAACAGCGAGATCTTGTCCGTAAGGCGATTTCTGCGCTGATTGTAAGCGAGGTTGATACCGTAACCGAATTCGGCGTTGTCTTCAAACAGACTGTTCGCCCAAGCGGGGCCGTGACCGTCCTTGTCGGTGGTGTAGGGGCAAGTAGGAGCCGATCCGCCGTAAATGCTGGAACAACCCGTCGCGTTCGCCACGACCATTCTGTCGCCGAACAGTTGCGTTACCAACTTGACGTATGGCGTCTCGCCGCAACCTGCGCACGCTCCCGAGAACTCGAATAAAGGTTGTCTGAATTGGCTTCCCTTTACCGTAGCGGGACTGAGAGGACTGTCTATCTGATGTACCTTTTGGCTGAATTCCCAATTATGTACTTCATTGGTCTCTTCTGCGGGGGTCATAACAAGCGCTTTGCCCTTGATTGCGGGGCAGACGTTGGCGCAGCTTCCGCAACCCGTGCAGTCAAGAGGACTTACCTGTATACGGAACTTGGCGCCTTTGACGCCTATTGCGGGCTTGGTGACAAATCCTTCCGGTACGGGTTCGTTTTCATCGACGAGTACGGGACGGATACAAGCGTGCGGACACACAAAGGAACATTGATTGCACTGAATGCAGTATTCGGGTTGCCATACGGGCACATTCACCGCGATACCGCGCTTCTCGTACTTGGTAGTTCCCGTGGGGACGACGCCGGACTCATTAAATGCGGATACGGGCAGAGTGTTGCCCTTTTGCTCGGTGATAGGACGTACGAAGTTCTCGTAATATTCGCTGTCCGTCTTTTCGGGCAGAGGTGCGCCTTCGGTGGTAGTTGCCCAACTTTCGGGGACTTTCACTTCGTGCAGACCCTTAGCCGCGCCGTCGATAGCCGCAAAGTTGGCGTCGATGACCTTTTGACCCTTCTTGCCATAACTCTTGATTACGGCTTGCTTCATATATTCTTCCGCCTGCTCGTAGGGGATGATGTCCGCAAGTTTGAAGAACGCCGCCTGCATTACCATATTGGTAGATTTTGCGCTGCCTGCGTTGATGGCGATATGCAGACCGTCGATGGTGTAGAATTTGAGATGCTTGCGCGCTATCTCGTTCTTCATAAACGCCGGCAACTCTTTGTCGAGTTCTTCGTCGCTCCAAGAGCAGTTCAGCAGGAAGGTGCCGCCTTCCTTTGCGTCCGCCAACACGTCGTAGCGGGTAACATAGCTTTGGTTGTGGCAAGCGATAAATTCCGCCTGATCGATAAGATAGCTGGACTTGATGGGGTTCTTGCCGAAGCGCAGGTGACTGATTGTCAGACCGCCGCTCTTTTTGGAGTCGTATTCGAAGTATCCCTGAGCGTACAAATCGGTGTGGTCGCCGATGATCTTGATGCTGTTTTTGTTGGCGCCCACTGTGCCGTCGCTGCCCAGACCGTAGAACTTGCAGCGGGTCGTTCCTTCCGGTGCGACGTCGATAAGTTCTTTTACTTCGAGAGACGTTCCCGTAACGTCATCGTTGATACCGATGGTGAAGTGGTTCTTTCTCTCTCCTTCGAGATTGCGGTATATTGCAAGTATCATAGAGGGAGTGAACTCTTTGCTGCCCAATCCGTATCTGCCGCCGATCACGTTTGCCTTGCGGTGTTGTTCAGCAAGAGCCGCAACGACGTCAAGATACAGGGGTTCGCCGAGAGAGCCGGGTTCCTTGGTTCTGTCAAGCACGGCAATGTTCTTGACGGAACGCGGCAAAGCCTTTACGAAGTGAGCCGCCGAGAAGGGACGGTACAGGTGAACCTTCAATACGCCCACTTTTTCTCCGCGAGCGGTGAGGTAATCCACGGTTTCTTCGACGGCTTCCGCGCCGCTGCCCATTATCACGATGGCGCTCGTGGCGTCCTTGGCGCCTACATAGTCGAACAGGTGATAGTTTCTGCCCGTCAGACGACCGACTTTCTTCATATATTTTTCTACAATTGCGGGCGTCGCAAGGTAATACTTGTTGGCGGCTTCTCTGTTCTGGAAGTAGATATCGCCATTCTGCGCCGTGCCTTGCAGTTGCGGATGTTCGGGGTTGAGCGCGCGCGCACGGAACTCGTCCACATAGCGGCGGTCCAGCAGCTTGTCCATATCTTCGTAGGATATCTCGTCTATTTTGCTTACTTCGTGACTTGTGCGGAATCCGTCGAAGAAGTGCAGGAAGGGTACTCTCGCTTCCAATGTGGACAGGTGAGCGACAAGCGCCATATCCATAGCTTCCTGTACGGAGTTGCTGGCAAGCATTGCAAAGCCCGTTTGACGGCAAGCCATCACGTCCTGATGATCGCCGAAAATATTCAGCGCGTGAGCAGCCAATGCTCTTGCCGAAACGTGAAATACGCAAGGCAGCAATTCGCCGCTGATCTTATACATATTGGGTATCATCAGCAGCAAGCCTTGGCTGGCTGTAAAGGTGGTGGTCAGCGCGCCCGCGACAAGACTGCCGTGAACTGCGCCGGCGGCGCCTGCTTCCGATTGCATTTCCGCAATTTTTACCGTCTGCCCGAACAGATTTTTTCTGCCTGCCGCCGACCATTCGTCGGCAACTTCTGCCATGGGCGAGGAAGGAGTGATGGGGTAGATAGCTGCCACGTCGCTGAACGCATATGCAACGTGAGACGCAGCGGTATTACCGTCAATAGTTCTCTTTGCCATATTTTTTCCTCCAAAAAATAGTATCTGAAATTTGTTTTCGGCGTCTTTTTTGCTCAGAACGCCATACAAAAACAATTATAAACTTTTGCGCGGTCAAAGTCAAGGATTAAATAAATACAAAATTAAGGATAATCTATATAATAATGTGAAGTTGTGCCGATGGCACAGTGAAGTTCACCTCGCGGTGAGTGAAGTTGTGCTTACGCACAGTGAAGTTTGCGACTGTGTCGCAAGTTGCGGTCGGACATTAGTTGATACGGCTTGTTTCTTAGCAATGTTTATTTCGGGGGTAGCTTGATATATATGCATAAACAATGTTTGTCACTATACAAGTCCCCGTCACGGGCAAGTCGTTACGGGAAAAGCGACGCCCGCGGGGCGACGACAGAGGGATACGCAAAACAAGTTTGTTTATTGCAACTCTTTTTCACTCGGCGGCTGTTTTCTCACGCGCAAGTAAATTTATTTTTTTGATGGCGCAGCAGTACAGCAGCACAGATGAGACAATCGCCGTCAATGCCTCCGCTATGGGAAACGCCCACCAGAAGTTGTATGTCGGGTTATTCGCATACGAAAACAGCCAAACCGTAGGAAATACAAAAACTGCAAGTCGCAGCGCGGATATAAGCAGAGGGTACAATGCGTAACCGAGAGCCTGCAATACGCCCTGTATGGCGATGCTCGCCCCCATAAACAGATATCCGATTGCGGCAATGCGTATCGCAACGGTAACTACGCGTGTGATTTCGCCGTTGTTCGTTCCGCTTGCCAATCCGAACAGGTTTGCAAGGGGATTTGCCAATGCTTCGAACAGCGCCGTTATCGCCGCGCACGTTATCAACGTATACACGATCCCCCATTTGACGCATTGCATCGAGCGGAGTCTGTCCTTCATTCCGTAGTTGTAGGATAGCGCGGATATAATGGTATTGGACAATCCGAAGCAGGCAAACATCGCAAATTGCAGTATCTTGTAGTACACGCCGAAACTGCCTTGGGCGAGATCGGTATCCTGCGGAAATTTTCCGAGGATAAGATTGACTCCCAACATCATTACGGACAGCAGTCCCTGCATCAGCGCGGCGGACAGTCCTATGCGGTATATCTGCCCGATTATTTTGCCGCTCGGGATGATATTTTTGACCCCATTGTGCAATTCCTTGTTTGTGGCGTAATGAAATGCCATCGCCGCTATCAGCGACACAGTCTGCCCGATGACCGTTGCCCATGCGGCTCCCGCTATGCCCCAACCGAGGGGATAGATGAATACCCAATCCAATACGATGTTGGCAACGGCTCCCGATATTTGCGCAACGGTGGAGTACAGTGTTTTGCCTGTGCTTTGCAGAAAGCGTTCGTATATGGTGAAACCTATCGCGCCGAAACTGCATGTGCAGCAGATGGTAAGATACTGCGTACCCATTTCCGCGACTTTCTCGTTGCCTCGCGCCTGCATTTCGATAAACGCGCGCGAACCGAACAGCCCGAAAAGGAGAAATACCGCATATATGCATATGCCGAGGAATATGCCGTTGCCCACCGTTTTATCCGCCTTTGCGAAGTTCTTTTCGCCAAGCGACTTGGACAGAAGCGTATTCAATCCGACGCCGGTGCCGACGCCTATCGCTATGATGAACAATTGTACGGGAAACGCGTACGTCAACGCCAGATTGCCGAGTACGCCGTCCTCGCCCATATTTATCACGAATGCGGTATCCACAATGTTGTATACCGCCTGCAATACCATAGATACTATCATTGGCAGACCCATTTGCGCGATGAGTTTTCTTATGGGCAGATAGGACATTTTGTTTTGATTTTCTTGCATTTTTTCCTCCGAGCGACAAAAAAACAGGCGCAGATCCACAATTGGATTTACGCCTGTTTCGCTACACATTGTATTGTTATTATACGCTTTTTTCCTCCGAAAGTCAACCGAAATTCGAGTTTTGCATACGTCTCCGTCGCCAAATGCTTATATGAAGTCGATCTTCTTGTGCGCTCGCGGTGACGCCGCGGCAAAGACGTATTCATATGACGAACGCGTCTTTACTGTTGTGATGAAGTCCGACCAAAACGGAGCTTTATGCCCCGTCAGGTGTCGGTTGCGCAGTCTCGCCAATACGGAGTCAAAATAAAGGTTTTTATGAAAAATGTCGGGTATAGAAGTGAATGAAATACAGAAACAGACTTCCATACCAAAGCGGAATTTGAGCAAGCGGAGATGCGCGTGTCGCGCATAGTAGCGAACAAAGCGAAAATTCCGTTGCAAGCGGCGACCTGCGCGGTGCTTGCAGCCCTTGCGGGGGATGGCGGGCGTGGCGCGTTAAACCAATCACCACAGTGTGGTGTTGGTAGCTGCCACGAGAGGGCGCACAAGTATATATATGTACCCGTGCGCCCGTGTACCTTAGAATTTGCGACTCCCCGCCGAAAGTATAAATAATGTAAGCCGAGGTGTCCTCGGCTACAAGGGTACCCGCACAAGTTGAAGGATGAAACTTGTGCGGGAGAGGAACAACCGAGTGACGTTGGCACCGCTTGTGCTTGCACAAGCGGTAACGTCAAGCGAGAGTTGTGACGAAGTCCGACCAAGTCTGCGCTTGCGCCCCGAAGGGGTCGGTTGCGCAGTCAACCGTACAGACGTGCGTTTGGTCGGTGACTCCAATGGGACTCGTCTCCGCCTATGCGGAGTGAGCGGAACGCAGTGGAGCGCTACGTCATTTCGCACT
>CANQNJ010000005.1 GCA_947625185.1 uncultured Clostridia bacterium
TCCAACCCGTGACCTCGCGGCTGTCCTTGTTGGAGTAGACGGCGCCGACGCTTATCTTGGATAAATCCGGAGAGCCGCCTACAAATATATCCCCGCCCGTGTATTCGACGCTTATTTGCACCAGGCGCGCCTCAAACAAGTCGCAGGCGGACAAAACCGCCGCGCACAGGACGAGAGCGAGAATGACGATTATTGCGATTTTTTTGTTAAAGGAAAATTTTTTCATAATTTCTCCGTCATTTTATTCCCAACAATTTTTTGATTTCGGGCATTTTCTCTTTTGCCGCGCGATAACCCTCTTCCACCATTTCGTCGATGTTGTCCAAGCTTGCGCGGCTGAAATTGCTAAGCTCGGGTTCGATTACTATGTCGCTGTTCTGTTCTCCCTTGTACATGGTCGATTTGGTTGTTATCATCCAGGTCGCGATGAGAATATCCGTCAATTTTTTGGAACGGGTGCCCGAGCCTCGACTGTGATTGAGATCCACGCCGATGACCTTCTCCGCGCCCATCGCTCTGCATACGTCCGCCGGCATATTGTTAAGCAGTCCGCCATCCACAAGCAACTTGCCGTCCGACTCGACGGGCGTAAACAATGCCGGCACCGCGCAGCTTGCGGAAACAGCCTTGGCGACGTTGCCGCTGTTAAGCACCGCTTCGTTGCCGCTTGCTATATCCACCGCAACCGCGGCAAAGGGTATGGAAAGTTCGTCGAAAGTTTTGTCCACGAGCAAACGGTTGACCACCCGCGCAATGTTTGACGAATCGGAATTCAACCAAAAACGCCTGACCAACTCACGCTTTTGCACAAGTTCGGCTTCGCGTATCATCACGTCCAATCCGACTCCCGCGCAGTACAGCGACCCGATGAGAGAGCCTATCGACGTCCCCGCAACGCAATCGAAAGCTATGCGCTCCTCGTTGAAGGCTTTTAACACGCCGATATGCGCAAAACCGCGCGTACCGCCGCCGGACAGCGCAAGACCGAGCTTATATTTGAGCTTGACGTTGTCATATGACAGATAAGAATGTTTTTTTCTCATATTTGCAGATAAAACCTCGTTGCGGAATTGTTCCGCCTGTTGCAGGGCGATCGGCTTGCGGCGCCGTACATATGCAGTAACAAGCGTCGCCGCGAGCAAGACAAATTGCCTATCCGACCGACTGCGGACTGTCGCGCCGTCAACGACCGATAAACGAAGAGGCGTCGGGTTTGGTCGGCTGTCGGTATAGACTATCCCTATTATATTATCAATTATACTACAATACCGCCACCGTTGCAAGCGCAATTTTTTGCGATATACTTCATCCGAGGCGCCGCACCGAAGAGTATAAACTCGATCCGAGCAAAAAGCGTAAATATAATTGACAACTCGCCGCAAAAGATATATACTATATGCGTTAATGGGGTATCGCCAAGCGGTAAGGCAACGGATTCTGACTCCGTCATCCGCAGGTTCAAATCCTGCTACCCTAGCCAGCGTGCGGCTAGCTTGTTTGTCGCACAAGAAACGAGCGCTTTTCAGGCGCTCTTTTTCTTTTGCTCCCTATTGCTTCGCCGCACTTTCTTGCGTGTAGTCAGGACAGTTTGAATTATGTAGCGCTCCACTTCGTTTCGCTTACCCTGCGCTTCTCTTGGGACAAATCCTGCTACCCTAGCCAGCGTGCGGCTAGCTTGTTTGTCGCACAAGAAACGAGCGCTTTTCGGGCGCTCTTTTTCTTTTGCTTTATGACAAATGTTTGGGGGAGGGGAGTGAATAAAATACAGAAGCCCGTTTCTATATTAAAGCGGAATTTACGCGCGCGGAGATGCGCGTGTCGCGCATAGTAGCGAATAAAGCGAAAATTCCGTTGCAAGCGGCGACCTGCGCGGCGCTTGCAGCCCACCCCGGGGATGCCGGGGGTACGGGAGACCCCGGCGAAAGTCTGAATAAACGAAGCCGAGGTGTCCTCGGCTTCCTCAGTAGTCCGACCAAGTCTGCGCTTGCGCCCCGTCAGGGGTCGGTTGCGCAGTCAACCGTACAGACTTGCGTTTGGTCGGTGGCTCCCTATTGCTTCGCCGCACTTTCTTGCGTGTAGTCAGGACAGTTTGAATTATGTAGCGCTCCACTTCGTTTCGCTTACCCTGCGCTTCTCTTGGGACAAATCCTGCTACCCTAGCCAATGTGCGGCTAGCTTGTTTGTCGCACAAGAAACGAGCGCTTTTCAGGCGCTCTTTTTCTTTTGTTCTGCGTTTACAAAAAGGTGCGAGAAGTCGCACCTTTTTCTCCGTTTGCTGTCGGGACAGTCAATTTATATATGTGCAATGTCGAACGTAAGTACCTCTTGAATAAAACGATAGTCGCATCACCGCGGAACGCTCAAACGGAATAGTTGAACGCTTATGCCTCGGCTTGGGACAGCATCAATTTGATTCGGTTGAGCTGATTGACTTCGCTTGCGCCCGGGTCATAATCCACCGCGACTATGTTGGCGGAGGGGTAATGCTCTTTCAACGTTTTGAGGACGCCCTTGCCCACGACGTGGTTCGGCAAGCAGGCAAAGGGTTGTATGCAGACGATATTGTTCGTGCCGTCCGTCAAAAGCTCCAACATCTCGCCCGTAAGGAACCATCCCTCGCCGTATTGATTGCCTATGGACAGGTACGGCTTGGTCAGCTCCGCAATGCGATCTATAGGCATAGGCGCCTCGAAACGTTTGCTTGCGGCAAGCGCTTTGACGGCGGGTTTGCGCAATGTTTTGATAGCCCACAGTCCCAGATCCGATATGCGCAGCGCAAGACCGCTTGTAAAATAATGCTTGTGACGGTACTTCTGATTGTACAGACTGTAATTAATAAAGTCCATCAGATCGGGGACGACCGCTTCGGCGCCCTCCTTCTCCAACAGCTCTACCAGATTGTTGTTGGCAAGCGGCATATACTTGACGAGGATCTCGCCCACTATCCCGACGCGAGGCTTTTTCAGTCCGTCCACCACGGGTAAGTTGTCAAAGTCGCGCACCAATCGCTTGCATACGTCCTTATACTTGTACTTGCTGCGCTTGTCCGTAAGCGACTGTATGCAAACAGACGTCCACTTGTCGCACAGCGCATTTGCCGAACCCGAATGCAATTCGTACGGACGGACGCGATACAGGCAGCGCATAAGCAGATCTCCGTACACTATGGCTTTTGCCGCGTCGGATACCATATCGAAAGACAGCGAGAAGCCGCTGTTCTTCTCCATGCCGTTGAGGTTGAGGGATATCACGGGAATATGCGACAGCCCGACCTTGTCCAATGCTCTGCGAATGAACGCCACATAATTGCTTGCTCTGCAACAGCCGCCCGTCTGCGTCATCATTATTGCCAATCTGTCGGTGTCGTAACGTCCCGATAATACCGCTTCCATTATCTGCCCGACGGTCAATACGGACGGATAGCACGCGTCGTTGTTGACATACTGCAAGCCGATATCCACCACGCGCCTGTCGTCGTTGCGCAGCAGTTCCAGATCATAGCCGTATTTGCCGAATACGGACTCCAATATGTTGAAATGGATAGGGCTCATCCGAGGGGCAAGCACGGTGTAGCCGTCTTTTTTCATTTTGTCGGTAAATTCCGACCGCTTGTAGGGCGCGGAGCCGTCAATATGTACGATATTGTTCTTGCGACGCATATTTATCGCCGCGATAAGGCTGCGTATCCTGATGCGCACGGCGCCGAGATTGTTCACTTCGTCTATCTTCAACACCGTGTACAGTTTGCGATTTTTCTCCAATATCTCGCTAACCTGATCCGTCGTAACGGCGTCAAGTCCGCACCCGAAAGAATTGAGCTGGATAAGTTCCAGATCGTCGCACCGCGAGACATATTCCGCCGCATTGTACAGCCGCGAGTGATACGTCCACTGATCCACGACGCGCAACGGACGCGTGGGTTGAAAGTCCGTCGGGAGACTGTCCTCCGTAAATACGTCGAATCCGTACGAAGCGATCAATTCCGCTATGCCGTGGTTTATTTCTCTGTCGATATGATAGGGACGTCCCGCCAAAACGATGCCGCTTCTGCCGCTATTGCGCATTTCTTCGAGAGCGCGCTTGCCCTCGGCGCGAATGTCCGACTTTGCCGCAAGCTGTTCGTCCCAAGCAAGCCGAACGGCGGCACGTACCTCGTCGGCGGGGATATCCCACTCTTTGCGGCACAGCTTTACCAAAGCCTCAGAGACCGTCCTTCTGTCGGTAAACGCCAAAAACGGACGGATATATTTTACCCCTTTTACGGCTATGTCTTCCAGATTGTTTTTAAGATTCTCGGCATAGGAAACAACTATCGGGCAGTTGTAATGATTCTGCGCCTGCGCCGTCTCGCGACGTTCGTAGAACACGCAGGGATGAAAAATCGTCCGTATGCCGTTGTCGATAAGCCACTGAACGTGTCCGTGCGCGAGCTTGGCGGGGTAACATTCCGATTCGGACGGTATCGATTCCATACCCAATTCGTACATCTTTCTGTCCGATTGCGGAGACAGCACCGTCTTAAAGCCCAACTCTTTGAAAAAAGTCGCCCAGAACGGATAGTTTTCGTAAATATTGAGTATGCGCGGTATGCCGATAACGCCTCTCGGCGCCTGTTCCGCAGGGGCGTAATCGAATATGCGCCGCCGCTTGTACTCCACCAGATTGGCACAGGCAAGCGACGACGAACGTCTGCCGAGACCGCGTTCGCACCTGTTGCCCGTTATATGTCTGCGACCATCGGGAAAAACGTTGACGGTAAGCATACAGTTATTGGAACATCCCTTGCAATGCGTCACGGACGTCGTGTAACTCAAAGAAGATATTTTGTCCGACGGCAACATCGAGGTGAGACCGCCGTCGTACCGTTCCTTGGCGATCAATGCCGCGCCGAAAGCGCCCATTATACCCGCTATATCGGGACATGTGGCTTGTACGTCGGCTATTTTTTCAAATGCGCGCAGGACGGCGTGATTGTAAAAAGTGCCGCCCTGAACCACTATATTGCGCCCCAACTGCCCGGGATCGGTAAGTTTGATGACCTTGTACAACGCGTTTTTTATCACCGAATAAGCAAGTCCCGCAGAAATATCTTCTACGCTTATGCCCTCCTTCTGCGCTTGCTTGACGTTGGAATTCATAAACACCGTACAGCGCGTACCCAAATCCACGGGTCGGGACGCAAACAACGCTTTCTCTGCAAAATCGCTTACCGACATATCGAGAGAATTGGCGAAGTTCTCTATAAACGAACCGCAACCGGACGAACACGCCTCGTTGAGTACCACCGAATCGACGCAGCCGTCCTTTAAGCGGATACACTTCATATCCTGACCGCCTATATCCAGAACGCAGTCCGCGTCGGCGTCGAAAAACGCAGCCGCCTTGGCGTGAGCGACCGTCTCCACTTCGCCGTCGTCCAGACACAGCGCCGTTTTAAGCAGGGATTCTCCGTAGCCCGTAGAGCAGGCTCGGGCTATCTTAGCCGTCGGCGGCAATTGCTTGTACAATTGTTCCAACGCAAATACGGCGGTTCGTATCGGATTGCCGTTGTTGTTGGCATAGTGCCAAAAAAGCAATTCGCCGTTCTGTCCCACAAGCGCGATCTTCGTGGTGGTCGAACCCGCGTCCACTCCCAAAAAACAATTTCCTTCGTAATCGTTCAGAACGCCTTTGGCGACCTTCGCCTTGCCGTGGCGTTTACAGAATTCGTCGTAATCCCGTTGATCTTCGAAAAGGGGCGGCAAACGCTTGATTTCATTCTCTATCTGCACCCCATTGGTCAATTTCTCCAACAAGGAGTCAATATCGACAGGCGTATGCTTGGCGTTGACGGACGCACCGTACGCCGCAAACAAATGAGAATTGTCGGGATCCGACGCCGTCAAGTCCGTCAAGCGCAACGTACGGATAAACGCCCGCTTCAATTCGGACAGATAATGCAGCGGTCCGCCCAAAAAAGTCACCGTGCCGCGTATGGGTCTGCCTTGGGCAAGCCCCGAAACGGTCTGATTGACCACCGCTTGAAAAACGGACGCCGCCAGATCCGCCTTGGTGGCGCCTTCGTTGATGAGCGGCTGAATATCCGTCTTGGCAAATACGCCGCAACGGGCGGCGATGGGATATATCGTTTTGTAATTCTTGGCGGCTTCGTTCAGTCCCTGCGCGTCCGTCTGCAACAGCGAAGCCATCTGGTCGATAAACGAACCCGTTCCGCCTGCGCATACGCCGTTCATACGTTCCTCGACGGTATTGCCGAAATATATTATCTTGGCGTCCTCGCCGCCCAATTCTATCGCGACGTCCGTCTGCGGCGCGATACGCCTAACCGCCTCGCTTGTCGCGACAACTTCCTGTACGAAGTTGACTCCGAGCGCCTTGCCTATGCCTATGCCGCCCGATCCCGTGATATTCAAAAGGAGAGAACAACTGCCGAAACGTTCTCTCGCTTGTCTCAAAAGACCGCAGAGAGTATCCTGCGTGTGCGAATAATGACGGCGATACTCTCCGAATACTATTGCCCCCTCGTCGTCGGTCAAAACCAATTTGACCGTGGTAGAGCCTATATCTATGCCGGCTCGATATTGTTTCATTTGTACTTCCCGATACATTAGTGTAAACCGATAAAAAACGGCGTTATCCCGAGCAACGTCCGACGAAAAGGTCGTCGCGACAGAGAGAACTGCGGCTATCCGAAAACGGCGCCCTCCGTGACGTAAAACGCCTCTCCGTATACATTTCGGAGAGGTCGGATATTGTCCTGTTGCCCGTTGTTCGGCAGAAAAACCGAACGTTTAATCCGCTTACCGATAGACAATATTATACCGCACGGCGCTGTCCGTGTCAAATGACGTTTCGTCGATGAAATAAATAAAATTTCCCGCGTCGCCTCGCGCGAGGCGGGTTTATGGGATCGAAAAAATCAATCCAACAAATTCAAAATGTCCGACAGCTTGCCGATAGGATAAAGCGTCTTGGCGTAACGCGAAGCCTCGCCTATGCCCGCCGTAGCAAATCCGCCCGCATTGCCCGCGTCGATACCCGCCTCGGCGTCCTCCACCACCAGACAATCCGACGGCGACAAGCCTATTGCCTCTGCCGCCTTCAAAAAAACTTCCGGATGAGGCTTGGAATGGGTTATCATATTGCCGTCCGTCACTGCGTCGAATTGCTCGACAAGTCCCAATTGCCGCAAAATAAGCCGAGTGTTTTTGCTTGACGAGCCGACCGCGGTCAATATACCGCGACGTCTGAGTTCCCCCAATGTCAGATTTACGTCCTCACCGACGTCCGCAGGCGACAGACCGACGAGCAACGACTTGTAAATTTCGTTCTTCTCGGCGCATATGGCTGCCTTGCGCTCCTCCGAAAGGACTCCGTCGTACTTTTCCAGAATTATTTCGAGGCTTTGCTCGCGGCTGACTCCGCGCAATCTGTTGTTCACCCGCTCGTCGAACTCGACGCCCAACGGCTCCACCGCTTGCTTCCAGGCAATATAATGCAATCTGTCCGTAAAGCAAATCACTCCGTCCAGATCGAAAATCACTCCCTTGATCATATTTTCCTCCCGTAAACGCTATTCGTGATGCGAAACGACCCTGTGCAAAAACTTCGGTCTGCATATCTGCTCAAAGCCCTGCGCAGCCACCATCCAGGCTCCGCCGCTTGCCGCGGGGTGAGTGCCGCCTATATAGACATCTCCCGCCCATTGCTTGCCGCCGCCGTTAAGATCTATTTCCGCGGTGTGCAAAAACCACTTCCAGGCGTCCTCGGCGCGACCTGTCATACACGCCGCGAGCGCATAAGCCGAAGCGGAAAGAGAGGAGCCGTGTTCCGTGTAGCCGAGATAGAAACGGTAATTTGCCGCTATCTGCCCGACGGTGAAATACTGCGGCAAAGTGACGGCAAGCATCACCACGTCCGCTTGTTTGATCACTCGCGTCGCCGTTGCCACACCCGTAGTGCCGCCCCAATATTCCCGCGGATTTACAAGACGTTTACGAACCTCCTCCGCGGTGACGTCTTCGAGCGCGAAATAGCCATCGAATTGCTCCATAACGCCGTTGTCGCCGCACGCGGGCAAATACAGCTTGCTTGCCCATTCGTCGAGACTGTCGCAAATATCCGGTTCAAAACGGCGCAAAACCGCCGCGACCTCCGACGGAAACTCTCGCCGCAACGCTCTGCACAGCTCCAAAGCGCGTACTGTGCAGTGATAAGCCATATAGTTGGTATAGGCGTTGTTATTGACGCGTTCGTGATATTCGTCCGGTCCCATAACGTCCAACAACTCGAAACGATCCTTGTTGTGGTTGTAATAACTGTAACTATAATAAAACAGACTTATCTGCAACAGCGTTTCCAACCCGCCGCGAAGCAGCAGCTCGTTATCCTGCGTTTTGTCGAAGTATCGGATAATGCCCAAAGCCACGTCCGCCGAAATGTGTATCTGCTTGTCCTTGAAATACGTCCGCACGGGACGGTGGGTAAAGACGTCCGTAACATTGAAGTCGGAACAGGCGTCATAGCCGTCCTGACTCTCCCAGGCATAAAACGCGCCCTTGTACCCGTAACTCTTCGCCTTGGCAAGCGCGCCGTCAAGAGTGCGTATGCGATACTCTACGAGACGCTTCGCCGCGGCAATATCCGTATTCATAAAAAACGGCAGCAAAAACATCTCCGTATCCCAAAATACGGCGCCCTTGTAGGTCTGTCCCGACAAACCGCGGGCGGCTATCGAACAGTCTCCGCGCGGAGTGAGTATCAACAATTGATAAATGCTGTAACGCAGCGCAAACTGCGCGCGATCAATGCCGTCGCCCTCCAATTCCACGTCCGATCTGTCCCACATTTTGCTCCACATATCGGCATTGCGGGCGTAAAGCGCGTCATAGTCCTCCGTCGGCGTTGGCTGTTCGTCTCCGACAAGCACCTGCGCGATACGATCCAGAACGTACGTTTTACCCGCCGCGACCGTAACGTAAAAATGGGCGAACCTTCCGTCGAAACGGTTGGGCACGGAAGAAAATTTGCAGTTTACCCTGACGGAAGTTCCGCTTTCCTGCGCGGAGCCGACGGCATACAGCATATCCTCCCGACAGCCCTTGGCGACTGAGGAGAAGTGCGGACCGTTGAGTTCCCACACGTCGTCGTCGATGCCCGCTACTATCTCGACGGCAACATCAACGTCGGAAGAGACAGTCAGTCGGCTTGCAAGCACGTTGACGTCCGCCATACTGCAAAAACGCTGCGCTTTAAGCTCCAACGTGCCGCCGCATACGGAGAAACGGGTTTCTCGCGAGAAAACTCCGCAGCTTATATCCAGGCTATGACGGTGACCGATCACATTGTCGCTCCAAGCGCACAGCGGTTTGCCGTCCGCATACACCTGCAAATAAAAGGGATTGAAGGCGTTGACCGTTTCGCGCCATTTGCCTTCGACGCCGTCGTACAATCCTGCTATATTCAACCCCACACAATGCTCGCGCGTCATCTCGTCCAATGTGCCGCGATATCCGAACTTGCCGTTGCCTGTAATAAATTTATTGCCGTCGCTTACCACCGCGTCGCCGTCAAAGCCGTCGCGGGTAAGTATCATCTCGGGATCACCGTTTCGCCGCATACTTCCACCTCTTTACCGTAAACGAAAAGTTTCAACTTGCCCGTAGAACAGAGCCGCAGCCGATGCGGAGTGACGTCCACCGTCAGCTCGCATCCGCCGTAACCGAGTCGGAAGCAAAGCCTCTTCCACCCCGACGGCATAGTCGGATTGAGCGTCAGAAGTTCTCCGTCGCTGCGAACGCCGCCGAAACCGTACACTATATTCATCCACGCGGCGGCAATGCTTGTCAGATGCAAGCCCTCGTGGGTGTTGCGATTGTAGTCGTCCAGATCCAGCCTCGTGGCAAATCCGAAGAAGTTCGCCGCCTGCTCTGTCAAGCCGAGTTCGCTTGCCAGAATGGAATGTACCGACGGAGACAGAGAAGATTCGTGTATGCAACGCGGCTCATAGAATTCGTAATTGGCGCGTTTCTGCTCCAAAGTAAACTGCGACGAATACAGAAACATAAACATCAACACATCCGGCTGCTTGATTATGTCGTTGCGATAGATGCGGTCGTAACTCCAATGCGAATATAACGGAAACTGATCTGCGGGTATGTCGTCTACGTCTATGTGCGGCAGTTCATAGTATCCCCTGTGCTGCTCGAACAGCTTGGTACTGCTGTCGTACAGTATCAACATCTTGTCCGCGCAACGCTCAAACAGGTCAAGTTCCGACTGTTTCAAGCCCGTTTTTGCGACCAACGCGGCGCGTTCCTCGTCGCTAAGCGAACTTACCGTACGCAATGTGAAGAGAAACGTCTGCTTTGCCATATAGTTGGTGTACGTGTTGTGATTGACCATCATCTGAAATTCGTCCGGTCCCATCACGCCGTAATAGCCGAAGTATTCGTTCTTGGCGTCCCACTGTCCGCGCGAAGCCAAAAAACGGCAAATCTCCACCAACATTTCCGCGCCCGGTCCCGTCAGGAAAGCTCTGTCGCCGCACACGTTGACATAATGGGCAATACCGTACGCCACCGCCGTGGTAGGTTGCAGCTGCAAACTTGCGTGCTGCCACAGCGTACAAGCCTCTTCGCCGTTGAGCGTTGCAATGGGATAGCACGCCCCCGTACAATCGAGATCGCGCGCGCGTTTCTTGGCTTGCTCCAACGTGTTGTAACGATAACTGAGCAGATATTTAGCCGCGGCGGGATTGTTGAATAAATAATAGGGGAGACAATATGTTTCCGTATCCCAGAAAGCGTGACCGCTGTACGCCTCGCCCGTAAGTCCCTTGGCGCCGATGTTGTCGGTGGGGTCGGCTCCGTGATATGTCTGTTGCAGTTGAAATATGCAGAAGCGTATTCCCTGCTGATCGGCGTCGTCTCCTTCGATGACGATATCGGACTTGTTCCAAAAGCGCTGCCAATACGCCTCGTTGCGCTTGCGCGCGGCGTCATAACCTTCCGCTGCCTGTCGGGACAGCTCTTCGGAGGCGAAGTCGAGCAGTTTTGCGGCGTCTCCGCCGCGCTTGTCCACGGCATTTACTATCAATCTGTCGGCGACGAACTTATGCCCTGCTTCAAGACGTATGCGCAAAGTGTTGCATACAAGCCTGTCGGTCGCGGACACATACCACCGCCCATTGCAATTGCCGTCAACGTGCGATACGCTTGCCACGAGCTGCGACGTGGTTCGGGTGCTGCAAACGATGCCCGCGCATTTGCGGTCGACGGCAACTTGCTTCCACTGCACGGGTTGTCCCCAATGCAGCACGTTGAAATCCGTCTTGAATACCAACTCCACGTTGACGTCATCGTCCGATCGGACGCTTACGCGTTGATATGCGCGATTGGGATACTCCATATCCAGAAAACGCTCAAACGACAATCTTACCGACTTGCCGTTCAGCTTCCATACGAGTTCGCGCGTAAGCAAGCCTTTTTTCATATCCAATACGCGGCGATAGTCGCTTATGTCCGCCTTCGCCTGATCGAACGCCACGCCGTCGACGCGAAGTTCCATTGCAAAATAATCGACGCTGTTGATCATATAATGGGTGCGTCTGACAACGCCGAGATAGCCTGACGCCTGCTCGGGAGAATACTCGTATATGCCGTTGAAATAACTGCCTCTCAAAGTCGGCGCGGAAATTTCTTCGTCGGTATGTCCCCGCACGCCCATATATTCGTTTGCGAGAGAAAACACTGCCTCCGCAACGCGGTTGCGCTCGGGGTCGAAGCGCTCCTCCTCAACCGTCCAAGGGCGTACCGAAAAATACTCGGTAGCTTGCTTTGCCATATAATAACCTCCTTGTTTGCAAAAAGCACAACAACGCGCCGAGATATACGGATCGGTGTTGTGCTTGCCGTGTAAAGGGACCGTTTCAGCCCTTGATGCCGCTTGTCGCGCCCGTTCCCATAATCTGCCGTTGGAAAACGGCGAACAGCACTATCTGCGGAAGTATGGTGATAGCCACGGCGATCAGATACTTGTCAATGCCGAAATCCGCCATATTTGCCATTGACGAACGCAGATTGTATATTACCACCATTGCCGTGTACAGGTCCTGATCCTGCAACAACAGATACGGCAGCAGGAAATCCGCCCATGCCGCGGTCATCGCGAATATGCTTACGACGCCCATTATCGGACGGGACAACGGCAGCACCATAGAGAAGAATATCCGCATATTGCCCGCGCCGTCGATACGCGCCGACTCGATAAGCGACTCGGGGATGGTATCGAAATAGTTTTTTATCATCATAAAGTAATAGCTGTTGGCGCCGTACAGCAGGCACAGCGGAACGAACGTCGCATATCCCGTCAATCCCAACTTGTTGATATTAGCATACAACGGCACGAGAGAAGCCACCGCGGGGATCATATAACTTGCCATGATCAATCCGTAGACCACCTTGTGTCCGCTCGGCTTGACGATGGATACCGCATAGGCGAGCAAGCCGTTGAAGAATACCGCGCAGATCACCGACCCGACGACCAAAAGCAACGTGTTGAGGAAATATCTTGTGAAACCGACGGTTTTCCACACTTCCGCTATTTTGCCCAGGTCGATAGACTTGGGCCAGAACGTAAAGGGCGCCTTGAACACGTCCTGCGCGTCCTTGAATCCCGCCAGAAACAGCCACAGCACGGGAATGACTGCGGTAAGCACCGCCGCAAGCAACACGAGCAAAATGGCGGCGTACAGCAACTTGTATATCCATTTCTTATACTCCATCCCCGTGACGATACCTTCCGTCTTGTTGCGAAGGCGATATCTGAACGGAATATGATTGGCGGATCTTTTCCTTATTCGCTCTCCGATACGGGCAAAAAACTTTTTCATTGTTTTACCCTCCTGTTCAAAGCGAAATACACCACGCTCAATGCGCCTATGATCAGCGCCAACATTACGCCCACAGCCGCGCCCGCGCCGGGATCGCGATCGATAAACGTATACTTGTAGCACAGATACATAAGGGATATGGAAGCGTTGTCCGGACCGCCTGCCGTCATAACCATCGGCTCGTAAAATACCTGAAATACCGAGATGATCTGCAACAAAAACAACAGCTTGATGGTAGGACGTATGGAGGGCAGAGTAACGTTCCATATGCGGCGCAACACGCCCGCGCCGTCCAACTTTGCCACCTCGTAAAGAGTGCTGTCCACCGTCTGCAAAGCAGACAGATATATAAGTACCGTGCCCCCAGCGCCGCGCCAGGTCATTACCAGAACTATTACGGGTATGACCCACTTGCTGTCGGACAGAACGGTGACGGGTCCCGCGCCGAATATGCTCAGGAAACCGTTGATCATACTTCCGTTGCTGCCGTCCAGAATATTGGTCCACATCAGCACCACGGCTATGCCGCTGATGATATTGGGAATATACATACCCAGACGGAAAAAGCCCTTGAAGTGTACCGTCTCCGAAAGCAGCAATCCCAAAAACAACGGCAGCAAAAAGCCTATCGCGATGGACCATACCGCATACAGAAATGTATTGAGTACCGCTTTGCCGAAGGCGGGATCGCGGAATACTCTGGCATAGTTGTCAAATCCCACAAAGGATTGCCGTTCAAAACGCTTGATCTCGTAGAAAGAGTAGGAGATATTCTCGAAAAGCGGCACCCATATGAAAAACGCAAACAGCACAAGCGAGGGGAGCATTATCGCCCACCCTCCCCAATTGCGTTTGAGAAAACGTTTCAATTTGTTGCCGAACGTAGTCTGCGTTTTGGGCAATTCCGCCGTTGCGGCTTTGAATTTGTTCATATCAATTTACTCTGTCCAAATATATGCTCTGAAATAGACTGTTCTGCGTTTGCAGCGCCGTAAGCGGATTTGCCGACGCGGGTTTGCTCAGAACGCTCTGTATCGCGTTGTCCAACAAGCCGTACAGATCCTGACAATAGTACGGTTCCTCGTCGTGCCGCATAGTGTGTATCGTATCGAAGAAATCCTTGAAGTACTCATAGTTGACGTTGACGTACCGATTCTCCATTTCGTCGGCTATGGCAAGATAATCCTCGTTCTTCCACGCCTTGATAGTGGGAAGTATCGGCATACCCTTGCTCTGCGCCACCGTAAAACCTTTTTCGAGGGCGGCAACGGCTATTTCGTCCGTCTCGGGACTGCGCCCGATATATTTGAGGAAGCGCAGCGCGCCTTCCACCTGCTCGTCGGTGGCGTTGTCGGCAAATACATAGGGCGTGCCGCCGAACAGCGCATAGCGGCTGGTTCCGTCGCCCGTGGGCATCGGGACAAACGCAAAGTCGTCCTTGTTGAAGCCGTAGCTCGTGATAGGCTGCGCAAGCGCGTCGTTGCCGACAAACGCCATTACCACGCCGTCCGAGCCTACCTTGGCGGGCCAATCGTTGTAGTTGAGAGAAGTGCCCGGATAGCACAGACCTTCCTGAGCAAGTTCCTGTATCCAACCGAGAGCCTGCACCATTCCGTTGTCGTCCAGATGTGCGGTCCACTTGCCGTTTTCCTTGACTTCCAGCGCTTTCGTGCCGAAATTCCACCCCATATTGGCAAGTTGCCAACCGCCCTGCTTGTTGGCGGAGAGAATGAGTATGCCGTAGGTATTGTCGTACGTCTCTGCCGTGAGGCGGCATATCTCCGTGATCTGTTGGAACGTCGTGGGATACAGCGGATCGCCGTTATCGTCGTAAATCTTATATGTGCCGTCGGCTTTCTTGTCTATCAACCCCATATCGTACATCAATTCGAGGTTGATAAACAGTCCCATTCCGTAGCCGTCGCGCGGAATGCCGTACAATTTGCCGTCCACGGTGAGTTGTTCTCTCATAGAGTCGTCTATCTTGTCCAACCAACCGAGTTCGCTCACCTGATCGGTGATATCGCGAATGTACCCTTCCTCGATGAGCATAGCGGGCTCGGTGAAATATGTCTGAAATATCGTCGGCAGATTGCCCGTGTTGCCCTTAGCCGCCACCGTTTCGGGACTGTATTGGTAGGGTTCGGCGACTATCTCGTATTGCGGATAGTCCGCTTCGAAGTTGGCTTTCCACTCTTCGTACATAGCGACGTCGCTCTTTTGCGAATTCTCCGGCCAAAATCCCACCGAGATCTTGATCTTTCCGTTATCCGGCTGACAGGCGCACAGCAATGCGCACATCATCACCGTTACTATCGCAAGGC
The DNA here is from genome assembly GCA_947625185.1 of uncultured Clostridia bacterium. Lineage (GTDB taxonomy): Bacteria > Bacillota > Clostridia > Christensenellales > CAG-314 > Fimimonas. Next base: position 15,217 of record CANQNJ010000005.1, read on the forward strand.
AAATCAATTTCTTTTTCATAAATACCTCCCGCGCAGCGGTATAAGAGTATACTGCTACATATATAGTTTTATTATAAATGCGGAAATGTATTTATTCAATTGAAGTAATCTGCAAAATAGGTTGTTATTCTGCACAACAAAAAAAACAGACCGCGCCGAAAGCGCGTTATTGATAGCAATTCAAAGCATATTCATCGGAAAATGAACAATAAGTTAATTCTCGGTTGCGCAACTAAATATAATAACCGGGCAAAACAATGGAAATGTGCGTAAATCATATGCTTTCGCCATTCTGCACGAACAACGTTTTGAAAATATATGCGTACAGCAGTCATAAACGGCTCCCGACGATCCGAATTTTCGCTATCTGCGATTGCAAATATATTTTTTTTCGCCCCCTTATTAAATTACAGTAAAAAACTCATTATGAAGAGCTGTTTTCTGCGATTTTGTGATTTTTAACGATTCTTTCGGAATTGCGGCTAGAAAAATTGACGTCAGGGACAAATTGTGGTATAATAAGACCGCAATCAGAACATAATATATCGGAGGAGTAATATTATGACTCAACAATTACCTAAAATTTTGCCTGTAAACGAACTTAAAAACACCGCAAGCATAATGAAAACGTGTCGCGAAAGTTCCGTCCCCATCGTTATCACCAGAAACGGATACGGCGAAGCGGTCATGATGAGCGTAGAACTTTACGAAGAAATGTTTGCAAAAATGCAAGAAGCCGCTTTGATAAACGCGGGTTTGGAAGAGATAGACAAAGGCGCCGTTCCCGCAGACGGAAAGGAATTTTTCCATTCGATGAGGAATAAATATGGCAAATAAATATTGCTTAAAAATCTTTCCTTCGGCGCAAGCGGATTTGGAGAGTATATTCGCTTATATTTCCGTAGAATTGAAAAACCCGTCGGCGGCAAAAAATCAAATCGATGACTTTGAAAAGGCGTTCGATAATATATGCGCCTTTCCCGAACATTGTCCCGTGATAGACAACGAGTATGTTAAGGATAAAACTCTGCGCAAACTGATCGTCAACAATTACATAGCATTCTTACGCATAAAAGATAATGAAATTCAAGTGGTCAGAGTGCTTTACGGAATGAGAAATTACCACGACATGCTGTAAGTCTGTCGTATATGCAAAGAAGTCGGAAGTTTTTGCTCCCGACTTCTTTGTTTATTCTGCCACAAGGTACGTTTCCGTACATAATTTATGATTTTACACCAAATGCGCCGAAAGCGCGGTCGTACAGTTAATTGAGCAGGTTCTCGTTCTGCATTGTTTGTCGCAGTCTGTCCAACGGTTCCGTCACCTTACGGGCGACGTGTCTCGCGACGAAAGCGGCGGCGGCTATGCACACCGCGTCCACGGCAAAAATTACCGCAAGCACGGCACCGCCCTTGGCGTAAAACTCGTTGAGAGACAGACAAAACACAAAGTCGCCCTCATCCGCGAATGGAATACGGTATACGAGATTGCGCAAACCATCCGACTCGGGCATTACGTCGGAAGATACCGTTGCCGAGCGAGTGACTACCGCGGCGGTAAGCCCTTCCTCTCCCGCGACGGAAAGCACGCGGTCGAACAGGCTATCGGACAATACATCTGCAAACAGATACCCTACCGTACCGCCGTCAACGTACACCTTGCACACGCAGGATATCACGCCACGACGAGCGTCGTAGGGGACGAAATTGTACACCGACGGAAGCGCGTCTGTACGCAGCAATATCGCATAAGGTTCGTCGCTAAGGAAGAATTCGCTCAACCGTTGATCCTGTTGCAAGCGGGACAGCGCCGGTACGTCGCCTACTCCCGTGGAGTAGAAAGTCTGTCCGTCGATACCGTACAACACCGCTCCCGTGACATCGGATGAAGAGTTGATAAGCGTCGTAAGCACGCGGCTGACGTTCTCCGTGCGACCCTCCGTAAGCGCCAAAGTAAGCTCCGACGTCTGCGCGGCGCTTCGGGCAAAGTTAGCGACGGAACTGAGATAGTTGTTGCCGTCCATTGCCGCCTGCCGCACGCTGCTCTCCGACATAGAGTCGTATACGTTGTACAGATTGCGCAACACGATGAAACCCGACAGCGCGGACAAAAGCACGACGAAAGCAAACGCCAACCAGAACAGGCTGTTGAAAATTCGTTTGTACAACTTTCTAAACATCGCGCTTACCGATCCTTACCGTAACGCATGTGCCGACGCCTTTTTGCGAGGAGACGGACAGCCCGTACCCCTCGCCGTATTCCAGACGGATACGCTCGTTGACATTGCGCAAGCCGTAACCGCCCATACCGTCGCTGTTGTGCGACCACAAATCCTCGGGCACGTCGAATCCCACGCCGTCGTCATATACATAGAACAGTATGTCGCCGTTTTCTTCGCGCACCTTGACGGTAACGGTCCCCACGCCTTCCTTGCCGAGAAATCCGTGCTTGATGCTGTTCTCCACTATCGGCTGCAATATCAATTTCAAAGTTTTGCGGTCGTTGAGTTCCGGCGCGACGTCGCACACCAGAGCGAGACTGTTGGGAAAACGCGCCTTCTGTATCTCCATAAAGTAATATATAAGCTCCACTTCGTCCGCCACGGTGACAAACTTGTCTCCTTTGTGCAGACTCAAACGGAAAAAGCGGGCAAGGTCTATCACCAACTTCTCTATTTCCGGCTGTTTCTTGATCTTAGCCATCCAGGCTATGGCGTCCAACGTATTGTACAAAAAGTGGGGATTGATCTGCATCTGCAATTGATCTATTTCAAGTTTACGTTGGATATCCATATTGATGTTGTTCTGCTCGATAAGGTCTTTGAGGCGCAGTATCATCTGGTCATATGTGTCTTTGAGCAGCTGTAATTCGTCGCCGTTGCCGATGTACAGGTCCCGCGGAGAACTGCTTACGTCCACCTCGGTGATATACTGCGACAGTTCGTTGACGGGCTTTGCAGTGTGACGCGCCACCGCTACGGCAAATACTATGGCAAATACAAGCGTGGCTATGGCTATGCCCACAAGCGCCCAACTGAGTACTATCAGATCGTGCTGCAACACGTTGTAATACATTACGCTGACGATATGCCAACCGAGATCGTACTGATTGGAAAGGGCGCGCGTGGCGACAATGCAGCGCTGTCCGTCTATACGACGGTACTCTATGCCGTCGTCGAGGCTGAACAGCTGCTTATCCATAATAGTCTCGCCAATATGCTCGTCGTCGGACCGCGCTATCAATGTGTAGCCGTCATCCGTCACGAACGTGTATCCGAGCTGTCGGTCGGTGATGGCGAGCAGGCTGTCCAACTCGCCGCAATCAAGATAGAATACGATTGCTCCGGAAAGAGAATTTGCGCTGTTCTGAAAACGTCTGCCAATAAGCAGATAGCCGTCGCGCAGCAGATGTACGTCGGCAAGCAGCAATCTGTCGCCGTCCTCTATTGCTTGCGCAAAGGAATCTACGGGCAGATCCATATCGGGATCCAACCCGAACCATCTGCCTTCCGTCCTCAGGGCGACATTGACATACCTGTCGTCCAACGCGGCGTCGGCGACGATCTCCGCAAACTGCTCTTCTCCGCCGCCGTTGCGCAACCCAACGGCGAATTCCGACAAATGCTCGGAACTCATCATACGGGTGTAACCGTTGACGGCTTCTTCCAACAGCTGACGTATGCTCTCGTTCATAGCCGCCTGCCGCGACATAACGGTGTCGTTGACAAATTGCTGCGTGGATACGTTTGCCGCTATCTGCACGGCGGCAAGTACCGAAACGAACATCGCCACCAATACGAACGCGAATATCGCGACGAATTTTTTAGAAAGACTTGCTTTTTTCATGTTCGCGCTTTACATACTCGCTCGGAGTGACCCCTTCCGTTTTCTTGAATACCTGACTGAAATATTTGACGTCGTAATAGCCGGCTTTTTCCGCTATCTCGTTGACGCGCCACTTGCCGGACAGCAACATTCTCTTGGCGACAAGCAAACGGTATTCCGTAAGGCAGGTGTTGAAGGTCTTGTTGAGATTGTCCTTGAACAAATGCATAAGATAGCTTTCGGATACGCCGAGATACTCGGAAACGTCGCGTATGCCGAGATTGACGTCGGAGTAATGTTCCGAGACGTATCTGAGCGCTTCCACGACGTGCTTTTTGTAGATGGGCTTGGACGCTTCACGGTGAGTAGCCACCGTGCTGAGCGCAACGTAAAGTTTGTTGTTGGCGACGTACTTCGCCACGCGATAAGCCTCGGGAATATCCTCTACCTTATCGAATACTCCGCTTATGCCCACAGACAAAGGATCCCCGACGTAGCCGTTGACGTATTGCACCAATTTGTACTCTACCCTGTCGAGATCCGCGTCCTCGACGATAAGTCCGAAGTGATTGCCGAGGATATATCTCAACACGCGGGCGGGGGACAACATCCGCTCCATAGCCTCGGCGATCTCCGCAAGACGACGGTGCGTCTCCTGCTCGGGTACCTCTCCGACGGGATTAAGTCGGCAAAATACGGTTACGCCGCCGCTATGCGGCAGTTCGATCCCGTAAGAAGCGAACTTGGCAAATATCTCTTCCATCGAACCGTCGCCGTGCAACAGATCGCAGGTAAGTTTCTCGCAGATAGTGGGCAGGTCGGCGCGGGCGCTTTGCAAAAAGGCTCTTTGCTGTCTGTCCTCCGTCAACTTGTTGCCCGCTTCCGTCACGGCGGAGATAAGCTCGTTGTTGTCGAGGGGTTTGAGAAGATAGCGATATACGCCCTTTTCCAGGGTACTCTTGGCGTAATCGAAGTCGTTGAAGCCGGACAACATCAGCACGATGCCGTCGTACCGTTCCTCATAGAGCGCCTCCACCAACCGCACGCCGTCCATTATCGGCATCTTGACGTCGGATATTATCACGTCGGGGCGCAAATCGTGTATCTTGGTCAACGCTTCCTTGCCGTTGGTAGCCTCCGCCACTAACTCGAAGCCCAGACTTGCCCAATCTATCGTCTGCGACAGTCCCAATCTGACCAAGTATTCGTCATCTACTATCATTAGTTTCAACATAACAACCTCATTGGATAATTGTATCATATCGAGCGCGGTTTTACAAGTCCCGATTAAAAAAAGGCTCTGTGAGAAATGGGGTCCAGAAGTAACTGAAATACAGAAGCCGACTTCAAAATTAAAGCGGAATTTCCGCCTGCAATCTCGGGCGTGTACCGAGATTGAAGCCCTTGCGGGGGATGGCGGGGCATGCGACTCCCCGCCGAAAGTACAAATAATGTAAGCCGAGGTGTCCTCGGCTTCCTCAGTAGTCCGACCAAGTCTGCGCTTGCGCCCAGCAGGGGTCGGTTGCGCAGTCAACCATACAGACTTGCGTTTGGTCGGTTGCTCTAATGGCATAATGTTGGGGTAAAACAGGCTTATTTTTTTATAATTTGCCTTGCCCCCAACATTTGCCATAGAGCTAAAAAACCGAGCGCGAGGCTCGGTTTTTTCGGAGAGGAGAAAAATATGGTACAGGAGCTTACTTGCTCTTTCTCTTTCTTGCAAAGATCACGCCGACAACCGCTCCGCCGACAACTGCAACAGCTCCGATCACTATGAGCGCAATAGCCCATCCGGGAAGTCCCTTATCGGGTTGTTGAGGTTGACTCGGTTCGCCGCTGCTGCCGGGGTTATCGCCCGTGTTGCCGCCGGGATTGTCACCCGTGCTGCCACCGGGCTGCGTACCTGCCGCCTTGACGGTGATTGCCTTGCTCTCGGTGACAACGTTGTTCTTTTCGTCGGTGACAGTGACCGTAACGGTATAGGTTCCTGCCGCGGACGGCGTAAATTTGTTGCCGCTTACCGTTACCGCTTTGCCGTCTACCGTGACGCTTACAGCCACTGTGAGCGCCGCAGTTGCGGAATAGTTGTCGCTTGCGGTAACTGTGACGGTGATTTCCTGACCCACGGTACCCGTCGAGGGAACTTCAAACGTGTCGATAACGGGCTTAGAGTCGTCATTGACGGGGATAGCCGAAACAATTTCCTCATAGGGTACGACGGCTTGCTTTGCAAACTTCAAAGAAGTTATTTTCAGAACGTCTCCGATTTGAGCAAAGTCATTGTGGAAATGAATATCCTTTACCGTCTCCGGCACGCCGCTCTTGGCGAGATCGATAACAAGCGTTTGCTTGCCGCTCGTAGCAAATCTGTCACCGTGTCTGTCTAAGAGACTTCCTGCCTCGTTTTCCGATATCCAAAGATATGTGCCATCAAACTGTATACGAAGTTGAGAGATATCGCCTTCCACTTCGAGAATGGCGTAGTCCATACCTGTGCGCGCTTCGCCGCTTGCCCAACCGACATATTGATATCCCGCGGCGGGCGCGGTAAATTCCTTGCCTGCAAAATCTTGCGCAAGCACTTCATCGGTGGTGTCATAATCGTTTACATAATCAACATATTGAATAGATGTGATCGTGTAGGTCACGGCTGTATCAAGCTTATAGGTGTGGAAATGCAGATTTGTCGCCGCACCGGTGATACCGGACTGTGCATAATCGATAATGTAGGTTTGCTCCTCGGTGGAGACATCGGGGAACATATTGCCATAAATATCACGCAATACGCCTTCATCGTTTTGACGGAACCAACGGGTAGCACCTGTGCCGGCAAATTCAAAGCGAACAGGAGTAAGAGTCGCTCCCTCGGTAGCTTTCATCGTGACAGCAATGCCGTCGTGAGCCTTTCCGTCCAAATCAAAACCCGTACCGTAAAGATATCCGGATCCTGCTTCTATGGTGAAAGTGCGATCTTCGGTCAAAATGTTTTCCGAAAGATTCATCTTCGGAACAAGTTTGTTGACATAGAATATCTCGTCGATAAGCAGTTTGCCGCCGCCCGTGTAGTAAAGGTCTACGCCGGCGATGTCGGTTACGCCAAAGTTCTCTTCAATGTCAACAACGAGATAGCTGTAACCGTTGTCGGAGAAATAGGGCGTGGACTCGGAAGGCGTGCCAAATGACGCCAAAAGATCGTGGAAAAAGGTTGTTCTACCCACCACATTGTCCGGATCGACAGTTATTACGTCGAAACGGAAGTTATCCAAAGTCGCGCCGTTATCCAACTTGTACTTGATTACAAGATAGTCCTTGCCGCCGCTTACCGTCTTGGATCTGAGTTTTGCATTGATATAGTCTACGTTGCCGCTGCCGTCAAAGACAAGATGTCCGTCGGTAACGGATACATATGCGTCGTTGTTGTATGCGATCATATAATCGAATCCGTACTGTGCCGCCGCGTCCACGCTCGACGGAGACCAATCCGCGGGGAACTTGTATTCGAAATCGAACTTGCTCATATAGGAAATACTGTCAACATCAAGACGGGGAGCTTCTTCGGGAGGTCTGGTCTCCATATTGGTGAAGAATGCGCCGTAAAGATCTACTTCGCCGCCTGTTACGGCAAGTTCGACGCCCTTAATAGCAGTTTCGCCGAGGCTTTCGAGAGAGATAACGACATACTGCACAGCGGTTGTAAGAGCGGGCACTGCCGTGCCTTCAAGGTCGGTGAGATTTGCCCAGGCAACTTCCGTACCCTTGCTGCCGTCCGCCTTGACGGGAGCAACTTTTACGCTGCCCGAACCCGCAACGGCAAGAACGATGGCGCTGTATTTGCCGTCGGCGTTATTGCTCGTGGCTTCATCGCTGACAATATCGCGACTGTCGGTGATGGCATAGTGTCTGCCTATATTCGTATAAGTGTCTGCCTCGCTGTCATCCCAATAAGCGTTGAATGTTCCGCTGAAATCTTGCAAAACGGTCGTCGCTCCGGAAGTGTTGGCACATTCGACTTTTTGAATGTCCAACGAACCGGCTTCGCCCTTGGAATAAAGGTGGAAACCGACAACGTTGTTGCCGTCGAATGCAGTGTGGCTTTCGTCATTGAAATCGAAGTCCCAATCGGTCAATTGGAAGGTCATCGTCGTCCATTCGGAACCGATGTCATCTCCCGTGCCGAATTCGACGGGATAGCTGTCCCTATCGGCAAGATCAAGGTGAGCGATACTCTCGTCTTTGTTGTCTGTATTTCTCATACCGAGCATCAGATCGTCGAGACGGGTGTTGTCGCTTCTGACCGTAAGGGTGATGCTTGCAAGGTTCTGCGTAAGACTCTCGCTGCCCAACTTGTAAATCGCATTGTTGAAGTCGTCCGCCTGCCCCGCTTGCCACTCAACGTGACGGTAAGCGGGAATGACCCCGTCCGTACCGGAAAGATCGTTCAACATTCTGTCGAAAGACTTGTTGAACTCTCTTGTCTGAGGGGCTGCCGCTTCGTCAGCAAATGCGAACGCGGCAATCGCCGTCAGCGAAACTATCAATATAGCGACGACTGCAAGACGCGCTACAATAAGCTTCGTTTTTGTCATAATTGTTACCTCCGTAAAAATTTATTTGTTTATTTATTCTCCGTAGACATACAGTTCGGAGATTTGTCCGCCGTATCCTTCGCTGTTGGAGAAGTATTCTATCTTGATGTAGCGCATCTCGACAGCCTCATCCAACACTATTGACACCATATTGCCGCTTGTCGGGTCAAAGGTGCATTTCATTTTCTCTCTTACCGTAAAGAACGTCTTGCCGTCGTGACTGCCGGAAATTTCGATTTCCTGGTCGCGCGGCGCCCACAACAAAAGGGGAGGAAGGTGAAGATTGATATACTTGACGGAATAATCCTGCCCCATATCCACCGTGAAATGTGCGGGGAATACGCCTTTCTTCGTCTCGTAATAAGTGGACGTGTCACCGTCGAGAATGTTTCCTATCTGATAGACGTCCTCGTGTTCGCTGCTGTCGACGATGGCCTTGCCCGTGACGAGACTCGGCGGATAGAATTCTATCTCGCCCAATTCGTAACTGAGCGGGGACATAAGCTCCGTCTTGCGGTAAATGCGGAACTGTATACCGTAATAGTTATCCGCCTTGATCTGTATAGTGGTGAAATTGCTGTTCTGTGCGCTGATGGTATAGTCGCCGGCGCGTACAAGACGCTTCCAGGTCTCCGTTCTCTGTCCCGACACGTCTACGGAATCGGCAACCGTCTTGGTGTAGATGGCAATATTGAACTTGGAAACGAGATTGGAATTAAGCGTGCCGAACAGTCTGAGCAATCCGATATTCTTGACAGTGTCGAAGTCAAAGGATATCGCCACGAACTCGTTGTCGCCGCCGCGCCAACCGTCCAATTGCCAACTTGCCGAGCGGTCGTTGTCCGTAAGCGCGGACAGACCGTGTCCGGCAACGGAATTTGCTGTGGCTTCGTTCCAAACGGCATTGGCTGTATCGCCGTGACCGTAGGTGGCACGTACGGTTGCGTTGCTTACGTCCGTTTTGACTCCGGCATAGCTCGGCTCCACATCGAGTATGGCAAAGTCGGGCACCTCGACGCCGCGCTGTTCCGTCGTCTGGCGGGTACTGCGCGTAACTTCGTCGGAGGCAAGCTGCAACTTGTAGGGATATGCTTTGAGCGCGCCGTAACACGTCTCTCCCTCGGCATAGGTAATATCGCTTGTGTATACGCCCGGTTCCAGACCGATATCCGACAGCGAGGTGGCTTTCTTGCCCTCTATCTCGATATTGCTGATGTGTACGCCCTCGATATTGCTCACGGCGCCCTCTCCGTACATACGGCAGATGATGGTGTCTGCCATCTCCAATATCTTGACGTTGTCGATGACCACGTTCTTGATAGCGCCGCGCGCGCCGCCGGACTGCGTCCACTCGGTGTTGTAGGCGATATTCATATCTATGAGCAGGTCGTCTTCGCCGTCGCGTTGGTTGTCTCCCAACATCTGCGCGTCCTCGATGGTAATGCTCTGATATGTGACGTTGGATATCTGCGCCTGATCGGCATTGTGCATACTGATCGCCGCCTTGTGAAAATTGTGCAGTACGGTGATATTCTTGAAAGTGATATCCGTCATAGACGCGCCGTAAGTTTCGTACCCCACTTCCATACTTTGCGCAAGATCCGTCCATACGGTTACGCCGTCGAAAGTGATATTGGACGTGGACGCGTTGTCAACGTTCTTGACCACGAGGCTGTCGTCCCAACTGCGCACAAAGCCGCCTGTGACGTGTACGTTCTCGCAGGATTGCACGGATATGCCGTCGCCGTTGCCGCGCGCCGTTATTATGTGCAGGTTGTCTATCGTGACGTCCTTGCACATATACAACGTGACCGCCCAACCGGCGGGATCAAGTATCGTGATGTCGCGTATCGTCAATCCCTCCACCTTCTGCATCTCGATGGGCAGAGTAAACTCGCTGTCTCTCGTGCGGTCGTACACCTCGCCGGAGATTATGCCGTGACCGCGCACGGTAATGTTCTTGCAGTTGCCCGTGCGGATCTGTCCGTACACCACGGCTCCGCCCGCAATGTACACAGTCTGATTGTCTCCGCTTATGGGGATGGCGTCCGCCATCCACACGCCCGGACCGAGATATATCGTGCCATCGGGAACGTTGTCCGGATCGACGGGGTCCGTCTCTATGGGGTTGGCGAATATATGCACTGCGTTGCGGTAGGCAAGGTCGTCCGACGACGTCCTGTACTCCACAACGTAGCTGTCGGTGTAGGACAGCTCGAAGCTGATCTTGTTGCCGTTGACTTCCGGCTTGACTTCGTAATCCAACGGGCGCACCACCACATCCGTAAGAGCGGAAGCGTTGTATACGGTCAATTCTACCTTGACCTTGCCCTCGAAATCGAATACCACTACGGGCGCTGTATCATCGGAATAATTGAATGTGAAACTGCGCATATGGTTGACGCGCGTCTCATAAACGAACAAGTCCTCGTCCTCTACCTTGACGCCGACCTTGGAGGAGGTCGTGAGCAAATTGGGTCCCTGATACGTCACCAACTTGGTCTCCGTTACCGTTCTCGACGGCTCGGGACGGGCGGATACGACGGGCGGCGCAGGTGGAGTAGGCACGGGGTTGTCCGGTTTGCAAGCCGCAAGCACGACGCAAAGCGCCGCCAATACAGCCAAAACAATAATCAAAGTTCTTCTGCTCTTCATATACACCTCGTGAAAGTTTGCCGTATATATTTTGGGTAATATCATTATAAATATTTTCCACACCAAATAAAAGTGAGCAGTTCTGCAAAATGGGTTGCAAAACTGCTCACGAAGAAGCGTTTAAGTATATCAGGCAAGGCGTATGCCGCGAGCCTTTTCCATTACGACAAGTTGCTCGGGACGGAGTACAAGTCTAAGCTCCTTGCCGTCAAAGCCCTTGGGAACGGAAACGTTTACGGTATTGTCTCCGACAGCGCACACCGCAAAACACTCCCTGCCGTAATCGGCTATCCGCAGTACGCTCGCCGCGATACCGTCCTCTCCAACCGTTGCCGTATAGGGATCGAATTGCACGTCCAGGTCCTTGTCGAAGATGTTTTTGCCGCCTCCGACGATAAGTTTCTGCGCCAACTCGGCGGAGCAGTTGAGGTCGTATCCCGCGACGGTAAGAGTATACTCCCACTCGGCGCCCTTCGCCGTCTTGCCGTCCGATTGCTTGTGCGCAGTTGCCTTGCGGCGGCTCAGACGAGCGGGCAAGCTGTTGACGAGATCGAGCGGCGGCTGCACCGTTTCGCCGTTGCGCTCCAACGCGATACTTTTGAGATCTATATCCGCCGTAACTTGTTCTTGCGACGTATGTTCATCGCAAAGCGCAAACAGCACTCTGTCGCCCACTTGCAAGTGAACGAGTATCCGACCGTTGACATCCTCTTCTTCGCGCACGACAGCGGCGATATCCCCTCCGAGGCGGACGGCGTTTGTGGGGATATGCACCTTGACGTCGCCCTCCGACGCGTCGAAAGCGGAAGGCAGTAATATTTCGCTGCCGAGCAGACTGAGCTTGCCGCCCTCTATCCTGCCGTCGACGACGACTTCTTCGGGGATACGCGGCGCAACGGTATTTTCCGTTTCCGTGTCGAACAGGTGCATATGATCGAGATCCAACGACACGTCGATAATGCTGTCGGCGTCGTACCAACTGCCTGCCGGCGCCTTGACTATCACGCGCGTGGGACTCTCAGCGACGGTATCCGAGCCGTCGAGATCGAAGTCGGCATATACCTGACAGTCCGTGCCGAGTTCCTCGACGTGGGATACGCGGCACTTGGCGCGATAAGGATGGGCGTCGGGATCGACGGAAATATGCTCCGCGCGCAATCCGATAAACACCTTTTTGTCGCCGTTGAGATAGGCTCTGTCCGTCTTGTCAAATAATCCGATAGGCGCGTCGACGGAGACGGCCGTGTTATCCAACGAGATATTGACAACGTCGCCGCGTTGCAGCAGTCTTCCCTCGAAAAAGTTCATTTGAGGCGTGCCGATAAAGCCCGCCACAAACTTGTTGCAAGGAAAACGGTACAGGTTGCGCGGAGTGTCGATTTGCTGAATGACGCCGTCCTTCATCACCACTATGCGCGTACCCATGGTCATCGCTTCCACCTGGTCGTGAGTGACGTATATGAAGGTGGTCTGCAATTTGTGATGCAGCTTGGATATCTCCGAGCGCATTGCGGTACGCAGCTTGGCGTCGAGGTTGCTGAGCGGTTCGTCCAAAAGCATTACCTTGGGGTTGCGAACTATCGCGCGTCCCAAAGCTACGCGCTGACGCTGTCCGCCCGACATTTCCTTGGGCTTCTTGTCCAGATACTCCGTAATGCCCAATATCTCCGCCGCTTCGCGCACTTTGAGATCTATATCCTCTTTGCCGAGCTTGCGCAATTTTAGTCCGAACGCCATATTCTGATAGACCGTCATATGCGGATACAACGCATAATTCTGGAACACCATCGCTATATCGCGATCCTTCGGTTCCACGTCGTTGACCACGACGCCGTCTATGCGCAGCTCTCCCGCGGTTATTTCTTCCAGACCGGCTATCATCCTGAGCGTAGTGGATTTGCCGCAGCCGGACGGTCCGACGAATACGATAAATTCCTTGTCGGCGATGTCCATAGAAAAGTCGTCGACGGCTTTCTTGCCGTTGGGATACACTTTGTAAATGTGAGACAGATTGAGACTTGCCATATATTCCTCCGTTTGCGGCTTCTGCCGCAAAATCACTTTAACTTATTATCCGAACGTCACCAAGGCGACGTCGGTGTAACGAGACAGCTCGTCGGCGGTTTTATCCGCGACAAAGGGCACCGTGTATGCCGATTCGCCGACCTGCACGACGACGCTTGCATATTGATTGCACCGCAACTGTTCGTAATCTTCCGTAAGGGGTTTGCCCTTGATCCACACGTTGACGAGTTCGACGTCGTTTACTCTGTGTACGCTGCCACGATATGCCGGGCGAACGTCCGTACAGCCGCGGATATCGATGGGCAACAACAGATTGCCGTCCAAGACGGTGAGATTGCGAACGGTAACGCCCTCTATGCTGCCGAGGGGCGTCACCTTGTGCTGATCCGACCAGGTGGCGCTGTACAGGTTGGCGATCTCCACAAGTTGATTGTTGGATCCCGCGTCGCCTCGCCCCATCAGGGCGGATTCCACCGTTATGCCGTCGAACAATATGTTGCGAATGCGGGCGTTGTTGCCGTTGTGAATGCTTATCACGGGCTTGTGGTAATTGTGCAATACGGTAATATCCTTAAACGTCACGTCGGAAAGTTGTTCTCCGACGGTTTCGTATCCTATCTCCATACTCTGCGCGAGATCCGTCCACAGCGTGCAGTTGCGAAAAACGATATTGCGCGTGGCGCCCTCTTTGCTGCGATCCGACCACTCGGGATAATTCTTGACGACAAGACTGTCGTCCCAACTGCGCACAAAGCAGCCCGACACTTCCACATCGGTGCAGGATTGCAGCGAAATGCCGTCGCCGTTGCTGCGCGAAGAGATGATCTTGATACCGTCTATCGCGCAATTACTGTTGAAATAGAAATTGACGCACCAACCGGCAGGGTCCAGAACGGAAAAATCTTTAAGCGTTACGTCGGAACAGTAATTGAAGTCCAACGGTACCTTTACCTGTCCCGTATTTGCATTTCTCACAAATGTCGAACCGTCTATTATCCCTCTGCCGCAAAGAGTTATGTTTTGCGCGCGGTTTGCAACGAAACGCGCTCGCACCACAGCACCCTCTTCAAAGTATACGGTCGTATCCGAAGAAAGCACCACTTCGTCGGCGGAAGATATCCTGTCGTCGTTTGCGGAAGTGTGCAATCCTCTCTCGAAGGTGATAACTTTGCCGTCGGGAAGCGCTTGCTCGGCAATGGGCGAAACGAACAGATGTATCGCTTTGTATCCGTCCGGAGCCGTCTCTCCTTCGGGGCAGGGTTCCACCGTATAGTTGCCGCTGCCGCTCAACACGAAACGGAGACTATTGCCCTCGGCGGAGACCGTCACCCCCGCAGACAGCGGACGGACGACGGATGCGGACGTCACGGCGAAGGGAAAAGTGACCTTGACGTTCACCTTGCCCTCCAAAGAAAAATATCCCGCGCCCGTGGCTATCCTCTGCGGAGCGTCGCCCTGCCAACGTTGACTTGGATTGACCATTACGCGATACAGCGGCAAAGGAGTATCCTCCAATTGAACGGACACGTCGGAGTATCTGTCCACGCCGGAGGGAATGTCTACCGCTTGGACGCGACTTTGAATTTCGTCCGAGGGAGGATCCGGCTGCGGTTTAACGTAGGACGGACCGTCGTCGGGCGTACACGCCGCCAACGCAGCGATGGCGACCAAAAGCAAAATCATATACGCCGCTTTAAGAAAAGTTTTCATACGGTTATTATACCCCTTCTATCGTATTATAAATTAAACCGCACTTCGATTCAAGGCGTCGAAACTGCACACAGGGTTGTATTTCTGCAATTTTCGGCGAACGACAAAGCCCTCTGCGCTCGGAAAACCCGAGGCGGACGGAGAACTCCGCGTCAAGCCGAAACGCCTTTGAAAAGACGCACGACCGCATTGATATACGGAATTATCACAAAGTATCCGCATAATGCGCTTTGCACAAACTTATCGTCTCTACGGTAGGTCAACGCGTTGACAAAACACGCTCTGCAATGATACAATACTTTGAGCGAGGTGACAAAAGATGAGAATAGTTATCGGAATAGCCGGCGGTACGGCGTCGGGCAAGACGACCGTTGCGGAAAGACTCTTCGACGCGTTCGGCAACGACGCGGTTATGCTAAGCCACGACTATTACTACAAACCTCACGATGACCTGTCTCTCGAAGAGCGCAGTCATCTGAATTACGACCACCCGGACAGTCTGGATACGGCGTTGATGATAGAACATATCAAGGAACTGAAAAAAGGCAACGCCATAATGCACCCCACATACGACTTCACCACTCACAGCCGCAATCCCGTAAGTCAGCGTATGGAGAGCGCAAAGATAATTATCGTGGAGGGCATTCTCATCTACACGGACAGCAAACTGTGCAAATTGTGCGACGTCAAGCTGTTTGTGGACGCAGCCGCCGACGTGAGATTTATCCGCCGCCTCACGCGCGACGTAAACGAACGCGGACGCACGATGCAATCGGTAATAGACCAATATCTTACCACCGTCAAGCCGATGCACGAGCAATTTGTGGAGCCGTCCAAGGCAAAAGCCGATCTGATAATTCCGCAAGGCGGTCACAACGAGATAGCCATCAATATGATAATCGACGGCATCAAAAAGAAACTCAATTAGGACGGGCAAATGACTATAAACCTTGAACAAGTCGCCAATGCGCGCGACCTCGGCGGCATATCGACGGCATACGGCACAGTGCAGCCCAACCGTCTGATACGCTCGGGACATCTGAGCATAGTGACAAACAGAGATATAGCCGCATTGAAGGCGAGACGCCTTCGGCGCATAATAGATCTGCGTACGCCGACGGAAATATCCAATCACCCGGACGGATTTATCGAGGGCGTGCAAACGCTCAACGTATCCATAATGAGCGCCACCACCTTCGGTATCAGTTACGAGACGCTGGACGGTCCGCAAATAGCCGTCAAACTGCAAGCGGGCGTCGACCGTATGATCGCCAGAGGAGAAACGCCCATCGAACATATGCGCATACTTTACCGCCAATTTGCCAAAGATCCGCACAGCCGCAAGGGCTACGGCGAATTTCTCAAAATATTGGCTGACGACCCCGTTGACGGCGCGACGCTGTGGCATTGTACGGGCGGAAAGGATCGCTGCGGCACCTGCACCGCTTTGCTACTTCACTGTCTGGGCGCAAGCAGAGAAGCGATAACCGACGATTACCTCGAAACCAACGTTCAGGTGAATGAACACGCTCAAAGCATACTTGCAAAAGTGCGTCCCTATGTGGCGGAAGAACGTATGGCTCTGGTAAAATCGATGCTGCTTGTGGAACAAAGCTATCTGGACAGCTTTTGGAGCGAGATCGAAGGGAAATTCGGCAGCGTGGACAACTTTCTGTCATACTGCGGCGTAACGCAGAACGACATTGACAAACTGCGCGCCAACTACCTCGAATAATTGCGGCAACAAGGTATCCGCCGGCAATTTACGCCCAACCGACGTTATCGGAGAGCTAAACCGCCGCTTAATTACCTTGGCAAAGAGAGGCTCTCTTGCATAATTTATTTCGGCAATCGCTATCTGCGGTTGCTTTTTTCACAAATTTTTATTGAAACAAAACGCCGTCTCGCGTATTCGCTTGCACGAATTTCACAATACGACTGCACGCAAAAGAAAGACATTCAGATTAAAAAGCGGCTTGACTGACTGCCAAACCGCTTGATAATTTTAACCGA
The DNA here is from genome assembly GCA_947625185.1 of uncultured Clostridia bacterium. Classification (GTDB taxonomy): domain Bacteria; phylum Bacillota; class Clostridia; order Christensenellales; family CAG-314; genus Fimimonas. The sequence goes on from CANQNJ010000005.1 coordinate 32,031, forward strand.
ACATCCGACAAAGAATGGAGGCTCATCTTTTTTTTGCTATCAGGTGTTGTAAGTTTCGTAATGTATCTTGACGGATTTGACGCGCGCCTGCGCCGCCGCGTAATACTCGAAGTAGGTCAATCCGAGGCTGCTTGAAAACTCTTTCTTCGCCGTGGTCCCCGACCAATCGAAAGTATATGCCGCAATATTGTCGGCGTTGAAGCCGAGTCTGAATATATTGCTTGCCCGAACTTCGTCTATGTTGTAATCGGCGAACTCTATTTCCACTCTCGTAATATACGCGTTTACTACGGTAAAACGCAGGTACGAATTAGCATACAGCCTGTTGTCGGCGTATGCGTTTCGCCCGTTTACATGCCGATAAGTTATATACGGGTCGACGGATATTGCGTCGCCGTCGGTATCGGTGGCTATCTCGGTGATAACGACGACGTTGCTGCGATATTGCGAGAACTCGAACTCCGCATTGATCGTTTCTTCCACAGTGATCTCCAATATGCCGTCGGTCATTGTATAGGATTTGCCGTTGATGACCAATCTGCTTACCAACGATTTGACGCCGTTCTTGTCTCCGTAATCGGAGAAATAGAACGTAAGTTTCTCGCCGATCATCAATTGGTTGTAATAATCGGTTACGCCAACGGTGCCGTAATTCACCAAGCCGAAAAATTCTCCCGTCTCCGATGTCGCATACAGCGTGGGCTTGCCCGCCGAGACGGAAACCTTGACAAACAGAGATACTATCTCGTCGTCGGTCTGTTCGACGGATACGATGACCGCCTCACATAGTCCGACCTGCGGAGAACTGCCCTCCTCTATTTCCGCATACAAAAAGCCTTTGACTGTGACTGTGTCGCCTGCGAGTATCGAATAATTGGCTTCCGCCAATTGGACATCAACGATGTAGTAAGACTGACCGTCGCGCAATTGCAGGACGTCTCCGTAGGCAGAGATCACTTGGGCGGTTATCTGATAATAATCGGTGCTGGCCTCCTCGGAGAAATTTTCCGTTGCAATGCTTACGAGCTCGCCGATGCTGTCCACCTTGATGACCTTGGTCGGATAAATATATACCTGAGATTCGTCAAGTTCTTCGTGACAATCCTTGGTGGAGAAATATCTTCCGCAAACTTTGCATTTCCAATGACGGATCCACCCTCTCTCGCTGTCGGTGCAGGGTTTCTCGTCGAAATACTCTACGTCGTGGTCCGCATAGCCGAGCTGTTCGTCAATGACGGTGCGCGTTTCGCCGCATTTGTCGCAATACTCTGTATGACTGCCGTACTCCGTACAAGTGGCGTCCTTGCGCCCATCGTCGGAACTTACCCACGCGTGGTGAGCCTTTACGACGGTTTCCCTCTCGTAATCGCAAGCGGAACATCGCTCTATCTTGCAGCCGTCTGTTGTACATGTGGCATCATGATACTCGGTTTGTCTGAAATCGTGACTGCCGTGATTGCTCTGTTCCGTAAAGCAGACGGTGCATTTGTGCCAATGTCCGCCTGCGTCGCTGAACCATTCCGTACCCCATTGGTGACCGTCGGTCTTGATCAGTTCCGTCTCCTTGAAACCGCAAACGGAACACACCTTGTCTATACTGCCGTCCTGCGTGCAGGTGGGAGCCTTCCTTGACTCCTCGACATAGTCAAATTTGTGACCCGTTGCGCCGACGGACCCGGAGCTGCGCTGATATTTGCAAACGGCGCATTGCTCCGCCTCCCTGCCCGCTTCGGTACAGGTGGGCTGTTTGGTGACGACAGTCTGCCAATCGGAGTGCTGCGCCTCATCCAATTTTTCTTTGCATACGGTACACTCTTTCCAATGGTGAGTGCCGTTGGAGCGGTAAATCGAGGACGGAGTGTGTTGTCCCGTTGCCGGAATGCGCGTTTCTTTGAGATAATCGCAGACGGTACACTTCTCGTCGGAATGACCGCTCTTTCCGCATGTGGCGGGCTTGGCATAACCGTTGGGACAATCGCACGGCACAAAAGTGTGTTCTCGGCGCTCCGTAGAGTCGCATCTGACGCATTTGAACAGGTGACCTGTTTCATTTCCCGTATCGTACACATTGTCGTAATCGTAACTATGCCCCACAGCGTCGAGGATAACTTCCTCTTCTTTGCCGCAGACGCACAGTTTGCTCTCAACGCCGTCGTCGGTGCAAGTCGGTTGGCGCAGAGACTGTCTGACCATCGTATGCGCCGCGCGGGAAGTCGGATCTTCCGCTTGACAATTGACGCATATACGCCAATGCTCCGCCTCGGAATACAGATAATTTGCATAGTTGTGCGAAGCAAGCTCCGACAGCTCGGTATGTTGACGACCGCAACTGCACGCGGTGACTCGCTTGCCCCGTTCGACGCAGGTGGACGTCGTCTCTTCTACCAACTTGTCGTAGCTGTGAGCTGCACGACTGCCCTCTTCTACCGACTGACATTGAACGCATTGACGCCAATGCTCCGCCTCGTCGGTCTGCAATTGGTAACTGTGATCGGCAAGAGGCGATTGCTCTGTATGAAGGGCGCCGCAATTACATTTCGTTACCACGCTGCCCGCTTCGGTACAGGTTGAAGGCGTCGATTCGACCACTATGTCGTAAACGTGCGCCGCGCGACTGTCCGGCTGCTCTTTATGGCAATATGAACACTCCGTCCAATGGGATACATTGTCGAAATTGCTTGCCGTATAGCTGTGAGCGGATTTGGAAATTGTCTGAGAGCGCACAGAACCGCATTTGCATTGGACAGTCTGCAAGCCTTCTTCGGTACAGGTGGGTTGTTTGTGCACTTGGACGACTTGGGCAAAATCGTGCCGTTCGTGCGCCGTCTCATAGTCGCAACGAGAGCATGCTTGCCAATGCTCCGCACCGCCCTCGGCAAACGTCCATTGCAAGTCGTGCCCGCGCGAAGGTATAATCTCGCTGTAACTGTCGCCGCAACCGCATTCGTAAACTCTTGACCCCGGTTCCGTACAAGTCGCAGGATACACCGTTTCCTTGTAATTGTGAACGTGAGCGTCGCCCTGCGTCGGGGGATCGGGCGTAGGCGGGTTAGGCGTAGGCGGCGTCTTATCGTGACAGGCGGCAAGCAACAGCACGCTTGCGCAAAGTATCGCCGCAAGAACGACAAAAGTCATCAACAACTTTATTTTGTAATTTTTCATAAATACCTCAAACTACAAAAAACGACAAAATTTACTTTATTATAAAACTTAAATAATCCGAACGCAAGGCTTTACATAAAAAAACCCTAAATAAATATATATCTATTGTTTGGCATAAAAATTAAGCAAATTATAAAAATACTTTAATTTTCTACAAAAACATAAATTATCGATACTTGCGGGCAAAAGAAGCATTGCGGCAAGGAAACAATAGACTATGAAAACGAGGACCTTCGTAACCGAAAGTCCTTTAATACAGTAAATCGATGTTGGTTCTGTAAGCAGTGTCGGGGTGCAAAAGTAAACGAAATACAGGAGTCGACTTCCATATCAAATCGGAATTTGAGCGCGCGGAGATGCGCGTGTCGCGCATAGCAGCGAACAAAGCGAAAATTCCGTTGCAAGCGGCGACCTGTGCGGCGCTTGCAGCCCTTGCGGGGGATGGCGGGGCATGCTACTCCCCGCCGAAAGTATAAATAATGCAAGCCGAGGTGTCCTCGGCTACAAGGGTACCCGCACAAGTTGAAAAATGAAACTTGTGCGGGCGAGGAACAACCGAGCGACGTTGGCACCGCTTGTGCTTGTACAAGCGGTAACGTCAAGCGAAAGTTGTGACGAAGTCCGACCAAGTCTGCGCTTGCGCCCCGTCAGGGGTCGGTTGCGCAGTCAACCGTACAGACTTGCGTTTGGTCGGCGGCTTTAATGGCATAATGTTGGGGTAAAACAGGCTTATTTTTCTTTATAAACTTCCTTCACCCCAACATTTGCCATAGAGCCAAAATTATTTTGCCAAAGCGACGGCAACGCTGCACGCTACGGTGGCGCCGACCATCGGGTTGTTGCCCATACCGATAAGTCCCATCATCTCGACGTGAGCGGGAACGGAGCTGCTGCCCGCAAACTGCGCGTCGCTGTGCATACGTCCCATAGTGTCCGTCATGCCGTAAGAAGCGGGACCCGCGGCTACGTTGTCGGGGTGAAGAGTACGTCCCGTACCGCCGCCGCTTGCAACGGAGAAGTACTTTCTGCCGTTCTCCTGACACCACTTCTTGTAAGTGCCCGCAACGGGATGTTGGAAACGCGTGGGGTTGGTGGAGTTGCCCGTGATGGAAACGTCCACCTTCTCGTAACGCATTATCGCAACGCCCTCATTGACGTCGTCTGCACCGTAGCAACGGACCTTTGCCCGCTCGCCGTCCGAGAAAGGTACTTCGCGGACGATGGTCAGTTCGCCTGTATAGTAATCGTACTTGGTCTGTACATATGTGAAACCGTTGATACGCGAAATGATATACGCGGCGTCTTTGCCGAGACCGTTAAGAATAATGCGCAGGGGTTTCTTGCGTGCTTTGTTGGCGTTACGGGCGATGCCTATCGCGCCTTCCGCCGCGGCGAAAGATTCGTGTCCGGCAAGGAAAGCGAAGCAATCCGTCTCCTCGCGAAGCAGCATTGCGCCGAGATTGCCGTGACCGAGTCCCACCTTGCGTTGATCGGCGACGCTGCCCGGTATGCAGAAAGCTTGAAGTCCCAAACCTATACATTCGGAGACTTCCGCCGCGTTTTTTACGCCCTTCTTGAATGCGATTGCGCAGCCCAAAGTATAAGCCCAAACGGCATTCTCAAATGCGATGGGTTGAACTCCCTTGACGATTTCTTCCACATTGACGCCGTGAGAAAGGCACAGATCGCGCGCTTCTTCAAGGTCTTTAAGTCCGTACTTTGCGAGTTCGGAGTTGATCTTGTCTATTCTTCTTTCATAACCTTCAAAAGTAACTGCCATTGCTCTATCCTCCTTACTCATTGCGCGGAACAATATATTTGGCGGCGTTTTCATAACGTCCGTAGTGTTTCTTTGCCTTGGCAAGAGCTTCGTTTGCGTCTACGCCTTCGCCGATGAGCTTCATCATAACGCCCATATTGACGTATTCGTAACCGATGATCTCTCCGCCTTCGTCCAATGCCAGACGGGTAACGTATCCTTCTGCCATTTCCAGATAGCGAGGTCCCTTATTGGCGGTGGAATACATCGTACCTACCTGACTTCTCAACCCCTTGCCGAGATCTTCGAGTCCTGCGCCGATGGGCAGACCGTCGTCGGAAAACGCCGATTGCGTACGTCCGTACACTATCTGCAAGAACAGTTCGCGCATGGCGACGTTGATGGCGTCGCATACCAGGTCGGTATTGAGTGCTTCGAGAATGGTCTTGCCGGGCAGTATCTCCGCAGCCATAGCCGCAGAGTGAGTCATTCCCGAGCAGCCGATAGTCTCGACAAGCGCTTCCTGAATGACGCCTTCCTTGACGTTGAGCGTCAGCTTGCATGTGCCCTGTTGAGGCGCGCAGCATCCGCAACCGTGAGTGAGACCGCTGATATCCTTGATTTGCGTTGCAGCTACCCACTTGCCTTCTTCGGGGATGGGCGCGGGACCGTGATTGCATCCCTTCTTTACGCATTGCATCAATTCTACTTCGTGTGAATATTGCATAGAGATTGTCCTCCAAAAAAATTTTTACAATATGTACAGTATATCATAATATTCCCGTTTAGGCAATATTTTGAAAAAAATTCGACAGTATAGGATTGTTTTATGCTGCCATAATTTTTTTCAATCGACCGCTGTTTTCGTATATTCGCGCAACGGATACATACCCTTCAATCCGTCCGCATACAGCCGTACGCTGTTACGACCGCGCATCGCCTTGACAAAAAGCGCGTCCGCGGCGTTAAGATCGTATATTTTGCGTGAAGAAAACAGCTTGTTAACGTAAGACATAAGAAAATTGTGACATTTTGTATGTCAATCGGCAAGATTTAACGAAAAAAAAGCAGACCGATAAGTCTGCAAAATAATTCAATCCCAATCGATACGAGACAGGACTTCGCTGTCGGCTGTTTTAATAGCGGCTCCCGCGTCGTCCAATAACAAATAACTCGGCACGCCGTCGCGCGGACGGGCAAGAGAACCGACGTTGCACACGTACAGCCCTTCGATACGGCGCAAACTCGCCATATGGGTATGTCCGTGTATGAGCGCGTCGCCCTTGTTCAGAACGGGCGGGATACGAAGGGCATTGTAACGGTCGCCGTGCGTGAAAAAGAGCGTCCTTCCGAAGTGGTACATGACGGCGTTGTCTTCCAACCCGTCGAGAAAACGCGTTGCCGAATACCAATCGTTATTGCCTTTTATCAAATACAGCACGCTCTCCATATCTCCGAGAATACGCGCTATTTCCGCGCCGTCCGACCGACCGAAAATATCCCCGCACACCACCGTCTTATCGGGTTGTTCCTTACGCGCAATATCCGCGGCGCGGCGTACGGCGGCGACGTCTCCGTGAAAATCGGCAAATACGCATATCTTCATATCTCTATGTGTTCTATGCCTTCCTTGTCGCTGCGCTTATACACCACGAAACGATTGCCTATGCACAACACGGGTTCGCAACCGAGACGTCGGCACGTTTCCTCGCACATAACGCGCGCGGGAGTCTCGCAACTTTTGAGCGAAGCTACCTTGACCAATTCGCGGTGATACAGCGCCACGGCGATCTCGTTGAGAATGTTGTCGGTAAGTTCTTCCTTGCCGACGGTGACAATAGGTCTGAGCGTGTTGGCAAGAGATTTGAGTTTGCTTCTTTGCTTGGTTGTTATCATTGCTTATCCCTCTGTTAATCGATAAATTCAAATTCGATATCGCCCACAATTACCGTGCTGCCGTCGGAGGCGCCTTGCTTTCGCAACGCGGCTATGACGCCCTTGTCGCGCAGTACTTTCTGAAAATATCTGAAACTGTCATAGTCATCGAGATTAACCTTGCGGCACAGCTCGTCCACCAGACCGCCCGTCACCTCATACACGTTATCGGACAGGATGTCTATCGCAAAGCCGTCGTCCGCCTCTTTCTGCAACTTGACGGGAGTAAACGCCATCGGTTGCGCAGGAGGAAGCGTTTCCAAAGTCTTTGCCACTGCTTCGATAAGTTCGTCGACGCCCTCGTGTATTACGGTCGTCATAGGGATAACGGTATACTTGTCGCCGTACTTGTCGCAAAAACGTTTGAGATTGACTTCGGCATCGGGCATATCCATTTTGTTTGCGACGACGATCATCGGGAGCTTCTTCAAATCGGCGTCGTAACTGTATATCTCGTTGTTTATCAACTCGAAATCCGATACGGGATCGCGCTCTTCGCTGCCGGAAATATCCAGGACGTGTACCAACAATCTCGTACGCTCGATGTGCCGCAAAAAACTCAATCCGAGTCCCGCGCCGTCGCTCGCCCCCTCGATAAGTCCCGGAATATCAGCCATTACGAACGTCGTATCGTAATACTTCACCACGCCGAGGTTGGGACTTAGCGTCGTGAAGTGGTAATTGGCGATCTTGGGCTTGGCGTCGGATACCGCCGACAACAACGTACTCTTGCCGACGTTGGGAAAACCCACCAAGCCGACGTCCGCTATCGTTTTGAGTTCGAGTATCACCTCGTACTCCGCCGTCTTGACGCCGTGTTCCGCAAAAGACGGAGATTGCCTGCGCGACGTCTTGAAATGCCAATTGCCTCTGCCGCCATTGCCGCCGCGAAGAACGACTTCGCGCCGACCGTCCTCGTACATATCCGCTATTATGTCTCCGTCGGAGTTCTTGATAACGGTTCCGACGGGTACTTTGATGACGACGTCCGCACCCTGCTTGCCGAAAGAACGCTGTCTGCCGCCGTTCTCGCCGTCGCCCGCGCGGAAGTGCTTCTGATAATGAAATTGGTTGAGCGTGTTTTCCGCGGATGTGGCGACGAAAATAATGTCTCCGCCCTTGCCGCCGTCCCCGCCGTCCGGTCCGCCGTTATTGACGTACTTCTCCGTATGCAAGCTGGCGGAACCGTTGCCGCCGTTGCCCGATTTGATATAAATTTTTACCTTGTCTATGAACATATGTTTTTCCTATTTGCCGCACGTTTTTTCCGAAACAATCCGCGCCACTCTCATTGCGTCGGCAACCGCCCGAGCAACTGTTTTGCCGCCGTCGGCGTCTCCGCCTATAAAAAATTTTTCCGATCCCGTCAAGTCGTCAAGTCCTTCGACGATACTGTCGTCGAACGTGCTGCCAAGCGCCGTCACGATAACGTCGCATTGCTCCGTACGGACGCGCTCTGTCACGGTAAGTTTACCGCGTCCTTCGCATTCCGTCTCGGCAAGAGTAAGTTCGAGACCGTGCCCTACGCGCGACACGGAAACAGGCGCGACGTTGTAAACAAATTCCGCTCCCTCGGAAACAGCCGCCGAAACTTCTTTGTCGAAGGCGGGCATATCCTCACGCCGTCTGCGATACGCGACTGCCGTACGAGCGCCGAGACGTCGTGCCGAACGCGCGCAATCCATCGCCGTGTTGCCGCCGCCTATAACGATAACCTTTTTGCCGCGGAGATCGCCGTCTCCGTTGAGAAAAGCTCCGTTTTTGTTGAGAAAATCGCTATATGGGGTAGCAAAATCTTCGCCCTGGATATTAAGACCGTAACAACGGGACGCGCCCGAAGCAAGATACACGACGTCGTAATCGTCCGCAATGCGTCGCAGCAGCTCGCTGTCTACACGACGGCGTACAAAGCGGAACTTATCCTCCACGCAATCCACGACGCGATCTATCGCCGCTCTCGGCAAACGGAATTCCGGAATGAGTCTCAACGTGGAGAGCAGTTCGTCCTTCTCGAATACGGTAACGTCCGCGCCCTGCTCGTACATCTTGACGGCGAAGGTCAGTCCCGATACGCCGCCGCCCACCACCGCGACGCTTGTATTTGCCGCCGCGTCGCCGCGTACGGTTACGAGGTAGGGATTGTCGGCAAAGAGTCTGCGCTCCACTTCTCCCGTCAATACGGGGCGTCCTCTGCGGGCAAGCACGCAGCCGCCCTGACACTGACTTTCATGCGGACACACATAGCCGCATATTTCTCCGAAAGGATGTCCGATAAGCTGCACCGCGCCGCGCGCGTCCCCCTGACGCGCCAATTGCAGAAAACTCGGTATGTCGTTGCCTACGGGACAAGACGATACGCAGCCGGGACGGGAACAGCGCAGGCAACGCGCGCTTTCCTTTATTAAGTTGAAATCTTCAACGCTTTTCATTGTCCTTGTAATACTTGCAATAGTCCCTTAGCGAACAGCTGTCGCACAAAGGTTTGCGCGCCTTGCAGACATATCTGCCGTGCAACAATATGTAATGATGACTGTCCGCCCACTGTTCGCGCGGAATGGCTTGCATAAGTTGTTTTTCCGTGTCCGATACGTTGTCGGCGCACACTATCCCCAATCTGTTGGATACGCGGAAAACGTGCGTATCCACGGCGATCGCCTGTCCGCCGAATCCCACCGCGTACACCACGTTGGCAGTCTTGCGTCCCACGCCGGAAAGCGTCTGCAACTCGTCGATGGTATCGGGTATTCGTCCGCCGAAACGCTCCACGACGTCTTGCGCCATTTCTTTGAGGTGAGCCGCCTTGGCGTGATAAAATCCGCAGGATCGTATCAACGTCTCCAACCGTTCTACGGGCATTGCGGCAAGCGCCTGCACGGTGGGGGCCTCGCGAAACAACGCGGGCGTAACGGTATTGACGCGCTTGTCGGTGCATTGCGCCGACAGTATGACGGCGACTATCAACTCGTAGGGAGAGTGGAAACAAAGTTCGCTCTTGGGATCGGGAAAGTCGCGCGCAAGTATCTCCAATATTGCTTTGGTATCAGTCATAGTTTTCCTTGGTACTCCTACAAAAGGGAAGGGTACAATGTATCCCCCGAGGTTGCCTTTGCGCAACCTTAACCGAATACATTATACCCCATTCGCCGTAAATTTTCAACAGTTTGCGCTCTTTTCACAATCGGGTGAGCGTACCGCCCGAGTAGGTAATGCGGTAAAGGAAGAATCCCGCAAAAGTTTCGGCGCTTTGAAGCACGTTTCTTACGCGGTCGAAGTCGCTTCGGGCAAACTTGACAGAAAGCCCGCATCCGACGCCTGCCGCGCGCGGAGTGGATACGAGCGCGCATGTAAATCCGTTGCGCAGCAAAAGATTGTACGCCTTTATGCTCACGTTGCGCGAGCGGTATACCGCTAAAACATATTCCATAATTTTCTCCTTATGTAGCGACAAGCTGTGACATACGACGGAAATATCCCCATAAAATATACTACTGACAACAGTGGAAAAAAGTGAGCGTAAGCATATGATTTATCTCGACAATGCCGCAACTACCAATTACAAACCGCAGGAAGTACTCGACGCCGTGCGCGACAGCCTGACATTATACCCTTACAACCCCAACCGCAGCGGCAACAAGCTGTCGCTTATGCTGCAACAAAAGCTGTACGAAACGCGCCGCAAACTGCACCTCGTGCTTAATAACGACAGCGAACTGCACGTCGCGTTCACCGCGGGCTGCACCGCTGCGCTTAACCTTGCCGTATTGGGAACGGCTCAACGCGGACATATAATCATCACCGCTACGGAACACAATTCCGTGCTGCGCCCCGTGATGCAATTGAAGAAAAAAGGATACGTCGAGGTCTCGGTGGCGCAACCTGACGAGAACGGAGAAATAACCGCCGAAGAGATCGAACGTCTGATACGCCCCGATACATACCTCGTGTGCGTATCTCACGCAAGCAACGTCACGGGCACCGCGCAAAACATAACGGATATCGGCAAAGTGACCAAGCGACGCAATCTGAAATTATTGGTAGATTGCGCGCAGAGCATCGGGTACTTTCCCCTCGATATGGCAAAGTGCAACGCGGATATGGTAGCCATTGCCGCGCACAAAGGCTTGCACGCCATGCAGGGCGCGGGAGCGCTGATATTCAACAAACGCTGCATACCGCGCCCCATTATGTTCGGCGGAACGGGCACGGAGAGTCACCTCTACTACCAACCGTCCACGGTGCCCGATTGCCTCGAAAGCGGTACTCTGCCCTGCCCCGCGATATTGGCTATGGGCGCAGGGTTGGATTGGTGGCTGCGCAATTGGAAACAAAACCGCGAAAATGTGACGGAAATGCAAAGCACGATATTGAACGGTCTGAAAAAAATCCCCGGCGTTACGGTATACTCGCGCCCCAATTGCAGCGGAATAGTCGCTTTCAACATCGGCAAACGGGACAGTGCCGAAATAATGGACTTGCTTGCCGAACGGTACGACGTGGCTGTGCGCGGAGGACTGCAATGCGCTCCTCTTATGCACAAATATCTCGGGACATCGGAACAGGGCGTCGTGCGTGCCTCGGTCAGCTGCGTCACCGCCAAGGAGGAGTGCTATTCGCTGTTGAACGCGGTGGATATGATATCGAGAACATCTATCTGAAATACGGGCAAAACGCGCGTATATCTCAAAAAAAAACAAGGCGTTGCAAATATATATGCAATGCCTTTGTTTTATTACATGATCCACGTCGGGCGCGAATGAGGCATACCATCCGACCGCACGAAAATGCCTGTGTCGTCCGCCGTCAACTGGGTTGATTTTTTTAGCGGGATATATTATAATTACCTATATGCCATATGCAATTTATCTCAAAAAAGGCGAACAGCGACGCATAGAGGACGGACACCCCTGGGTGTACGCGAACGAAGTCGCCCGTATCGAAGGCAAGGACAAAAACGGCAGTCTTGCCACGGTATACACATACGACGGCAAATACATTGGTCGCGGATTCATCAATCACGCGTCCAAGATACTCGTGCGCATATTCATACGCGACGACAGAACGGATTGCGACAACATTATTGCCGAACGCATACGCCTTGCGCACCGACGTCGGACGGAACTCGGCTATGACAACGCCTACCGTGCGATATTCGGCGAAGCAGACGGGCTGCCCGCGCTGATAGTAGACAAATATGCGGACTATCTGTCCGTGCAAATACTGTCGTTGGGAATGTATCTGCGCAAAGCGTCCATCGTAGACGAACTCGTAAAAGAATTTGCTCCCAAGGGCATATACGAACGCAGCGACGTGTCCGTTCGTCAAAAGGAAGGCTTGCCGGAAGAAAAAGGCTTGCTGTACGGCGAGGTGCCCGAATGGGCGGAAATAGAAGAAAACGGTCTGAAAATGGCAGTCAACATTGTCAACGGACAAAAAACGGGGTACTTCCTCGACCAAAAAGAAAACAGGTTGGCGTTGAGAAGGTATGCAAAGGGGGAAGTTCTGGATTGCTTCTGTAACAGCGGAGGCTTTGCTCTGAATGCGGCGGTCGTTGCCGAAAGAGTCACTGCCGTAGACGCGTCGGAATTTGCTCTGTCCAACGTGCGCAGAAATGCCGAACTTAACGGACTGAACAATATCGACGCGGTATGCGCCGACGTATTTCAATTGCTGCGCGAATACCGCAAGCAGAACAGACAATTCGACTGTATCGTGCTGGATCCGCCCGCCTTTACCAAAACCGCCAACGAAACGCAGGACGCCCTGAGAGGTTACTCCGACATCAATATGCTGGCGATGAAACTGATAAGAGACGGCGGATATCTCGTCACTTGCAGTTGCTCGCACTATGTATCCAATGCGGCATTTGAAAAAATGCTCGCGGAAACGGCGCGGCGCAGCGGAAAACAGGCGCAATGTCTGGAAGTCCGTTCGCAAGCGCCCGATCACCCGACGTTGCTGTCGGCAGACGAAACGCACTACCTCAAATGCTTTGTGCTGAGGATAAGCGATAAACAGGAGACGATATGATACTGTACAAAAACGGCCGCGCGCTCATCGGCGACAGGCTTATAAAGACGGATATAGTTGCAAATCACGGCAGGATAATAGAGATCGCGCCGGAAATAATTGCCGACGAACAAACGGAAGTTACGGATTGCTCCAATCGCTACATACTGCCCGCATTGACGGATATATGCTGTTACGGCGCAAACGGCTGCGACTTCAACACCGCCGACAAAGATGGAATGAAGAAAATAATGGAGTACTGCATAGCGCACGGCGTTGGGACGGTATTTCCGACGTTGAAAGCGGATACCGACGACAATCTGTGCCGCAGTCTGAGCCTGATAGCGGAGCTTGCCAAGGACTACCCCGAAATAAAAGGCATACATCTCGACGGTCCCTTTATTGCGCCCGACCGTTGCGACCGCCCTTGCGAACTGCTGCAAAAGCCGTCAATGGATAAGTTCCTCGCCTATCAAAAAGCAGCCGAAGGCAAGATCAAACTAATTACCGTCGCTCCCGAACTGCCCGACGCGTTGGCTTTTATTTCCGAAGCGACGGACAGCAAAGTGACCGTGTCTCTCGGTCACAGCAACGCCGACGGCGATACGGTGACGAAAGCATTGAAAGCGGGCGCAAAAGCCGTGACCGATTGGGGCAACGATATGTCCGCATTGACCGCCCGCGACGCGGGACTGTGCGGAAGCGCGCTGCTGCACGACTGTTACTGTCAGACCGTATTCGATACCTCTCATCTCGGCGGTGACGTGATGAAATTGCTGGTAAAGACAAAGAAAAACGACCGCATAGTCGGTATAACCGCCGATACGGAGGACGCCTATCAAGGATTGGCAAATACCGTGACTTACTGCGGACTGCCCCTCAACGAAGCCATAAAGCTGTGGACGATAAATCCCGCGCGACTTGTGGGATTGTCCGGCAGAATAGGCACGATAGAAGTAAACAAGGACGCCGACTTTATTATCTTCGGATAAAGGGCGCGCCCGTCGGGACGGTGAATGTTCCGATTTCGCTTTAATATAAAAGCCGGCTACCATATTTCGTTCACTTCCTACACCCCGACATTTGCAACATTGGGCGTACGCTCAAACACAGAGCCAAACAAAATCATTTGATTGTAAACGACAAGAGCGCCGAGCATATCGCTCGGCGCTCTTGCTATATTAATAAGTTATTCTACCTTATCGTCGGAGTCTCCGTTGGTCGTCTCGGAAGGCTGACCTTCGTCGGAAGCGCTTGCATTGTAGCGAGCGTCGGAAGTCTGTTGCTTGGGTTTGATGAAGAGCAACACGATTATGCCCACTGCGGAAAGACCCGCAATGACGTACAAAACGATCTTCCACGCTTCGATCTTTACGCCGTTGGCGGGATTGACGGGTGCGGCATTCACTTTGAGCAACATCGTGGGATGATACTCGTCTGTGGAAGCGCTCTCGCCGTCGCTGACCTTTCTTACGCCGTGATTGCCGTAATTGTCCACCACCGTATAAACGATCTTATAGACGTCCTCACCCGTTACGTCCTCTTGGAGAGGGGTGATGACGCCGCCGGAGGAAATGCAGCCCTTGGGATTGCTGCCGTCCGAAGTGTACTCATAACCTTCGGCGACCTCGCGGCTCTTGCTGTCATATATTTGCAGCCAACCTTCACTGTCGGCGCCCTCTACGTCCGAGCCGACCTTCTTGTATACAATGTATGTCACGGTCGTGCCGGAGCAATCGGTGATATCCAACGAAGTGGAAACGGAATATGTCGTGCCGACGGTCAGTCCGTCATTCTGCTTGTTCTCCTGAGAGGTGGACAGCTTGATCTCCGGATTGACGGTGTCCTTGGTGCGGAAAGTAAGCGTGCAGTCGTTTTCTTTTACAAGCGCGTCGTCAACTACCGCTTGGGCGTCGTTGGCTTCGTCGATAATTTTCTGCGCTTCGTCGAAAGTAGTCGCGATGACGTCGTCGTAATCGAAAGTGTAACCGGATTCACTCGCCGCTTCTCCGTCCACCACGGCAAAGCGGAAGTTCCACTCGCCGTCCGTGGTAAGGCTGAACGTACTCGTCACGAGGCAACGGCTCCAATCCTTCATATCTTCCGTAGTGGAACCGCTCGGGCTTACATACAAAAGGTATATCTTGTCGTCGGGCTTGACGGAATTGTCGGCGTCTTCCTTGTTCTCCGTCCATTCGGCGGTAACGGTTATATTGGTTTCGGGCATTGCGATATTCGCACCTGCGTCAAACAAACCTTCAAGATGCACGGGCAATTGTGCGTCGCCTTCCGCCGTTATACGCCAACCTGCAAAGTAATAGGGGACGTTTTCCTCTTCGCCGCCTTCTTCCGCGGGTTCCACCTTGTGAGTGGCTGCGGAGGGCGCAGTGGGAAGCTTGAAGTGTTGCGTATCGACGTATTCGCCATCGGAGGGGACTGTATAGTCCTCTGCGCAATGCTCGCCGCCGTCATATTTAACGGTGTACTTCGTCGTCTTGTCGTTACCCTCTTCGTCTTTGAGGTTCTCTTTCGGTTGGACCCGATAGTTGATGCCATCGAAAATTTCGTGAACTTTGGAGGAATCTTCCCACCACTTGTTCTCGAACATAAAGCTGCGGTCCATTTCGAGATAGAAGTCGCCTTGTTCTGCGACGACGTACTCTTTGAATTTGGATACGTTAAAAGTCAGATGACGCGCTTCCTCTGCGGGCGCATCATCGCCGTCTCCCGACTCGGAAGGCGTTGTCGGCTCTGCGAAAGCAACCGCCGTCATAGCGAATATGCCGACAAGCATTGCCAACGCAATCAAAATACTTAAAAATCTTTTCATTGTTCCTCCGAAGGGCTATGCCCAACTTTTCCTGCGCGGTAAAATCCGACGGCACAAAAAGGGCGTGCCGAAAACTGCGACATTTAACCGCATATAGGGATATTTTACATTTATTTACCAAGATTGTCAACTACTTGTAAATATAAAATACGGTTTAACGACAAATTCAAAAGGCTGACACAATAATATCCGACTGCATACATTGAAACATAGGGCGAAAAAACGATTCTGTAATAAATGTTGGTGTGCAGAAGTGAACCAAATACAGAAACGACTTACAAATTAATGCGGAATTTGAGCGCGCGGAGATGCGCGTGTCGCGCATAGTAGCGAACAAAGCAAAAATTCCGTTGCAAGCGGCGACCTGCGCGGCGCTTGCAGCCCTTGCGGGGGACGCGTGGGCGTGGCGCGTTAAACCAATCACCACAGTGTGGTGTTGGTAGCTGCCACGAGAGGGCGCACAAGTATATATACCCGTGCGCCCGTGTACCTTAGAAAACGCGACTCCCCGCCGAAAGTACAAATAATGCAAGCCGAGGTGTCCTCGACCATAAGGGTACCCGCACAAGTTGAGAAACGAAACTTGTGCGGGAGAGGAACAACCGAGCGACGTTGGCACCGCTTGTACTTGCACAAGCGGTAACGTCAAGCGAGAGTTGTGACGAGTCTGCGCTTGCGCCCCGTCAGGGGTCGGTTGCGCAGTCAACCGTACAGACTTGAATGGCGGCTCTGATGGCAAAATGTTGGGGCAAACAAGCTCATTTTTCTCAATAATTTACCTTGCCCCCAACATTTGTCATTGAGCCGAAAAAAACGCCCCGATACATCGGAACCCAAGGAGATACGCTTGAAAATATTGACAGTTGCCGTGACGGCGTTGGTCGTTTCGCTGGACAGCTTTATGGCGGGGTTTTCTCTGTCGCTGAACAAAAGGTCGAGTCCGACGCTGCCCTCCGCGGTCGCGTTGATAACGCTGCTGCTGTGCATAGTCACTTCCGTAGCGGGACAAGCGCTGTTGCGCTATGCGGAGAAAATTGTCGACTATTTGGGAGCGGCGTTGCTGATGCTGCTTGCGATCACGGCGCTGTTTCGCCGCGACGACAGGCGATCGGCTCTTGCGGCGGTGTCTCTGCGCGAGAGCATTGCCATAGGCGTTGCCGTCGGAATGGACGCCGCTATCGCCAACTTCGCCTTTGCCGGAGACGGTTTGCAATGGATAACGCCGACGGTTTTTGCCGTGACGCACTATATGACGGTGGCTCTCGGTCAGATACTCGCCAAGAAGGTCACGCCGCAACACACCAACATATTCTCCGCGATAATTCTCGCCGCGCTTGCCGTCGTCAAGCTGTTGTGACAACGCTCCCGAATATCGGCAGAAGCGCTTACAGGTCGGAGTCATCCGTTTGCGGATTGGTATACAGCGGCACACCGTCCTCTTCTCCGTCCTCTCCGTCGGAGAAATTCTCTACATATCGCGATATGTCGAAACGGCGCCACGGCTCCGCCTCGGGCGGATAGGCGACAAACACCATATGCTCCTTGGATACGGGGTGATCGAACTCCAAACGATAAGCCCACAGCGCCAGATTGCAGCCTCGCTTTATATCTCCGCCGTAACGGACGTCGCCGAAAACGGGACAGTTTATCGCGGAAAACTGTACCCGTATCTGATGGCTGCGTCCCGTGCCGAGCCGCACCCTCAACAGGCTAAGCCCGTCCTGCGACTCCAACACTTCGTAGTCCAATTCCGCGCGCTTGGCGTCGTGATCGCCGAACGTGGCGACGTAGACGTTGTTGGTGAGGGCGTTCTTTTTGAGATAGTTGACGAGAGTGCCCTTCTTCTCCTTGGGACAGCCGACCACCGCGGTAAGATACTGTTTGGTCATATCTCCCTCGACAATCTGCTTGCACAGACGCTCGGCGGCTTTGCTGTTCTTGGCGAACACCATTACGCCGCCCGTGGGGCGATCCAACCTGTGTACAAGTCCCAGATATGCGTTGCCCGGCTTGGAATACTTGTCCTTAATGTACTGTTTGAGCAAGGTGAGCAAGTCGGTATCGCCGCTTGCGTCCGCCTGACTCGGTATGTTCTGCGGCTTGACCACCACCAATATGCTGTTATCCTCGTGAAGGACAGCCACGTCGTCCATAGTAAAAGTTCTGCTCATAGTCTACTCCTTAGTCCACAGTCCGCTTGCTCCGCAGGGAAGCACCGTTCCTTCCTCCGTCGGCAAGCACACCTCGTATGCCGTCGTCTTGCCAGCGGGCATCGTAAGCTGCAAAAGATCGTACAGCACGGCGGGTTGAAGCCCCGTCGTGTAACTGTTCAACAACACAAACAGGGGATCGTCGCTAAGCACCTCGGCGCACAGTTTGAGAAAATCGTATATGTCGCGTTCCAACTTCCACTCTTCGCCGCTTGCGCCCCGTCCGAAGCTGGGCGGATCCAACACTATCGCGTCATAGCGGTTGCCGCGGCGTATTTCTCTGGCGACGAACTTGCGGCAGTCATCCACGATGTACCGCACGGGTCTGTCGGACAGGTCGGACAGCGCAACGTTTTCCTTTGCCATTTCCACCATATTTCTGGCGGCGTCGACGTGACATACGCTTGCCCCCGCAGAGAGACAGGCGACAGTGGCTCCGCCCGTATAGGCAAAAAGATTGAGTACGCTTATCTGTCGGCGGGAGTTACGTATCAAATCCGTCATCATCGCCCAATTTGCCGCCTGCTCGGGAAATAGTCCCGTATGTTTGAAATTCATCGGGCGCACCTTGAATTTGAGATCTCTCCAAGACACCACCCAACTCTCGGGCAGACGTCTGTCGAACTCCCAATGACCGCCGCCGCTCGACGAACGAATATATCGCGCCGCAGGCTTGACGATCGAGTCGAGAGGCTTTGCCGCGTGCCAGATGACCTGCGGATCCGGTCTGAGCAACACCACGTCCTTCCAACGTTCGAGCTTCTCGCCGTCTCCCGTGGCGATAATGCGATAGTCCTTCCACTCATTGTTGATATTCATAAATAGATTATAACGTAAAATCCGACTTTCTTCAAGCGTTTACGCGCAGACTTAACTATCGACGCATAAACTTTTTTACCGCGAACGAACAAAAATATTGACTGCGAAAAAATAATTTGTTACAATAACCTCGTCAACAACTTGACAATAACAGAATTTGGAGGAACTTATGAAATATTGTACACATTGCGGCGCCGAAATGCCCGACGACGCGACGATATGCACGAGCTGCGGTTGTCCGCTGAGCGGCGAAAAGCCGTCGTTTAACGATAACGGCGCAGTAAACAGCTCTAAATACAACACGGTATCCATTGTAGGCTTCGTGTTTTCTTTCCTGATACCGATAGTCGGATTGATCTGCTCGATAATAGGCTTGAAACAGGTATCCGCTCGCGGAGAACGGGGCAGGGGACTTGCCATAGCGGGCATAATCATCTCTATCGTAAATTGGATCGGCGGAATATTGATTCAATACTTCCTGCTGCCTCAACTGCTCGAACAACTCGGCTTTGCCGCCCTGCTGTAACACACCGAGCGACAAGCACATCGCAATATGTATCGCAAATAAGCGATTTGACGACGGTCAAATCGCTTATTTGCAAGATTATGTAAAAAATATTGGGCGTAGAAGTGAACTAAATATAGAGGTTTACTTCTATGTTAAAGCGGAATTTACGCGCGCGGAGATCGCGTGTCGCGCATAGCAGCGAACAAAGCGTAAATTCCGTTGCAAGCGGCAACCTGCGCGGCGCTTGCAGCCCTTGCGGGGGGGGATGCGTGGGCGTGGCGCGTAAAACCAATCACCACTGTGTGGTGTTGGTAGCTGCCACGAGAGGGCGCACAAGTATATAAATGTACCCGTGCGCCCGTATACCTTAAAATATGCGACTCCCCGCCGAAAGTACAAATAATGCAAGCCGAGGTGTCCTCGGCTACAAGGGTACCCGCACAAGTTGAGGAACGGAACTTGTGCGGGAGAGGAACAACCGAGCGACGTTGGCACCGCTTGTGCTTGCACAAGCGGTAACGTCAAGCGAGAGTTGTGACGAAGTCCGACCAAGTCTGCGCTTGCGCCCCGAAGGGGTCGGTTGCGCAGTCAACCGTACAGACGTGCATTTGGGCGGTAGCTCAGATGGCACAATGTTGGGGTAAAACAGGCTTTTTTTATAATTTACCTTGACCCCAACATTTGACATAGAGCCTATTAGCTTATAGAAGATTTGCGGGGAGATACGGATACGCATTGACGGGCACAGTCTATGTACGCGGGCAAGAAGGAGCAACCGCCTTCTTTGCCATTATGCTGCACAATCGACGTCGCAACACGCGCGATAACGAAAGTCGGGAGCGAAAACTCCCGACTTCTTTGTTATAATCGCCATGTAAGCCTTATGCCATAAGATTACATCGCTGTAAATAGTTCGTTTGTATTGTTACTTTACTTAACCGATTTGGACAAAAAAAGGGTGAATTTGTCTCCGTTGACGTCCCATTCCTTGGCGAAGTCGCCCTCTGCCGCGGGTAAAACGCTGTCGGCAAGGCAGCCGTCGGCTATCTCATCGGCGTTGGCGGCAAATACGCGCGAAAGAGCTTCGCCGGCACGATAACCGACGTTGATGTGATCGGTAACGACGAAATTACATTCCTTGCGCATAGTCTGTATCTTGCTGACTATCTCTCTGACGGTGCCCTCTTCGATAAGTTCCGGAGTAAGCGTGACGTCCAACGCCACAGTATCGCCGCGATCGGACACGACGGAATAGCCTTCCTTGTTCTTGGAGGATATAAGCAGGTCGTCCTCGGTGACTTCCACCTTGTCCGCGCCGAAATCGAATACGTGCTTGCCGCCGTTTCGGACGTGTTCCACCACCTCGCGCGCTTTGGCGCCGAGGTTCATAAGCGTCTCGCGTATCTTGCCGAGCAGCTTGCCGTACTTGGGGCCGAGCGTTTTGAGCTGCGGCTTGATCTCGTAGTCGGCAAAACTTTCCGCCGACTCAACGGGGATAAGCTCCTTGACGTTTAGTTCGCTCTTGATGACGTCGGACATTTCGTCGTCTATCTCGCCGTCGGTAGCCACATACATACGCGCAAGCGGCTGACGGTTCTTGACGTTGGCGGCATTGCGGGCGCTGCGTCCCAGAACGACCAAGTCCAATACCTTCTCCATGGTCTTGTTGAGATGACGATCGATGTAACGCTTGTCCGCCTTGGGGAAGTCGCACAGATGTACGCTGATGGGCGCGTCGTCGAAACAATTTGCCGTTATGTTGCGGTAAATGCTCTCGGTGATGAAGGGCACAAAGGGCGCAGCCGTCTTGACAAGCGTATCCAATACCGTATACAGGGTCATATACGCCGCTTCCTTGTCCGCGGTCCACTCGCTGCCCCAATAGCGCTCGCGGCAACGGCGGACGTACCAATTGGACAACATATCCGTAAAGCGTTCTATCGCGCGCGCGGATTCCGTTATCTCGTATCTGCTCAAACCCGCGTCTACCGTCTCTACAAGTTGATTGACTTCGGACAGTATCCACTTGTCCATAAGGGTAAGTTTGCACTTGCCGAGGTCGTACTTGCTCGGATCGAAATCGTCTATATCGGCATACAACACATAGAAAGCATATGTGTTCCACAGCGTGCCGAGGAACTTGCGCTGAGTCTCGCTGACCGCCTCGTCATAATATCTGCTCGGCAACCAGGGCGAACTTGACGTGTAGAAATACCACCTTACGGCGTCGGCGCCCTGCTTGTTGAAGCTGTCCCACGGATCCACCACATTGCCCTTGTGCTTGGACATCTTGACGCCGTGTTCGTCGCCTACCAACCCCAACACTATGCAGTTGCGGAAAGGCGCCTTGTGAAACAGCAGCGTAGACACCGCTATCAGCACATAAAACCATCCGCGCGTCTGATCCACCGCTTCGCTTATGAAATCGGCGGGGAAATTGCGCTCGAACAGTTCTTTGTTTTCAAACGGATAGTGGAATTGCGCATAGGGCATACTGCCGCTGTCGAACCAGCAGTCTATTACCTCCGGCGTGCGCACGAAGTCCCCGCCGCAATCGCATTTCCAGGTGCATTGGTCTATAAACGGACGATGCAATTCGATATTCTCATCGCAGCCGCATTTTTCCGCAAGCTCACGCCTGCTGCCTATAACGTGCAATTTGCCGCATTTGTTGCATATCCACACAGGCAACGGCGTCCCCCAATAGCGATCGCGGGAGATGCCCCAATCGATGACGTTTTCGAGGAAGTTGCCCATACGTCCGCTGCCTATCGAGGGCGGGATCCAATTGACGGAATTGTTTACCCGTATCAACTCGTCCTTGACCGCCGTCATCTTGATGAACCAACTCTTGCGGGCATAGTAGATCAACGGTGTATCGCACCGCCAACAATAGGGATAACTGTGTTCAAACATCAATTCGGCTTGCAGCAAGCCGCGGTTTTTGAGATCGCGCAGGATAAGCTTGTCGGCGTCCTTGCAGAACATGCCTGTAAGCTCTCCGCAACCGTCGACGAACTTGCCGTCCTCTCCCACGAGTTGCACGAAGGGTAGATTGTAGCGGCGGCCGACGTTGGAGTCGTCCTCGCCGAAAGCGGGAGCGATATGCACTATGCCCGTGCCGTCGGTAAGAGTGACGTAGCCGTCGTTGGTGACGTAATAGCAATCGCTGTCGGACACGTCGGCGTATGTGTACAACGGTTTGTAATGCACGCGCTCGTATGCGCTGCCCTTGCGGCAGTCCACGACGGTATATGTGCCCTCTTCGAAATGCTTGGAGACAAGCTCCTTGGCAAGGATATAACGCGCGCCGTCCTGCTCTATGGTAACGTAGTCGTACTCGGCATTCATACAAAGCGCGACATTGCTCGGCAGCGTCCACGGTGTCGTGGTCCAGGCAAGGAAATATGTGTTGGGTCGGTCGAGCAGCTCGAAACGCGCGACGGCGGACTTCTCCTTGACGTCCTTGTAACCCTGCGCCACTTCGTGCGAACTGAGCGCCGTGCCGCAACGGGGGCAATAGGGGACGATCTTGAACCCTTTGTACAACAAGCCCTTGTCGTAGATGGTTTTCAGCGCCCACCACTCGCTCTCTATGTAGCTGTCGTCATAGGTAACGTAAGGATGCTCCATATCCGCCCAATACGCCACGCGATCGGACAGTTCCTCCCACTCGCCCTTGTATTTCCAGACGGACTCCTTGCATTTCTTTACAAACGGTTCGATGCCGTACTCTTCTATCTGCTTCTTGCCGTTGATTCCGAGCTGCTTTTCCACTTCCAACTCGACGGGCAGACCGTGAGTATCCCATCCCGCCTTGCGCAGGACGCGCTTGCCCTTCATCACCTGATAGCGCGGTATGAGATCCTTGATGGAACGCGTCAAGACGTGCCCTATATGCGGCTTGCCGTTTGCCGTCGGAGGACCGTCGTAGAAGGTGAAATTGCCGTCGCCCTTTGCGGCGGTCTGCTCGAATATCTTGTTGTCTTTCCAAAAGCGGAGAACGCTCAATTCTCTGTCAACGAAGTTCAACGAACTGTCTACCTTGGTATATTTGGACATAAAACACTCCTTTATTTGTTGAGTTTGCATTACGAATTCGGTCGGCGAACACACGGGCGCATTCCGCCGAAAAAAGCCGATATGCGTTTGAAAAAAACACATACCGGCTGTGCGAAACCATTTTCAAACGGGTACGTCTGCGCATATGTGCATACGGGCAGGTTATACCGTGCGCTCAGATAACGGAGCGCCGCCGTATTTGCCTACTGTCGTTTCGGCAAATCTACTCGCAAGGCGATAGCTTTCGGAGCAACGGGACGCGCCTTTCAGCAAACGGCGCGTTCTCTGTACGGGTTGACATCCGCAGTCTTGTCCTTACTCAAACGTATTTGTATATATCGTTCCTATTGTAACAAATATTACGTCCGTTTGCAAGCGAATTGAGACAAATTCGTCTGTCGAATACAGACGGTCCCGCATAACGCCGCAAAGCAAAGAGACTTGCGGCAAATATAACGGCAAGTCTCTCGTATTATTCCGCAAAACGCATAGCTGCGCGTTGCCGCGCCGTAAGTATCAGAAGAATACTTCCGTCGCGCGCTGCTTGACTTCCTGCGAGGCGGCGAAGGGAATACGCGTCGTATAACCTGCGCGGGCGGCGACGATCTGCTTGGTGGGCCAGGAGAATATGTCGCTGTTCCATCTGTGAACGGTGTCGTTGTATATCTCGCGGGCGGCGGTGATCTCTTTTTGCAGGTAGCTGTTCTCCTGCATAGCCTTCTGAATGGTATCCTGCGAACGCAACGTCGGATAATTCTCCAACGCGACGTTGATCTGCGCGTGCAGGTCGTCTATCTGACTGACGACGGCGTTGCGCTGTTCGTCCGTCAATGCGTTGCCGCTTCTCAGCGCGGCGATCTGCGTAAACGTCGATTTGTCGAGTTCCACAGACTTGTTGACGAGCGCGGCGGTATTCTCCAATACGCGCACGCGTTGTTCGAGATAGTTGTCTATCTGCGAGGCGTCGTGCTGCAACTTCTGTTGAAGTTTCTGCAAGTAGTTCTTGGCTCGGATCTTCATAAAGAGAAACACCACGCCGGGGATGATGCCCAATATCCACAGCAGCACCTCGAAAACGGTACTGCCAACGCCCACCTTGACGGGGATCTGCTTGGCGATCACATTTACGTCTCTGCCGTCGGGATTTACCGGACCGGTCAATTCATCGAGTTCGTTTGCCATAATTATTGTCTCCTTTTATATATTTTGCGGCAAAAATTGCGATATGGGTCGCGATTTTTGCAAAACAGCCTTACGTCAGGTCAATTGCGCCCGTATGCCGCCGACGAATAGCGCGCCGTCGTTGTTCTCGGCGTTGAACTGCTCGCGAGTGACGTCCAACGATTGCATAATTATATCCGTTGTCTGTTCGAGCGGTTCGTACAATATCCAAGGGACGGGCACCTCGTAGGTGCGTCCGTTGCGGCAAAGCACGGGGACAATCGCCACCTGCGGCACCGCCTCGAAACTGTGCGCGGTGATATGCGCCGTGGTAGAGTCTTTGCCCACCACAGTCTGCGCCTTTACGATGAGTTCCGTCGCCGTTGAGGGGTGCGCAAGCAACTTGGGGTCGAAGTAATTCGCCACCGATTCCGCCTCCCAATTGCCTATGTTGCCGAGCTTTTCGCAGACGCCGAATTTCTCCGCGGGATCTTGCTGCATATACAGCGGTATACTGAACAACGGCGCGAAATCGAAATACAGCGAACGGAAGTAATCGCAATTGAAATCGACGAATTTGTTCCGCGCCTTTGCCAGGTCGTAATGGATAAACGTCGTCGGATTGGCGTCCAGAGCCAACCCCGCGCCGTGCGCCGACCGAATGACGTTGACCGCGCCCAACTTGTAGAAATAGAAATCGTCGCCGTAAGGCTGCTTGCTGCGCAGCAACTGCACCATATTGCGTTGAGCGAGAGGCGTAAACATCATTCGGAACTGCATCTCGTTATCGCGATTGTCCGCGCCGAACAACACTTCGAATTCGCTGTTGGCAAGTTTGTTGAAGGTTTCGCCGTTATTGACGGCGCGACGAGCTTTCTTTTCGAGTTCTTTCTCGCCCTTTCGCACCATACCGTCGATCTTCTTGTCGTCGGCGTCCGCGGGGACGGTGGGTTTGCGATCGAAATGCAATTCTTCCGCCGCGTCACAGCCGTAGAAAAGATATGTTACGGGACGGTAGACGGGCTTGGGTCTGACGACCGTAGCCACAAGCGTCTGCGATTCGGTGACGGTGTGCGAGTGTCCTTGCGAATCCCGTTCCACTCTTGTCCAGGTGACGACGCGCGTACCCGTGTATGTAAACGGCTCCATGCTCTGCCGCAAAAAGCGCGTCAGCATAAAGGGTTTGCCGTCGCTGTTGCCGCTCTTGACGCTCACGGCGGAACTGCATTCGTCGTAGACGCCTATGTTGCAATGTTCGGTGAAGTAGGCAAGTTTGTCCTCGTCGAAATACTTGTCCAACCTGATCTGCGGCACCGTCTCGTATATAAGCTTGTCGGGAATGTGCCAATCGTACTTGGAATTGAGCGGCTGCATCTGCGCCCACGCCTTCTTCTCGATATCGGCGACTTCCTTTCGATATTTGTCCGCGACGGAAGCGCCTTCTTTTATGCGCTTGTTGAGTACGACGCATATGACTACTATCAGCGCAGCCGCTATCGCAACGCACAAGCATACGGTCAATATGCCCGCCCATTGAAGCGCGCCGCCTGCAAGCGCAAGACAGGTTATCAGCCCGCCGACGATCAACAACACCGTCATCACGATAACAAATACCCTTACGCCCTTCTTGGAGCGCACGGCGGCGTCCGCCTTGTTAAACTTGGCAAGAGCCTTGTCGCGCTCGGACATCAACGCCGCGTTTTCTTCCGGAGAGACGCCCGATTGCTTTACGAGTTCGTCAAAATACCGTTCGGCAAGCTCTCTGTGCTTGTCGCGATACTGCTCGAAATAGGACTTGACCGGCTCCAAAATAGCTTCGTCCATTTTGCCTCCTTTGCGTCAAACAGCCGATTGCCGACTTCGCCGTGGCGAAACGCAATAACGCCCGTCAACTTGTATAATATCACCGCGCGGCGGCATTGTCAATAATTGCAGGCAAAGTCTTGTTGCATATATACAACAACTATATAAAACAATTACGCCGCAAATGCGACGTAAAAGCTATTTTGACTATTTAAGCACGGGATACAGCAAAACACAAAATATGCGCTTGCGTCCCGTCAGGGGTCGGTTGCACAGTCAACCGTACGGACGTGCGTTTGGTCGGGGCTTTATTTCTTGTGCAGTTTGCGCTCGTTGCCCTTGTCGTCCACGATGTACACATTGTCCAGCGTGGCTTCCGCAGCCCGCCGCCATTCCGCGATGTACTCGCGGCGCAGGCGAAATTGCTCGTCCTTTTCCTCCGGGGTAAGTCCCTCCGGCGTCTTGGACTTGCGCGCCAACTCGTTTATTCTGTCGATCTTGCTCTGTTCCATAACCTTTACCTTGGTTAAATTATAACACCGCCCCGCCCGACCGTCAAGAAAAAGTTGTCGTTCGCCCCGCAAAACGAAAGCAGAAAGCATCAAATAGTTAAGGGCGACAAGACAATGTGCTTGCCGCCCTTATTATGTCAATTTGCTATGCGTTGCTCCGCCACACGCTGTTGAAACGTGGTGCGGTCACGCACTTGCTCACTTCACATATCTTCCTCTTTCCAGACAGTGGGTTTGCCGTCCACCCAACGCCAATAATTACCAACATCGCTACTTGGCTTATCGGCACTGTAATAATAGCGGTCGGCACTTGTCAAATTGTAATTGTATTTATCGATTTGAATTTGCGTCCACTGCGCCTCGCTTCCACCGTAATAGACGTCTTGCAAGTTGCTGCAACCGGAGAAAGCACCTTCATTTAACCCTGTTACGGAGTTATCCGAGCAAATAAATAATTTTTAAGGAGAAACAACAATGGAAAAAGCAAAGCAAAAACAAGAAGCA
>CANQNJ010000006.1 GCA_947625185.1 uncultured Clostridia bacterium
GCAAGCAAGCCCTGCCGTCCCACCGTCAGCGACACATACCGCAGTTTGTCGCCGTAATGCTCTCTGACGGTATCTGCGATCAGTTTGCCCGTCGCCTCGACGTCGGCAAAACTTGCGGACGAGTCGAAGTCCACGTCCACCTCTATTACGCCTTTATCCACGCTCGGAAGAAACTCCGTCCCCGTAGTAAACACCAACGCGATACTTCCGCCGAACAGAGCCAACGCCACAAGACACACCAATATGCGCTTGGTCAATATCTTGGAGAGCACCTTGCCGTAGCCTTTCTCCAAACGGCTGATAGACACCTTGTTGAGCCGAGCGCGCAGACGATCCGCCCTTTCCTTGAAACGCTTGCGGCGACGAAGGGACTTGTCGTTGCTGTTGTTGATAGGTTCACGCGGTTCGCCATCCTCGTATGTGCCCACCTGCGTGTAGGTACCGTCGGGATTGCGCTTATAACGCTTGCGCGGTCCCTTGCGATAGATCAAGTGATACAGCGACGGAATGACGGTAATTGCCACTATCAACGACATAACTATCGAGAACAGCACCGCCCACACTAGGTCGTAGAATATCTCGCGAGTCAATCCGCGCGCAAAAAGGATGGGGAAGAAAACGCATACGTTTGTGAGCGTGGATGCAAACAGACTGCCGGCAACCTCGCGCGTGCCGTTGAGACAGGCGTCATAGACGCTTTCTCCCATATCGCGACGCTTTGTGATGCTTTCAAGCACCACTATGCTGTTATCCACCAACATTCCTATACCCACGGCAAGACCGCCGAGAGATACGAGGTTGAGGCTGATATTCATCAACCACAAACCCGCAAGCGCCGTCAATACGGACAGCGGCATAGTGATAGACACCACCAACGAGGAGCCTATCTTGCGGACAAACAGATATATGACCAACACCGCCAATACGCCGCCGATAATTATGCTGCTGAGAACGTTGCCGATACTGTCGGTAATAAATTCCGCCTTGTCGTCAAGCAAAACGACGTTGCTGGACACACGGGTATCGTCGAGAACTTGTCTGATATTCTCCACCACCTCGGTGGTATTGGCGTCGGATACGGCGTACACCTCTATCGTGACGGCAAGCAGACCGTTGTATTCGGAATACGCCGTCTTGGCGTCGTACGCCTCCGCTTGTCCGATATAGGCAAGGGGGACGATTATGCTTTGCGGATAGCCGGAGCCTTCCTCCGCGCCGAAATCGCATATGCGTACGAAGCGCACAATATCTTCGGTAAGCGTCATTCCAAGACTGTCGCCGATACCGAACAAGTTGCATATCTGCAACGTCTCGGCGTCGGAAAATACCGTATAATCGCCGTAAGAATAGTAATTGTCGGCAAGTTGCTCGTCGGTAAGCGAAAGCTTGACGCCGTTGTCGTCCACGAGATCGCCGTCGGCGTCTACAAGCCGTCCGAAACCGTTGACGGCGTAATCCGTGCCCTTGATATCGACTACCCGTTCGCCCCCGTCGTCGACAGTCACTGCCGTGCCGTTGGCATAAACGGGATTGCCCTCTTCGTCCACATGAGCCGCTTTGATATCGCGCAGTCGGCTAACGAGACAATCGGGCAGAGCGTTTGCGCAGGAATCGGTCGTCGCGCCCTCTTTGCGCGCGTAGAAGTCATCACGGCGCATAATACGCACTATGTCAAGCGAAAGCAGCTCTTCGAGATTGTCGGGCAGCGTGATACCCATCGCCTTGAACAAGCCCATACTGTCCATCACATCTATCCACTGCAACAGCGCGGTGCGCACTTCCTCGTCCGATTGTGCCGAGTCGCCGAATACGCGAGAGTTTACTTTGAGCAGTATAAGCATATCGAGCAGGCTCGTCATTTCGTCGAGGGTGGTATTTTCCAGGCGGTACAGCATCGACTTGGCGCCGTCCAACTTGCCGAACAGTTCCGCGCCGAGACTAAGCTCGATCGGCAGCCGCATAATGTCCAAAACGCTCGTCGCGTCGGTGGCGTTGCGTATGCTGACCGTCGTTCCGTCCTGCATTATCGTGCCGAGAGGGATGTTGAGGTTCTCGTTTTGAAGCGCTTGCACTATGAGCAGCGCCGTTATGTCCAATCCGCCGAGCGCCGTTATGCGTATCTGCCTTTCCGGCGTGCCGAGCGTGCTTACCGAGCCTACGCCCTCTATGCCGCTCAACTTTGACGTCAGCGCTTCCGCGTCCGCTGTGAGCGCATCGATGTTGCCCGCGGCGTTGTACAAAGATATCGTCGCCGTGGCGGTGCCGTTCATATCTATCTTGATATAATCGGGCGCCTCGCAACCGTCGGGGAACGTTACCGACTCGAACGCGTCCTCTATCGCCGCGATCTTCTCGTCGATATCCGTACCGTAATCGAACGTAAGCACCGCTACGGACACGTTGTCGTAAGAACTCGTGCTAAGCTGCTTGATACCGGGGACCGTTTTGAGCGCAGTCTCCACCTTGCTCGTGACACCCTCCTCAACGCTTTGCGCGCTTGCGCCTGGATACACAACGGATATGCCCATCATCGGCAGCTTGATATTCGGCAGCAGGTTGGTGGACATATCCAACGTGGCAAGCACGCCGACCGCCATCAACACGATAACCAATACGCACACCGTGACGGAACGTTTGATAGATGTTTTTATGAGTGAATTCATATTCTCGCCTCCGAAAACCCGTCAACTTCACGTCCGACCGCCGATACCTTGCGCCAAACCGCCGCGGCATAGCTCGCACAGCGTCGCCGATCGCACCGCGCGTCGGTATGTGAAATGAGCTTCCGATTTTACAACTATTATACAACATATAAAGAAAATTGGTAATAAATAAACAATACAATTTTTCCGTTTTTGCACAAACAAAAAAGACAGCCTACGTTTTCTGTAAACGATCTGACTGACAGGATAGATTTTTCAAAACCTGCCGGGGCGGTATTGACGCAAAAGCGGCATACTCTATGCTTATAACACTATTTGGAATAGTTATTTCCGTCAACTCGTTACACTTTTCGAAAACGCCATAGCCTATGCTTGTTACGCTGTACGAACTGCTCGGGGTGCCGTATCCCAAAGATATGTTCTGACAAAAAAACACAACGACAAAGCCCCGCCGAACAAGTGTTCGTGCGGGGCTTTGCCTTTACTTGACGAAGTAATGCATTGTCAATCGATGAGGATCTGATGCTTGACTTCCTCGGGTCTGTCCTTGGGGACGGTTACGGTCAAAACGCCGTTCTCGTACTTTGCCTTGATCTGCTTCTCGTCCACGTCGCCCATATAGTAGCTGCGGCTGAAACTCGTTGCGCGTTCGCGGCGAAGATACTTGCCCTCCGTCTCGCGCTCTTCCTTCTTGGCGGAGATGGTAACGTACCCGCTCTCGAATTTGAGGCTGATGTCCTTCTTGTCCAGACCGGGCATCTCGACGTCCATAACGTAATTATTGTCCGTCTCCTTAATGTCCGTCTTCATAAACGTGGCTTCGCTGTCCATATAGAAAGGACGGAAGAAGCTGTCAAATGCGTCATCAAAAAGATCTCCGTTTCTGCGAGTTGTAATATAGTTTTTCATAGTTATATCTCCTTTTTTATTAAATTTCTTCGGGTCAAAGCGCTATTGTTGGCAATCTCTCGATTTGTTTGTTAGCACTCTTTCCGTTCGACTGCCAACATTATACCACGTCTTGTAGATTTGTCAATAGTTTTTGATCAAATTTTTTCAAATTTTTTTGAAAAATATACCCGACGGATAAAATAAGATCAAGCAGAACGCAAATATCCGATACAGACGCAGACAAATTGCCGCCCTGCGGGCAAAATCGCACCGCCGCTGCCGCCACACTGAACAAATCGCATATATTTTGCCCGACAATATAGCGCGCCCGCTCGTAAACGCACTTGCGGCGATATACCGAGGCGTTTTGCAGAAAATTATTGCCACGAACGAGGAAATATGATATACTGTAAAAAATATACCCTCAGATCGGGCAAACAAGACGCAATACCGTCGTCTGCGCCGTCAAGACAACGATGACGGCTGTCAATGGAGAATATGAAGAAAGAGAACTCGCCTGTCGTAATAGTCGAATGCGAAATCGAGGAGTACAGATGATGACGTTGTTACTGTACGGTCAACTCCCCGATATTTTTTGGCTGCTGGTTGCCGCAATCGTGGCGGAATTTGTGCTGATAATCTACATCGCCATCGACAACGCCAAGCGCAACGCCGCACGGAAGAACGGCGAAGAGCTGCCCCCGCCCAAGTACTCGCGTCTGTGGGGCAACGTGTTCTTTGCCGCGTCGATAATGTTGAGCGTGTATCTGATGTACAGCTTTGCAAGCAGCAACGACCTCGGCAGTCAGAAGTCTTTTACGGAGGTATTCCGCGAGGTAAACGTCAAATATCTGCTGTTGTCGGTATTGGTGCTTGTGGCGATGATAACGTTGGACAGCCTCAAATACTCTGTGATAATGAGCGCCAACCGCACCAAGGCGGGCATAGGCACGGCGCTGTCGGTAAGTTTGCTCGGCAAGTACTACGACAACATTACGCCGTTCAGTAGCGGCGGACAACCGATGCAGATATTTCACCTGCACAAAAAAGGCGTCAGCGGCGGCGAAAGCTCGGCGATAATATTTATCAAATTCGCATTCAATATGACAATGTGGCTGACGATATGCTTCCTGCTGATGATCGTCAACCGCGACGTACTGACGGTGCGCGTGTTGGACCCTACTCAACGCAACCTGCTGATCGTGGGCGGCTGGATAGGATTTGCGTTCAATTGCGCGCTGCCCGCGATGATCGTATGCTGCGCCGTCTTTCCCAAGATGACCTGGGCGATAACGCGCTGGGTGCTGAATATCGGCTACAAGTTGAAGATAGTCAAGGACATCGACGGACGTATGGAACGCGGCAAGCAAGCCGTCAACGACTTTGTGGCGGCATTCGTGTCTATGCTGAAACGTCCGCTGCACTCCGTTGTGCTTGCGATATTGTGTGTGGCGGAACCGTTTATATCGATGGCTCTGCCCTACTTCGTTGTGGTGGCTCTGGGCGGTCCGACGGTGGTTCCCGGTTGGGAGCTTATGTTGGAAATAATGACGCTGAACGTATACGCGCAGATGAGCGCGATGATAATCCCCACACCCGGCAACAGCGGTGCCGTGGAGAGCGCGTTTATGTTTGCGCTGACGACGCTGTCGAGCGGCGCGCTGTTCTGGACGGTATTTACCTGGCGTTTCCTCAGCTATTACAGCTACATTCTCATCGGAATGGGCATGACGATATTCCACCTGGTAAGGAGCAACCGACGCGCCTTGCGCAGACAAATGTAACTTTCCTTTTCACAATGAAGAACTGTTGCGTTAAATATATTTATACTAATTACATCAAAAAAAAAGCGACTTGAAACCACAATTTCAAGTCGCTTTTTTATAAGGCTCTACTGCAAATGTTGGGTCGCGATTCTACGCCGCACCGAGTACGCCCTGCGTAAACGGAATATTGTAAGATCAACGTACGTTAACGCCCGTTTGCCGAATAGGACTCTATGCCGCGTTTGAGACGGGCAAGTCCGTCTTCGAGAGTGGCGCGCGGACAAGCTATGTTTATACGGATAAAACGGTTGCCGTTGCCGCGATACTTGGCGCCGCAATTGAGATACAGCCCCGTAGTGTTGCGGATATGCTCGCACAGCTTCTCGGAGTCATCGGTTATCGCCGAACAATCCACCCACAGCAGATACGTCGCCTGCTGCCGCGCGAGTTTGAGCGAAGGAAGTTCCTTCCCGATAAATTCGCCGACGCGCATCCTGTTGTCGGATATATACCGCCGCAAATTGTCCAGCCATTCTCCGCCCTTGTCGAAAGCCGTCATTGCGGCAATACACGCAAAACTGTTCGGTTCGGCAATTTCGTCGCTGTTGAGCGCGCGAATAACGACATTGCGCAAGTGTTCGTCGGGCACCACCGCCGCCGCAGATTGCAGTCCGGCGATATTGAAAGCCTTGCTTGCGGAAATCGTCGTGACGGATATGTCCGCGCAAATCTTCGACGCGGATATAAACGGCGTATAATTTACTCCCGGTTCCGTCAGATCGCAGTGGATCTCGTCCGATATGACCTTGACGCCGTGCTTGAAGCACAGTTCTCCGACATGCGCGAGGTCCTCCTTGCTCCACACGCGTCCCACGGGATTGTGAGGGTTGCACAGTATCAACAGCGTCGTGAGCGGATGGGACAGCTTGCGTTCCAGATCGGCGAAATCGATACTGTACGTTTCGCCGTCGTAATGCAGAGGGCTTTCCAAGACGTGTCTGCCGGTATTTTCGACGGAATGGAAGAAAATATCGTACACAGGGGTCATCACGCAGACGTTATCCCCCTCGTTGCTCAGCCTCTTGACGCAAGAGGTGATGACAGGCACCACGCCCGTCGCAAAACACAGCCAATCGGCGGAAAAATCCACCCCATGTCGTGTTTTCCACCAATTTTGTATAGATCTGCGCCATTCTACCGGGACGTTCTCATAGCCGAATACGCCCCTCCGGACGCGCGCGGCAAGTGCCTCGGTAATGCAGGGCGCCGTCTCGAAATCCATATCCGCGACCCACATCGGCAATTCGCCGTCGGCAACGTCCCATTTGAGACTGTCGGTATGGCGGCGGTCGATAATCTTGTCGAAATCCGTCATTTCTTCTCCTTTACAACCACCGTCGTCTTGGTCGGATCTATGTAACGTTCGTCCAAAGTCAACTCGCCTATGCCATCCGCGACGATCCTGCCGCCCGACGGGTTGACAATGTTGTCTATACTGCCGTCTATCTGCGCGTCAACGGTGCTGTACTCCAATGCGCGGGTGGTATTGATAAACTTGCAATTGACGAGTTTGAGATTGTCGACGTAGCAAAGTCCTTGCAGACTCTCTACCGTGCAGTTGACGAGGGTGACGTTGTGCGCGTTCCAACAAAGATATTCGCCGCTGATAAAACTGTCGTATACCCGTACGTCGCGACAGTTCCAGAAGCTGTCCTTGCTGAGCAGCTTGCAATTGCGCAAGGTGACGTCCTCCGCGCCGTCAAAGCAGTAGTCGCCCGTAAGGACAAGATTGTCGCACTCGATATGCCTGCACCCCATCGCAAAGTATGTTCCCTGCGCCGTTACGTTGTTGAGCGTAACGTCCGAGCAGTTCCACATCGTTTCGGCGGCGTTGGGCATAACGACGTTGTTAAGCGTAAGCCGAGAAGTTCTGCGGAAAGTCTTTGGGGCTTGTATCACGCAGTCGTCAAAAGATATGTTGCGGGTATACCATACGCCCGCACGCGCCGTATCGAAGAAGGTGCTGTTCCTGACGGCGACATTGTCGCAATACCACAAAGGATACTTCCACTTGAACAGACAGCCCTCCACGAGCAGGTCGGAGCTCTCTTTAAGAGGGGATTCGCCCGCGTCGAATGTACATTCCGCAAAGCGAACGCCGTTTACGGCGAACATTGCCCGTTCGCCCGTATAAAATTGTCTTGTAAATTCTTTCATATCGCAACTATGCCGTAATGCGGCGACGGATATCGACGTTACAGCGCCTTTGTAAGATAATCTTCGATAAACGGCTGAATGTTGCCGTCCATAACGTCGGTGACGTTGGGATTTTCAAAATTGGTGCGGTGATCCTTGACAAGGGTATACGGGCAAAACACATACGAACGTATCTGACTGCCCCACTCTATCTTCTTGATCTCGCCCTTGATAGACGCCGCCTCTTCCATCTGTTCGCGTTCTTTAAGCTCGGCAAGTTTGCTCCTGAGCATCATCATTGCCTGTTCGCGGTTCTGTATCTGACTGCGCTCGTTCTGGCAGGAGACCACTATGCCCGTGGGCAGGTGAGTGATACGAATAGCGCTCTCCGTCTTGTTGACATGCTGTCCGCCCGCGCCGCTGCTGCGGTAGGTGTCTATTTTCAGATCCTTGTCGTCTATGACTATCTCGTTGTCCGTCTGCAATTCCGGCATAACTTCAAGGCTTGCAAAGCTGGTGTGACGTCGTTTGTTGGCGTCGAAAGGACTTATGCGGACGAGACGGTGAACGCCCTTCTCCGCTTTGAGATAGCCGTAGGCGTTGGTTCCGTCCACCTTGAAAGTAACCGACTTGATGCCCGCCTCTTCGCCTTCGAGATAATCCAATACGGTAAGTTTGTATCCGCGCCGTTCGCAATAACGCGTGTACATTCGGTACAACATCTGCACCCAATCCTGCGCCTCGGTGCCGCCCGCCCCCGCGTGCAAAGTCAATATCGCATTGCAAGCGTCGAACTTGCCGCTTAGCAGGGTGGCGACGTGCATTTCGTTGACGTCGGAGTCGATGCGCGCAAGCTCGGAAGCGGTCTCTTCCAGCATAGCCTCGTCGCCGTCGCACAGATCGATAAGATCCCCCACGTCGGCAAGACGTTTGCACAGCTTGTTGTACGCGGCGATCCTGTCCTCTATGTTCTTAGCGCGTTGACTGACCTGTTGGGCGTTCCTGACGTCCTCCCAGAAATCCGTCCTGTGCTGCTGTTCGGTAAGAGAAGCCAATTCTTCCCGAAGTTTGGGGATGTTGAGACTCTCGCCTATGCCGTTCATCTTGGATTGCAGTTCTTTGATATTAAGTTTAAGTTCGTCAATTTGTATCATATTATTTTTGTTTGCCGTCGGTGATCTTTTTAAGTTCCTTGTCCGACTTGCGCTGTTGACGCTTCAAAGCGTATATTTCCTGCTTGGAAAGGGGCTTATCCGATTGTTCGTCCGCTTCTTCGTTCTGCTTTTGCTTGGCGAGGTCCTTGGGGTAGCAGCAATTTTTGTATTTTTTTCCGCTGCCGCAGGGACAGGGTCCGTTGAGCTTTTTCTCCGTATTGACGTTGTCCTGTCGGTCGATTAGTTCGGGACGTACGCGGTAACGCATAAGCGTGCGCAACGCCTGTATCTTGATCTGCTCGTTGAGCGTCTCGAACATATCGTATGCTTCCTTCTTGTAGACGGACAGCGGATCGTGCTGACCTATCGCTTGAAGTCCGACGCCCTTTCTCAACTCATCCAAAGCGTCTATGTGATCCATCCATAGTCTGTCAAGGGTTCTGAGCAAAATATCCCGCTCCAACTGACGGTAAAAGTCCGCGCCCTTGTCCCCCGCTTCTTCCAGGCGGTCGTTGAAGAATTTAGTCAGGCGTTCGGTAAGCATATCACACACATGACGGGCGCTGACGAGATCTTCGCTCTTGACGAACACTTCGTCCTCGTCGTGTATAAAGAAACCTCCGAGTACCTTGTTGACCTTGTCAAGATCCCAATCGGCGACGTTCTCGTTGCTGTCGCAAGCCTCCGCCAAGGCATAGCGAGCGTAATCCGACACCATTGCGAGGATATCTTCGTGTACGTTAGCGGCGGTCATTATGCGGTCGCGTTCCTTGTAGATAACCTTGCGCTGACGGTTGTTGACGTCGTCGTATTGCAACACCGTCTTGCGCGCCGAGAAATGCATTCCCTCTATGCGCTTCTGCGCGCCCTCGACCAATTTCGTAAACATACGCGATTCTATCGGCGTATCCTCGTCCATACGCACAAACGCCATCACGCGCTGCAACATATCTCCGCCGAATACCCGGATCATATCGTCCTCGGCAGAGACGAAGAACATACTCGCTCCCGGATCGCCCTGACGTCCCGCGCGTCCGCGAAGCTGATCGTCGATACGTCTCGCTTCGTGACGTTCCGTGCCTATGACGAACAGTCCGCCCGCGTCCAGCACTTTCTGCCTGTTTTGCTTGAATTCTTCGGCATAGCGGTCGTATATCTCGCGGTAAATTCTGCGACATTCCTGCGCATAAGCGTCCGTTTTGTCGGACAAAGCCGCTTCCATAGCTTCCTTTACCTTTTGTTCGACGACCGCGCTGTCCTTCTCCGTCTGGCGGTAGCGCTGCTTCATCGTACGGCGGAATTCGTCCTTGGCAAGGGGCAGCGGATCACCGCCGCCGAGTAGGATATCCGTTCCGCGTCCCGCCATATTGGTGGCTATCGTGATATTGCCCGGCATACCCGCCTTGGCTATGGCAAGCGCTTCTTTTTCCTCGTCCGACTTGGCGTTCAACAGAGTAACGACCTCTTTGCTGGTCACGCCGGAATCTTTGAGGCGACGGGCAAGAGCAATGCTCTTCTCCACGCTGGTTGTGCCCACCAATACGGGCTGACCGTGTTCGTGACATTCCTTGATCTTGTTCACAATGGCGCGGATCTTGCCTTCGTTTGTTCTGTAAAACCTATCGTCGTAATCTATTCGGATACAGGGACGGTTGGTGGGGATAACCACTACGTCCACGTTGTAGATGGTGTTGAATTCTTTTTCTTCCGTCTTGGCGGTACCCGTCATACCGCTCATCTTGTGATACAGACGGAAATAGTTCTGCAAGGTTATCGTGGCGACGGTCTTGTCCTCGGGCTGAATGGTTACGCCTTCCTTTGCCTCTATCGCCTGATGCAAGCCGTTGCTGAAACGTCTGCCCTCCATTCTGCGCCCGGTAAAGTTGTCTACTATTACCACTCTGCCCTTATCCACGATGTAGTCCACGCCCTTGTTCATCAAGGCGTGCGCTCTCAACGCGTTGTTGATAAAGTGGTTGATTTCGGAATTTTCCGGCGAGGACAAATTGTCCACCTTGTAATACAACTCCGCCTTCTTGACGCCGCGGTCGGTGAGACGTACGCTGTTGTTCTTCTCGTCCACGACATAGTCGCCGTTGGGCTTTTCGTCGGGATCCTCCTTGGCGGTAAAGCGGGCAAAACGATCCCCCTCGCCTTCGAGCTTGCCTTCCACGTCCACGTTGGTGGATCTCTGCAATCTGATAATAAAGTCGTTGGCGCGCTTGTATTCTCCGCCCGGCTTGTCGCCCCGTCCGCTGATTATCAAGGGAGTACGCGCTTCGTCTATCAATATGCTGTCCACCTCGTCCACAATGACGAAGTTGAGTCCGCGCTGGACGCGCTGTTCGAGGCGCGTCGCCATGTTGTCGCGAAGGTAGTCGAAGCCGAATTCACTGTTGGTACCGTAGGTGA
The DNA here is from genome assembly GCA_947625185.1 of uncultured Clostridia bacterium. Lineage (GTDB taxonomy): Bacteria > Bacillota > Clostridia > Christensenellales > CAG-314 > Fimimonas. Next base: position 11,083 of record CANQNJ010000006.1, read on the forward strand.
TGTCGCAGCGATAGGCGTCGTATTTGTCCGCAAAGTCTTGCTGACTGAGCGTTACGCCGACGGTAAGCCCCAGAAATGCAAATACCTGACCCATCCACTCCATATCGCGCTTGGCAAGGTATTCGTTGACTGTAACTATATGCACGCCGTTGCCCGTCAATGCGTTGAGGTAGGCGGGGAGAGTCTCGGTAAGCGTCTTGCCTTCGCCCGTTGCCATCTGGCAGATGCGTCCCTGGTGAAGCGCTATGCCGCCCATTACCTGCACGTCGAAGTGACGCTGACCCAAAGTACGTCTCGCCGCCTCGCGGCAAACGGCATAGGCGTCCGGCAGCAGATCGTCCAACGTCTCGCCGTTGTTGTATCTGTCGCGCAAGGATTGCGTCTGAGCCGCAAGCTGCTCGTCGGACATTGCCGCATATATCGATTCTCTGTCGTTTACGAGTCGGAGAATCTTCCTTAGCTTTTTGAGCGCCTTGACATTGGCTCTGCCGTAATTTTCTTTCATAACTGTTCCTCTATTCCTTATTTTCGAAATCAATATGCTCTTTGCGCGAGGCGACCGTAAGCGCCACTACTTCCGCCGCGCCGTGCGATTTGAGTACCTTGGCGCATTCGTTGACGGTTGCGCCCGTCGTCTTTACGTCGTCTATGAGCAGCACGCGCTTGCCCTTGACGTCGGCGCCCTGTCTGAAACGGTAACTGCCGACAAGATTTTGTCGGCGTTCCTTGCCGGACAATTGCTCCTGCGGAGCCGTATCTCTGATCTTTACCACGGTATCCGCCAGAAGAGCGTCTTTGTCAAGTATAGCACAAAATTCTTCCGCAAGCAACCGAGCTTGATTGTAACGACGTTTTTTTAGGGATTTTGCCGACATAGGCGCATAAGTAACCACATCGTATTGCAATTGCTCGCGCACGGCGATATACGCCAGATACCGCGCAAACACACGGGCATTTGCTCCGAGGTTGTTGAACTTCATATCCAATATCGCCTGACGTATCAAGCCGTCATACACAAAAGGCGAGTATGCCCTGTCGAAGTATGTCTTTTCAAAGGCACAATTGCCGCAGTAATCTTCCTCTCCGTCCAACGCCACGCCGCAACGCTTGCACGTCTTGCCGTTGTTGAAAGTTACGCGTTGAACGCATCGGGGACAAAAACCCGTATCGTCAAATACGTCGGCGCCGCACCCCAAACATCTGAACCGCATCGGCGCAAGCACGTCCGACGCTCTGCGGCGAAATGCCTCAATCCGTTTGCCCGTCATCGCGCTTACTCTCCGTAACGGCGCCGAAATATCGTTGATATGCGGCGTTTTCTTCCTGCAAAAAGCGGCACAGATTGGTGGTACGCGCGGCGATATAGTTGTTGTGTACCATCATTGCAAGTATCTTTTTGCTGCCCACCAACACTACCGCACGCTTGGCGCGCGTTATCGCCGTGTACAGCAAGTTTTTGTTGATAATCGTAGGGGGTCCGCTCACCAAAGGCACGACCACGACCTCGAATTCGCTGCCTTGACTCTTGTGGATGGTGATGGCGTAAGCAAGTTGAAGATCGCCGAGTTCCTGCTCGGTGTAGGTGGCGAGACGGTTGTCGTCGAACTGCACTTCCATTATGCCGTTGGGTCTGTCTATGCGCCGCACGAAGCCGATATCTCCGTTGAATACGCCCTGTCCGTCGCTCAACGTGCCGTCCGCGCCGAACCGCACAAACGGCAGTTCGTAGTTATTGACGGTTTGCATAACTCTGTCCCCTTCGCGCAGAACGTTTCGCCCGACGTTGATCTCGCTCTTGCCGTACTCTCGCGGATTGAGAGACTGCTGCAACCGAACGTTGAGATTTTCCACGCCGGCGACACCGCTTTTCAAAGCCCCGAGTACCTGAATCTCCGAAGAGGGCAATCCCGTAAATTTAGGCAGACGGGTCGTTACCAACTCCACTACCGTATCGGACACCTGCTGAAAGTCGTTGTAGTTCATCACAAAGAAGTCGCGGCTTTTGTTGTTGATCTCGGGCATTTTGCCCTTATTGATAAGGTGCGCGTTGGATACGATGAGGCTGTCCTCGGACTGTCTGTAAATATGAGTAAGATACCTTATCTCTATCACGCCGCTGCGTATAATATCCGCAAGCACGTTGCCCGCGCCCACGCTCGGCAGCTGATCCTTGTCGCCCACAAGCACCAGACGGGTGCCGTTTTCCAGAGCGGACAACAAACTGTACATAACAGACACGTCCACCATGCTCAACTCGTCCACGATGACGACGTCGCAGGGAAGTGTATTGTTACGGTTGTATTTGAATTGCATTTTGTCGCCGTGCGACTCGAACCCGAGCAGGCGATGAATGGTCTTGGCGTCGCAGCCCGTCGATTGCGAAAGGCGTTTGGCGGCTCTGCCCGTGGGGGCGCAGAATTCCAAGCGCATCCCGTGCGCCGTCAATATCTCGGCAATACATTTGATTATCGTGGTTTTGCCCGTGCCCGGACCGCCGGTAATCACCGTTACGCCGTTTACCAACGCCGATTTGACTGCGCCCGATTGACCGGCGTGGAAAGAGATTTTGTTCACTTTCTCAAATTGCGATATCATTCCGTCGGCGTCCACCATTACGCGACGAGCGTCGCGATTGAGCGTGATCAGGCGGGACGCGACGGCCTTTTCGAGTTTGTAGTATTTTACGAGAGAAACGCAGCGCTCCCCCTCCACATCGAACACTTTGACGGTGGGCTCCAACACAAGCTTGGTAAGGGTATCCTCCACCAACTTGCCGTAATCGGCAAGGTCGATATTGAGCAGTTCGGAGCAGACCGTCATAAGGTCGTTGAACACAAGGTAGGTGTTGCCCTGCTTCTCGGCGGATTCTTTTAGTTCGTACACGATGGCGGCTCTCACGCGAAATTCGCTTACCGATTCCACCCCCATACTCTGCGCGATCCTGTCCGCGGTGATAAAGCCCACCCCGTCCACGTCGTCGATGAGTCGATAAGGATTGGCAAGCACGAGAGACTTGGTCTCGGACTTGTAGATATTGTAAATCTTGACGGCGAGGTTGACGGTTATACCGTAGCTCTGCAAAAACATTATCTGTTCCTGCATAATTTTAAGTTCGGCAACGGCGTTGGCTATATCCATCGCCTTCTTTGCGGAGATGCCTTTGACGCGGGCAAGCTGCATGGGGTTGTGTTCGATTATGCCGAAGGTGTCGTTGCCGAACATATTGTATATGTTGTTGGCAGTCACCTCGCCCACGCCCTTGATAAGTCCGCTGCTCAGATACTTGACTATGCCCGCCTTGGAAGTGGGATCGCATACGGTGTAGCTTTCCACCGCAAGTTGCTCGCCGTAGGTCTTGTGTACGGACACCTTGCCCTTAACGTTAAGCACCGCTCCCACCGAAAGCGCGGGAAAATTACCCACGCAGGTGACGTCGTCCCCGTCGGTCGTTTCCAGGTTCAGTACCGTATAGCCGTTTTCTTCGTTTCGGAACACTATCGCCGAAACAGTGCCTTTGACGTTAAGTTCCAATTTCTACTCCTGATTGAGATATTGTTTGAGATCGTCCGCTTTGTCCAATTGCTCCCAAGGAAATTCCTCCCTGCCAAAGTGTCCGTAACTTGCGGTAGCCCTGTAAATGGGGCGCTGCATTTGAAATTTGTCTATTATCGCACGCGGACGAAGATCGAATTCTTCGGATATAATCTCCGACAAAGAGGAATCGGACACTTTGCCCGTACCGAAAGTATTGACGTCTATGCTGACGGGCTTGCTGCGCCCTATCGCATAACTTACCTGCAACTGTATCTTGTCCGCCAAGCCTGCGGCGACGACGTTCTTGCAGATATAACGCGCCATATATGTCGCCGAACGGTCCACCTTGGTCGCGTCCTTGCCGGAGAATGCTCCGCCGCCGTGCGCGCAGTAACCGCCGTATGTATCCACGATTATCTTACGTCCCGTAAGTCCGCTGTCCGCCGCGGGACCGCCTATCTCGAACCGTCCCGTGGGGTTGATGTAATATTTCGTCTCTTCGTCCAACAGCTCCAACGGAACGACTTGACGAATGACGAGATTGATCATATCTCTCGCTATCGTGGCGCTGTCTACGTCGGAACCGTGTTGAGTGGACAGAACGATGGTATCCACGCGGCAAGGTCTGTCGTTTTCGTCGTACTCCACCGTCACCTGACATTTGCCGTCGGGACGAAGGTAATCCAATACGCCCTCCTTGCGTACCTGCGCAAGACGACGGCTGATTTTCTGAGCCAGAGTGATAGCCATAGGCATATACTCGGGCGTTTCGTTGCAGGCATAGCCGAACATCATCCCTTGGTCGCCCGCGCCGTAAAGGTCCAATATCTCGCCGCGATCGCGATATTCGTCGGAACGATCCACGCCGAGCGCGATATCCGGGGACTGCTTGTCCAACGAAATGATCACGCCGCAGCTGTCCGCGTCAAAACCGTATTTGGCGCGAGTATAGCCGATATCCCGAACCGTATCGCGGACGATCCTTGCATAATCCACTACCGCCGTAGTGGTGATTTGTCCCATAACGAAGACGGTACCCGTACATACTACCGTTTCGCAAGCCACGCGCGCGTCGGGGTCCAGCGCAAGGATGGCGTCGAGAATGGCGTCGGATATCTGATCGCACATTTTGTCGGGATGCCCCTCCGTTACGCTTTCGGAAGTAAAGAATCTGTGTTTGTTGTTTTTCATACGTTCTCCTTGTTACCTATCGCGCCGCGGACCGAAAAAAAACGCCTTGTCTCCGACAAGACGCTGAAAATCTGCCCTTTCGCCGTCCCATCTTTCGACTTATGTCGCGGAATTTAGCACCTAACAATATTTTAGGTTGCTGTGACTTCACCGAGTCCGTCTCTCCGTCACTCTCGATAGGTTATTTATATTGTATCACCGCCGCAACCGCTTGTCAAGGATATACGCGACGCCTCAAATAAAGAATTAACTTTTATAAGATAGTATCAAGCCGCCTTGAGCCGAAAAATTGCGCGCGGAAGCCTGTCGCAAAACGCCTCGGCGGGCTATGCCGTTTTTAAGCGCCGACTCGCCGCAAACGATGGGGATAAATTTCGCAATGTCCGCCGCTCCGCAAACGGACGCTTTGTTAAAAAAAGTACTTTGTGCAAATTTATTGACAATTGAAACAAAACCATATATAATAGACAAGGTATGGAAGTTGCTACTATGGCTCAGTCGGTAGAGCACGTCCTTGGTAAGGACGGGGTCACCGGTTCAAATCCGGTTAGTAGCTCCACAAAAAAATACACCCTTTGCGGTGTATTTTTTTGTTCCGCCGGTGTTCGGCACGTCGTGCCTCGGCAAATGCTCCATAAACGACGCCGTTAAAACACGGCGTTTTCGCATTTATCGTTTATTACCGACTTTCGTCGACGTTCGCAACAAGTTGCTCGGTTGAGGGCTCAGCTGATAGAGTTTGTGATCTCGGTAAAAAACTCCGCGCTCCAAATTTCCAACTTGGTCTTGTCTTTTACGAACGGCTGCACATCCTGTTTCGCCTGTTCGTAGTCGATTGAGGCAAAGCGGCTATCGAGCATCGCGATAAGCGCTTCGCGGGTAAAGTCGAAGCCTTCTTCAATAAAGCCCGAATCCACAAGCCTTGCTTTCAAATGAGGCATATTGACATGCGTTTTCCGCGAAAGATAGAACACATAGTCGTAGAGGTCTCTGCCTTTGACGCGGTTTTTCCATGCGCGGCAAAGAACGGCGTGAAGTTTGCCGGCGAACAGCGATGGCGCGTCGTACAATTTCACCTGATAGGGGGACGGCAGCAGCCGGTATTTGTTTTCAAACGTCGCGTAAGCCGGGGGATCGGTGTCGACCTCGAATTTGATTCGGATCGTTTCGGACGGATTGATTTTCTCCGCGGAACGGTCATCGGGGTAAAAACTCAAAATGTGTTCTTTGGTGTTGCCTTTCAAAAACGCCGACTTTATATTCGATTCCGCCGTCTTAACCTTTTCTTCGATTCTGAAATTCAGCCCGACGGAGTGCAGTTCGCTTTCGAGGACGGAAAAATATTTCTTTAAATCGAAATCGGCGTCGGGCGCGACGAGCGAGAAGTCCAAATCTTCGGAAAATCTGTCCAGCCCATAGAAGATACGGAGCGCCGTCCCGCCGTAAAAGGCGGCGTCGCGGAAGAATCCCGCGCGCGACAATCCGCACAGAGTAACTTCTTGAATGACTTCCGTCAGGGCGTTCTTCTTGTCGCTCGCGGAATGCGAGGGATACATCGCAAGCATTTGATTTAAGATTGTCTCCATTATCTCCCTCCGAGCAGCTTGATAAGATAGTTGTGGTTTGTTGAGCGGTACAGCGGCGTGAGTTGCCTTATGTCGTCAAAATTCAACCGCCCGAATTCGTCCTCGTCGATGCGCAGATCGTCAAACAGAAGCGCCCGAAGTGCCTTTAACGAGCCGACGGGGGAAATCGCATACAGTTTGTCGCACAGCGCCTTCTCCGGCGCGGCGATTTGATAGGAATAGCCGTTTTCTTGTCGGATTTCCACCCCCACATGATAAACTGCGGCAGGGATATCCCTGTATGTGAACATGCCGAAAGAGTTCTCGTACTGCTTTGTCTTGCCTTTGCGGAACGTGGCGGACGTGTACGTTCCGACAACCGCTTCGGGGATAAGCGAATACATTGATAGTACATAATCGAAGGAAAGGTAGGACGGTCCGTAGATTGCGCCCGCAAGATACTTTCCGTCTGCGTGCGCGTCGGTTTCGTACAGTCCGCGCGCAACTTGCGTCAGTCGCCCCGATTGCACTTCTCGGCGAATCTTACCCTTTACGTCCGTATAATCCTTAAATTTCAATGCCAGACTGTCAAATGTTAAAATCATTATTTTCTCCCGTTGGTTTTATTATACCAAACTTTGCGGAGGAAATCAAGTATTTATTTAAATTAAAAACTTCATATTGCAGAGAGGACTTTTCGGACGAAAAAAATAGTTATTATAACGAAAATAATAAAACTCACCCTTCAACGGCTTTCCACGCCTCAAAAACTTGTTTTAGACTGTCGGAAACGCCCTGAAACGCAAAACAGCAAACAAAATCACTTTTTACCGTATTGCTATTACTCCATTTTGTTTCTTAAAATGACAAACCTGCACCATATTTTTGTGTCGCATATCAAAAAAAATGTTTTTATAAGATTTTCATGTAAATTCCTCTATGATTTTATATCCCGCAATGCGGTAGGAACTGAAACGATCGACAACAGGGACCTATGCGAGTAACGATCCCTATTCCGTCGCTGCGCACCTTACACATCCGATTAGCAGTTCCACAAAAAAGCACCTCTTTTTAACGAGGTGCCTTTTTGCGCAAAGGTTATTTACGCAACTGCCATTCGACTATTATCCCGAACGTCAATTGCAGAAGGCGTCGACGTAATCGCCGATATGCCGATAAAGCGTCTCCTCAAAGGGGCTGTCGAGCCCGCAGTAATCCAAAACGCCGCCCTCGCCCGAATATGTATAGGCGTCCATACGCGCTTCGTCGTCGCAATAAGTAAACAGCTTGAAATAAACGTCGCGCGCCTTGTCGAGACCTTCGCTCTCGGCAATCGTATACAAATCGATCGAGGGAAGAGCGCTCATCGCATACGAAATGTAATAGACGGCGTTATCGAAAGCGACATAATACCAATAAGCTTGGTTTCCGTTCGCTTTGAGGATCCTGCTCGCTTCAACGCCGTAGCTATCGAGGATCCTGCCGAAAAGATTGTGATAGTTGCCCGTAACGCTTGCGCCGCCGTATACGCCCGTATATGCCGCCTGTTCCAACTCGTCCACCGCCGCCGACATACACACAGTCCAAAGGATATTCTCCAATTGATCTATCTCCAATCGGGTCATACCCGTGGTTACGTCCGCAGGCTTGTTCTCTTTCAGCCAGGCGAGGAACAACATCTCGTTGCCCTGACTGTGCGTCTCGTCGTGGTCGTAGCTAAGATACTGCTCGCCGTTGTAAAGATAGTTGTAATAATGACCGAATTCGTGTACAAAGGTAAACGCGTTGTCGTATGTGCTGCCGCTCTGAATATAGATCGCCGCCATACGTTCGCCGGGGACGTTCATTGTATACGCGCCCTCGCCGCGCCCCGTAAAATAGTTGCCCGTACGGAACATATCGTTTGCCGCGTCGTAGAAGTCTATCGTCTTGTCGTTGCTGTTGTCGTACAGCCACTTGAAGTAATCGGCGATATAGTTCGTTGCGTCCTGCGATATAGTGCCTTCCACTATGCGTCCGCTGCTAAGCGCGTTGTAAAAAGAACTGTTCGCACCTCTGCCGACGCTTGTCGACATACCGTTCACAGCGACCAATGCAGGCGCAATGTACTGCTTGACAAACGCGTGCATTTGCTCGGTATCGGCGGGGCTGTACTCGCGATTGTAAACATCGGCATAGGCATACTCGATGTAATTATTGTAACCGTAAGCGCGCGCCTCCTTATTGTACGCGTTTACCAATCTGCCGTAAAGGTTGTTGATCGAATCGGTATTGAGAGGATATGAGTTGAGCAAATTGTAATATTCTTCGAGAATGGCGTCCACGTCGCTCTCTTCCGCGGAAACATACATCTCCGCATAACCCAATACTGCTTCTCTGTCCTCGCCGTAAATCGACCAAAAAGCGTCGCCGAGCAGCTCGTCCGCGTCGATAAACAGTTGGTAATACCGTTGAAAATTGGTAAGATAGCATTGATAGACGGAAGTGTAATTGTAATTGCGAACGTCGTAATACAACGTCGCCCAATAGTATTGATCCGTCAAGTAGCCGATATCCTGCTCGAACAAAAGGAAGTTCTCCGCAAAATCCGTTGCCGTGCCGCTCAATGCAGTGCGGCAAGCGTTGTAGTGAGAGGTGATATCTCTTTCTTTTGCCGAGTTGAATGTGATCATGTTGTCATACAGCCGTTCGCCCGCATTTCTGCCCATAACGTTGCAGCCCGCATAAGCGCATTCGACATACATAAAGTAACTGTCGCCGAAGTCGTGCGTGGTATGTTCGATGATCTCTTCCCACTTGGCGTACAGAGTGACGCTCTCGTGCAAGGGCGCAGGCGTATACGGTTCGGTGCAGTCCTCGTCTGCAAACCATCCGACAAATTCATAACCGCTGCGCGACGGGACGGGCAGCACGGGCGTTTCTCCGTCGTTGACGCGAATGTTCTGCTCTTTATCGTCATAGCCGAACTTCAACGTGACAGTCAGCAATTCGTTCCACTTGGCATACAGAGTGGTATCGTGCAATATAGGCTCACCCGAATAAGCGTCGGTACACAGCTCGTCGTAATACCAACCGTCGAATACATATCCCGAGCGCGTGGGATTGGAGGGTAACTGCACCGCTTCGCCCGATTTGACGGTAACTACCTTGCGCATACCGTCATAGAACTCGAAAATAACAGTGTATTCCTCCTTGATCTCCACCGCCGTCCACTTGGCGTACAGAGTGGCGTCGTGCAATATAGGCTCGTCTGAGTACTCTTCGGTAAACAGCTCGTCAAGATACCATCCGTCGAATATAAAGCCCTCGCGTTGTTGTAAATCGGGCAACGGTGCCGATTCGCCATTGGCAACGAGTACGGACGTATCCGCATCGCCGTTGTTGTACACAAACGTTACCGTAAACTCTTCGGATGAGGGCAATTTCGTCCACTTGGCATACAGAATAATATCCTTGGTTACGGGCTGCATAGTATACTGCGTGAGACAACCGGGATCCATATACCATCCGTCGAAACGGTACCCGTCGTACTTGGGCGTAGGCAAACTTACGGGCAAACCTTCCGCCACCGTCAACACCGTATCGGCTGTGGATCCGTCGTTGTACACAAGCGTAACGGTATGCTTAGGCACGGAAGATAATTCCGTCCACTTGGCATACAGGTGGAAACTCTTGTCCATCGACGTATGCTCGACGAACGGAACGGTGCAAGCCTTATCGGTATACCAACCGCCGAATACATAGCCATCCCGATGAGGAACGGGCAGATCGGCGTCGCTATCGTAAACGATGCGTTTGGCGGCGGACTCGCCGTAACCGTGAAGATAGGCGTATACTCTGCCGTCAGTATCGCAGGCAACGACGGACGCACACGTGAACACCATCACCGCAATCAACAACAGCGCAAGATATCTCTTCATAAGCCGCCCCCTTAATTAAAGTAAAATAATTGTAGTATTTTGCAAAAAAATTGTCAATAAAATTCTTTCCTATTGCTTTGCAATCCCCCGCAAAAAACAGCGCAGACATCTGTCTGCGCCGCGTCGTAGTTTTATCTCTTTATCCAGGTGGATGGGGCGAACGTGAGCAATATCGGATAAATCTCCAATCTGCCGATGAGCATCGCAAACGAAAGAATAAGTTTGCTGAACCAATTGTACATATAATAGCCGCTCGCCACCACTCCGTAAGCGGGTCCGATATTATTGACGCAGGACACCGCCGCGGTTATATTTGCCTCCAACGTGAGCGAACTGCCCGCTTCAAGCCCGTGACCGGGATCGAGACACAGCAATATAAACGTGGCTGCAAGTATAAGCATATACAAACCGAAATATCTTGCGGTGCCGCTCAAAGCCTCGTCGGAGACGGTCTTGCCTTCGAACTTGACGGCGTTGGCGTTTCTGGGGTGCAGGACGCGTCTCAATTCCTTGCGAACAGCAAGGCTGAGGATCGCCACTCTGCTGACTTTTAGTCCGCCGCCCGTGCTGCCCGCGCAACCGCCGATAAACATCAACAAAAACAGCAAACTCTTGGAGAACAGGGGAAATACATTGATATCCCCCGCACTTGCGGGTATGGAACTGTACCCCGTGGTGCTGATGAAGGACGCCACCTGAAATACCGAATGGCGCACCGCGTCGCCGACGCTGCTTGCAAAGGGAAGTTGAGCAAGCGCAAGATCGACGGACACCGCCGCGGAAGATATCGTTATTATCCCGATAAATATCCACAATTCCTGCGACTTGAAAGCCGCCTTGAACTTACGCAATATCCACAGGTAGTATAAATTGAAGTTGATGCCGAACAGTATCATAAATATTGCTATTATCCATTGACAAGCAGCATTGTAACCCGCGATACTGTCCGAACGCACGCCGAAACCGCCCGTTCCGGCGGTGCCGAATGCGTGTACGAAACTGTCGTACAACGGCATACCCGCGATGACGAGCGCGATTATCTGCACGGCGGTAAAGCCGATATAAAGCAAATACAATATCTGCGCGGTACTGCGCGCACGAGGAACGATCTTGTCCACAGACGGACCGGGCATCTCGGCTCGCAAAACGTGCATTCCGCGATTGGACGAACCGCTCTCAAACGCCATAAGAAATACGATGACGCCCATGCCGCCGATCCAATGGGTGAAGCTGCGCCAGAACAGCAGCGCCTTGTCGGTGTCATAAAGCGAATCTATCCTGTCTCCCGTCAGTATCGTCGCGCCCGTCGTGGAGAAACCGCTGCACGTCTCGAAGAATGCGTCTATGTAATTGGGTATGGCGCCGCTTATAACAAAGGGAAGCGCTCCTATCGCGGACACATATATCCAGGAAAGCGCCACGATGATCAACCCCTCTCGGGAGAATATCGCCTTGGTTCTGGGACGGACGGCAAACGTAAGCACTACGCCTATGACAAGGGATATGCCCACGGTCGTCAGCAGCGCCCACCAACTGCTTTCGGCAAGACAGGCGGCAAGAATGGTAGGTATCGTCAACAGCAACGCCAACACGATTGCTATCTTGCCGATCGTATTGAATATCACTCTGTAATTCATATTACCTCAACATATCGCCGAGATCGTACAACCTTGCGTCCGTTGCAACGACTATTACGCTGTCCCCCTCGGCAATGATATCGTCGCCGCCGGGGATAATGGTTTCCTTGCCGCGAATTATGCCCGCTATGATGTAATTGGGCTTCAAACGCAGCTCTTTGAGTTGTTTTCCTATCAATTTGCAGTCGGAAAGCACGCGAAATTCCAACGCTTCGGCGCGATCGTCCATAAGGCTGTACATTGTCTCGACCTTGCTCGAAAAAGTATTGTTGAGAGCGCGCGCATACCTCGTCAATGCGTCGGCGACAAGTTTGCGCGGAGATACTATGCTTTCCAGACCCAGCTTCTCGGCAAGATCCGCAAGCTCGTTCTGATTGACCTTGGCTATCACCTTGGATACGCTCTGACTTGCCGCGTAAAAACTTATCAGTATGTTCTCCTCATCCGAACCCGTCAACGCTACGAATGCGTCGGTACTCTGTATCCCCTCCTCGCACAGCAGGTCGTGATTCATTCCGTCGCCGTGAATAAGCGTGGCGCCCGCGGGCAATATCTCCGCGAGATCGGTGCAACGCTCCTCGTTGCGTTCGATTATCTTGACGTAATAACCGTTGCTTGCAAGCAATTTGGACAGATAGTACGCTGTCGTACTGCCGCCGAGGATCATCACGTCGCGCCACTGCTTTTGCGCTATGCCGATGCCTTTGAGAAACTTGTGCGTTTCGGCGCGTTTCATCATAAACGCCACCTTGTCTCCCTCTTTAAGCACAAACGTACCTGTGGGGATGTGTACGGTGTTGTCGCGTTGAACTGCACACACGACGAATTCCGCAGGGCAGCGCTTGCGCAACTCCATAAGGCTGGTATCGCACATATAGGTATTCTTGCGGACAATCATCTCCATAAGTTGAAGTTTCTTGCCGGCAAAGTTATCCACGGATACCGCCGAAGGCAATTTGAGCCAATCGAACAATGTCTCGGCAGCGGTCAACTCCGGATTAAGTACCATCGAAAGTTCCAATTCGTTGACGATGAAGTTAAGCCCGTCCTCGTTGTAATCCGCTTCTCTTATACGCGCCACGGTGTGCTTGGCGCCCATGCGTTTTGCGAGAAAACAGCTCAGCATATTGACTTCGTCCGACTGAGTGACGGCAATGAACAGATCTGCCTTGTTGACGCGCGCAGAGAGCAACATCTCGCGCGAGGTAGCGCTGCCGCACACAGCCATAACGTCATATGTGTTGGAAACGTTCTCGATAACTTCGGGGTCGGTGTCTATTGCAGTGATATCGTGGTTATCGTCCGTCATACTGTCTATGATAGATTTGCCCACCTTGCCGCAGCCCGCAATGATAATTCTCATACAAGTCCTCGTGTTTACGAAATATATGCGCTTTTGTCAAGCGCATACCGATACAGACTATATTTTATCACAAGAAAGCAACTATTGCAACACAAAAAAGAACAGCTTTTCCGCTGTTCTATGATAAAAATTCATGCTCTGTGAGAAATGTCCGGGTGTAAAATAAAAAAACGACTTCTATATCAAAGAGGAATTTTCGCGCGCGATGCGCGTGCCGCGCATAATAGCGAACAAAGCGAAAATTCCGCCTGCAATCTCGGGCGTGTACCGAGATTGCAGCCCTTGCGGGGGCTGGCGGGGCATGCTACTCCCCGCCGAAAGTACAAATAATGAAAGACGAGGTGTCCTCGGCTTCCTTAGTAGTCCGACCACGTCTGCGCTTGCGCCCCGCCAGGGGTCGGTTGCGCAGTCAACCGTACAGACGTGCGTTTGGTCGGAATCTAATGGCAAAATTCAATTGCGCTTCTCCAACTCGCGGTAATCTATCTTGCCGAGAGGGGTTCGCGGCATCGAGTCTATTACTTCCACAAAACGCGGCACGGCGTATCCGATAAGATTACGTTTGCAGTGTTCCGTAACCCGCTGCGCCACCGTATCGGCGTTCATCGGCTTGTTCAACGTGACGTACACCTTGACGAACTGTTTGCCGTCTATCCTGACGCCGACGGCGCAAGCCTCGGACACAAAGTCCAATGTCTCGACGCAACGCTCCACCTGCGCGGGAAACACGTTGACCGCGGCTATCTTCAACGAGCGTTTCTTGCGGTCTATCACATACAGGTAGCCGTCGTCGAGATAACCGATATCCCCCGTACGCACCCAGGTGACGCCGTCGCGGACAGTAAAGCAATCATCCCCTTCGAGGTAACCGCTCATCATGCCCTTGCCGCAGACGGCTATCTCGCCCGTCGAACCTTGCGGCAACGGCGTTCCGTCGTCGTCCCATATCTCCGCCGCAAATCCCGGCATGGGACGTCCGCAGCTGCCCTTCTTGCTGTAATCGAAATTGTTGACTATGGTAACGCCGCACATCTCCGTCAAGCCGTAACCGCGCATAAGACGCGCACGCGTGCCGTATTTGCCGAGAATAGAGTCCACGCGTTCTACAAGGCTCTCCTCGCAGACGTCGCCGCCGCACCATATAACGTCGAGATTTTTCAACCCCTTGTTATCAAAAACGCCCTTAGACAACATTTTTTTGAGCATTGCCGGCACGACCGACCACACCCTTATGTTGTATTTGCCGATTATGCGCGCCACCGCTCTCGCGTCGAACTTGGGCACCAACACAAGACTGTACCCGACGCTGAGCGGTCCGTGCATCGCCGAACACAGTCCGTACGCGTGAAATACGGGCAGCGTGGCAAGATTGTAATCGCCGTGGCGCACGTCGGGGTGGTACATAGCCCACATTCCGTCCACCACTCCCTGAAACGCGTCGTTGGTAAGTTTGACGATCTTGGGCGAGCCGCTTGTGCCGCCGCTGTGCATATAGCAAAGTATATCGCCGCCGTCGCCTTCCGTTTGCGTGACGATATTTTCGCCCGTTTTCAGCAGTTTGCCATAGCGCATTATGCCGCGCAGACGCCTGCCGCTCGCCGCCGAATACAGCTTGTAGACGGGCTTGCGCACGGAGACGTAATCGGCAATACTGCATCGTACCAATATCTGACCGAGCTTGGCGAGAGGTCTCTCGTCCTTTACCGTGGCGTCGTAAAAGAACAACACCTTCGATTGAGTCTTCTTCACGTTGGAGGCAAGCAGATTGGGCGGCACCAACGGATGCACCACGTTGGCGACTATCCCCAACTTGCTGCACGCATAGAACAACGCCAGGCTCTGCGGACATGTGGGCAACTGCAACGTAACCACGTCTCCGCGAAGAAGCCCCAACGCTTTCAGACCGCCGGCGAGTCGCTCGACGTCGCGCAAAAAAAGTTTTATGGGAAGTTTGTGACCGTAATAAACGATATCGCCTTCGCGGTCTACTCCCTTTTGCAGAAATTCGTAACAAGTATTCATTGTCGTAAACTTGCATTAAGTATAGCAAAATATGCAAAAAAATGCAAGATATATCTACGTTTATTACACTTTGCGATACGATGTATACGCAAAACAAAAAAAATCGCCCCGACATTCGGGACGAAATTTTTGATTCGTAAGGTTCGTTACAGCAACGGTATCACGCCGAGGAAACAAATATCCTTGCGTTCCGCCGCGGCGCCTTCCGCAAGCACAAAAGCCTTCTTGTGTATAATGCCGCCGCTCAGACGCACAAGTTCTTCGAGTCCCAGCAGGCTGTTGCCCGTGGATACCACGTCGTCCACTATGCCGACCTTTTTGCCGCGCATAAGCTCGGCGTCGTGTCTGGAAATATACAGTTTCTGTTCGCGTCCCGTGGTTATGCTGCTGTTGATCGCCACTTCGAGACCGTCCTGCATATACAGTTTCTTGGATTTGCGCGCAACGGCATAAAAAGGATGTCCGAGTTCTCGCGCCATAACGTGCGTAAGTTGAAGTCCCTTGCTCTCTGCGGTAAGCAATACGTCGCAATCGGATACGAGCTTGCTCAATTCCTTGCCGCAATGCTCCGTAAGCGCCACGTTGCCGTGCAGATTGAAGAAGGCGATATTGACGCCGCTCGGAAGGGGAATGACGGGAAGTTCGGCGGTAAAGCCGTGCAAATCTACCTTAAATGTTTTCACAATGTTCCTCCTTTTTTTTCTGCTGTATTTATATGTATGTTTATTATATCGCGCGATACGTTCGCGTGTGACCGAAGTAAGTCAAGCGGCGGCGATTTTCCGCCCGTGTTCGTACAGAAGTATCAATTTGTCCCCCTTGACGAGGCAGCCGCGATCGCAGTATACCCACATCGGCTTGTCGCTATGCGAGTCGGAGTAATAGCAGTCCGGCACGACGTCGCCCATATCGCGGCGAAAATACTCCACCTTGTAGCTGCCGTGACAATGCCTCCCCGTCAATTTTCCGCGGGGAGAAAAATCCGTTGCTATGCACTTGACGCCCAACCGTCTACACGCCTCACCCACGAGAAAAACGGGTGTGGCGGAAACGATAACGTCGTCGTCGCGTTTGCGGTCAAGATACCAACTCTTGATGCGGGACATATTCTTATCCCAAAATTTTGCAACAAATCGATCTACGCGCGGAACGAAAATGACAAAACCTTCGAGCAAAAGTAAATAAATGTTCTTATTGAGGATACGCACCGCTCTCAACAAAAACGCAATCAACAGAACGGGCAGATATAACAAAAGATATGGTAGCCGTATCGTGCAGAAAATAGAAAAGCGGCGCATAGAATTGCCGCGAAATATTGTGTCATCGAAATCATAGCTACTCATGATTGTATTATACCATACCGAAATAATTTTATCAAGCGGTTACGGCAATATTAAAGGCTCCCCGAAGGAAGCCTAATAATATTTAACAACTTATCTGAACGGTACCGCCGCAACGTCATAGTTTGCGTCATCCTGCCAGGCTCGGTTGTTGGGGCTTGTACTCTCGTACATAAAGAAGCGGAAGTCCTGATTTCCCGCGGCGAGAGGAAGGTATTGAGCCACCACTCCCGCGTCGCCGTCCGCGCCTTCGAGGTCGGAAATATTGATGACAAATTCTTTAAGTCCGAGCTTTCGGTCGCCGCTCAATGCGGATATATCCACCTGCGAATAGTTTCTGCCGCCGCCGTACAACGCTATTCCGCCGTGAACAAACTTGCTGCCGTTCTCCGCCTCCACTATGGAGCCGACTTTATCCGGTTGCGTAGCGTTCATATAGTCTATCATAACCGCAAGGTCGAGTTTCAGTTCGAAGCCGCCCGTGCTGCTGCCGAGATCCGACTTGATGAGCGTATCGCTGTTTACGTTGTCGAGGTTCTTCCAATCGTACATACGGACGTCGCCGGAGAGCCTCAATATCGACGGAAAGGATGTTCCGCCGACGTGGTTCCAACCTACGAGGAAATCGCCGTAGTCGCCGCCCACAAATCTGCTGTCGGGGCAAAGCATCTCGCCCGCAAAGTTGGTCTCGACGCCCACGCAGAACAAACCGCTCTTTTCGAGGACGCTGTCCGTCAACGTAACGTCCGTCATCACATATGTGTTGTAGAAATAGTCGTCGTCGAGGTAGACGTCGTCCTGCTTGTCGTAATAGTTGCCGCTGCGGTCGGTAAACCTCGGTTCTCTGTTGGGCGACGCTCCCGAGCGCAACGCGCGGTTGGTGCCTATTTTCAGCACGAATTCGCGGCTGTGCGAGAGTACGCAGCCCTCGATGTGCGCCACCGCCCTGTCCTGAGAGGTAACGGTGCTTTGGGACAGCGCGTTTACAAAGTAACGGTCGCCGTTGCGATTGCCTCCGTATACGCGGACGACGTTTCTGCCGTTACGCACGCGGCAATTGATGACGTTGACGTCGGCGTTGATCTCCAATACCGTGCCGATGTACTCCAATCTGGTGAGGTCGTCCTTGCCCGTCTCGGGGTCGGTGCGCGAGCTGTCGCTGCAACCCAACAAAGTGGCGTTGTGGATAGTTACGCCGTCCGTGCGGCAAAGGAATACTATATTATCCTGCGCCGCCACCGACGCCACCCCGCCGAAATTGACAAGATACAGCGGACCCATGAATATCGTCGGCGTATCGGTGCTGTCCACGGCGTGAGCGAAATACTCGCCGCAGACGGAGTGTCCGTTGCCGTAAACGTCGTTTTTGAATTCCACCACATAATTAACAACGGCGTCGGCTTCATGCCCGATATCCTTGTAATACTCGATATTGTAGGTGGACTTCATCTTTTTGAGCATTGCAAGGCGTTGATCGGGAGGCAGCGGCGAACCGTCGTCGTATGTGCCGAGCATAATATCAGCGCCGAGTACTATCGGATTGCCGGCATCCGTCTCCGCAAACAGTTGATTGCTCGTAGTCACCTCCACCGCTTCGTTGTCCACGGTGAGGGGGATATGCAGTTCGTAGGGGTCATCCTCGCGCCAATCGGCGTTGCCCTTCCAGGACGCGGTAAGCGTTACGAGACCTTTACCGAGGATTTCAAGGAAAATGCAATTGTTCGTTTCGTCGACGAGGATATTGCCCTGTTCGTCCGTGGCGATACGCGCAAGTCCGTTGTCGCTGAGCGAATAGTCGAAGTCGTTGACTCCGTCGGATAGCGCACCCGCGGGGCTGTGGGCGTTGATGGGCACGGGGTACAGGTTGCTCTCCTTGACGTTGCTGCCGTTGTATCTGTAACCGGGCACCGCCAGGCTCTTGGCAAGTCCGAGGTTGGTATCCACGCTTGTGGCGCCGACGACGTTATTGATGACTTCCACTTCCACTTCCTTGGCGTCGATATTGGGTATGGGTTCACCGTCGCGGTAAGCCTCCGCCAACAGGATAAACTTGTCCCGTTCGTGAGCGGTCATCGTGCATACGGAACCGTCCTCATTGAGGGTGCGATCCAACGTCGTCTCGTCGCCGAGGTTGATGAAGTCCCACTTGTATTCCACTCCCGAGGCGACCTCGACGGGTACCGCATAGAAGGATATCTCCGTGCCGAGCAATATATTGGTGCCGTTGTCTATATTGAAATTGGGTATATCGGTGCGAATGGTAAAGTCAAATTCCACCGCGTTTACGTTGACGACCTTGCGCGCGCTGCCCGCGTTGACGGTAAACAAATAGCTGTCTCCGTCCCGAGCGTCGGGGATCAATGCGCTGACCTTGTAGCCGTGTTCCACGCCTTCCACCTTCTCGACGACGATATCCGCGTCGGGCAAAGCTTCGCAATGCACGGCGGGCTGCTCGGCGGACTCCACATAGAACACTGCCGCACCGGACAGCGTGTCGAAGCGGACGGTAATGTTGTTGGCGGTACTGCCGTTGACGGAAATGCCGCCCTCCGTCAAGCCGTTATTGGCGACGGCGAGTTCGACGTGCTTGCGCAATTCGCCGTCAACTCCGCCGGGGATCCTTACGTCGAAGCCGACGTCCCCCGTAAAGGGCAGCAGAACGTTTCCGCGGGCGGGATCCGTCACCGCAAAGCCCTTGGTGATATTGAATATGGGGCTGATGTGCGTATTGGGTTTAAGTTTGACGTCGAAGCCGTAAGTGCCCGTCTGGACATCCGCCGTGTACCCGTCCTCCGCGGAGAGCAGCAGATTGTCTTTGCTCAAAGCGTCGTTGTACATAGAGAAATCCAACGCGTACGGTTTGGAAGAGCCGACGATGACCGTGATACTGTCCTCGTAAGCGCCGTCCTTGCTCACGGCGACGACGCGCACCGTACCGACGCCGTTTGCGACGATTCGGTCGGAGCGATAACTCGAATCGCTTCTTCTTACTTCCACTACGCCGCCCGCAGCCGCTTCCTCTGCCGAGACAGAGCCGCTTATCAGTTCGTAGCGGTACTCAAAGGAGGGATTGGTGGCGTTATTAGGGGTGACAACGGGGGTGATCTCATAGCTGCCGTCGTAGTCGGCAAGATCTATGCTGATGGTATCGTTGGGGTAGCGTTCCATTATCTCTATGCCGTTGACGGAAATGTTGACGTTGAGGCTGGACACGTTGACCGCGCCGTACACCACAAGCACAAACAAAATGGGCAAAACCATCATCAAAGCAATCATATTTTTTCTCATAGACCGCCACCTCCGCTAAACTCGCGATACCTGACGCCCAATTTGCTTATCACGTACAGGTAACTCAACACCGCAATAACGGCGGAAATTACGCCCACTATCAGGTAGGTGAGAAATTCCAACCCCGCCACGAGACGCAATGCAAACAGCAAACGTATCAACAGCACGCTGCCGCCTATAACAAAAGAGGAAACCATACCCACGACTATGATGACGGAGACGGTATTGCCCGATTCCTTGATCTCGCCGTCCTCCTCGGTGGAGAACTTGGCGTGATTGAAGTCGTAACGCGTGGCAAAGCAAATCTGCGCAAAACTGCACAGCAATCCGCCCAACAGTATAAACAGCGATTGCCACCACGCCACATAACCGAATGCGGCAAGCAGCGTCGCGGAAATAAGCTGCGAAATCGCCGTTACCAACAAGCACAGCGCCACCTTGCTGAAAAACACCTGTTTGTATCCCAGAGGATACGCCTTGACGGAGAAGAACATCTCGCCGTCGCGGCTGATATTCGTGGAGCAGAACACATTGGTAAGCGAGCCGAACATCAACGTAAGAAAGACGGCTATTTCCAGATTGCAGTTCATACCGATGAGCTTCTCCACTATCGAGGAGCCTATCGTCATACAGAAATACACCATCAAGGGCATTATTATTGCCACGCTGAAATAGCTGAATGTGTATGATGGGGTACGGAAAATCAGCAAAAAGTCCTTTTTCATAAGGGCGAAGAAGGGATTGCGCTTGGGCGCGACAGTCTGCTTGCGGCGAAGGAAATTGACGTCGCCCGCGATACGCGACTGCATCACCCACACCATCAAGCGGTGAATGACAAGCATCGATATGGCAAGGCACACAAGCACAAGTCCCCACAGGCACAATCCCGCGATGACGAGGTTGTTGCCCATAAGGATATCGGCGCACCACACGGCGGGGTACAGGTATGTCGTAAGTTTCTGCAAGAAGTTCATCACGCGCTCGTTGAAGAAGAATCTGAGCGAGTCGCCGAGAAGCATATCTCTCACGGCGTTAAGCACCACGGAATACAGATAGAAGCCCGCAGCCAACAGCACCGTGATGATGATGAAATACAGCACGAAGCGGTTTTTCAAAAACTGCTTGACGGCGTGGAAGGGCATTGCCACCAACGCGCCGATAGCTATGGATATGAGGGGCAGCACCAGACAGAACACCGCCGTCATAACGTAGAACATAGCGCCCTGCGCCATCTGCGCCGCCACGACGATATTGACGACCAATACGCACGCGGCGCTGATAACAAGCTGATTGAAATATATGGATACAAGCTTGGCTATAAACACCGTGCTTGCGCCGAGGGGCATTGCGACAAGCAGCTTCATATCGTCCGCGTCGAAAAATTGACGGTTGATCTGACTGACGCTGCCTATCACCATAAACAGCAATATGATAGTGTACACCATCGACAGCAGTTCGTACATACGCGCTTCCGGTTGCAGCGCGCCGTTCGTCTTGACTGCGAGGTAGATATCGGTAAACCTGCCGAAGAATATCACGAACACCGCCAGGAAGATAACGATGATCGCCCAACGGATGATAAATCCGAACGCGTCGAAGTTGCCCTTCTTGTAGGCGGAGCTGCGTTCCTGAGCGCCCTTGCGCAGCAAGGTACCCACTTGTTTGAAATTAATCTTGTCCTTCATGTTTCAAGAAATACTCCTCAAAGTCGAAAGTGGGATCTACCGTCATGATACGCTTGATATTGAGTTCGTCCAATTGGCAGCCTGTACGCAGCAGCACCACTCGGTCGCACATTTTGGCGACGGTGATAAGCGCGTGAGAAGAGAAAATGATACAATTGCCCGCGTCGGCGTAATCGCGCATAAATATCTGCACGGCGTGCATCGTGCGGGGGTCGAGACCCGTCATAGGCTCGTCCAACACCCACAGCTTGGGGTGATGGATAAGACTGCCCATCATGCAGATCTTCTGCCGCATACCGTGCGAATAGCTGCTGATGAGGTTGTTGATGGCGTAACCGAGTTGAAACACTTCTTCCAGCTCGGCTATGCGCTGCTTGCGCACCTCGGTGGGGACCTTGTACACGTCCGCCATAAACGCCAGGTATTGCATACCCGTCATCTTGACGAAAACCGCGTGGTTGTCCGTTACAAAGCCCATGTTGGCTTTTGCCGCGATGGGGTCCTTGACGATATCCCTGTCGCAGATGGATATCGTGCCACGATCGAAGGGCAGCATACCCTCCAAGCACTTCAACGTGGTAGATTTGCCCGCGCCGTTGTGACCGAGCAAGCCCACGATCTCGCCTTCGTAGCAGTGGAAATTGACGTCCGCCACCGCCCAATCGGCTTTCTTGGAATACTTCTTGTACAACCCGTCGACGGCTACCACCACCTTGGCGTCCTCGTCGTGAACGGTATGCACCGCCATTATTTCCTCGGCGATCTCCTCGGTTATCTCGTCCGAAGAGGTCAAGCCGTGTTCTTCCAGGATCTGCTCCACGGTGTCTGCGGCGGACTCCGACGATTGCTCGCCCGCCTCATCAGCCGGATCCTGCGCGTCGCCTTGATCTTGCGACGGCTCGTCGCCGTCATCCGACTGTTGTTCCAGCGTGGCGGCAAATTGCTCTATGCGGTCGGCAAACGCCTCCGCCTCATCGTCGTCGGCTGCGTCCGATACGCCCGCAAGCAGTTCGTCGAGGCTCTCGCCCTCCGTCTGCGCAACGTCCTGTTCATCCTGATTCGGCAGCGGCTGCTGCTGCGAGAGCTTGTTCTCGTCCGTTTGCGGAGCCGCTTGCTCGACATTGTTGCTTATATTTTTGCTCGCTTTTGTTTTTTTGTGAGAATTCACGTTAGTTTTCCTCCGTAGGGGTTTTGTTTTTGTTATTGTCGCTTCACGGGCAACTTGCCCGTGAAGCCAACAATCATAATGTTAATCTAATTAAGTTGTATTTGCCCTGTGGTATAAATCCATTCAATGGTATATAAGATTTCATCCCAAGTAATATTGCCTTTGCCGACAGCGACTTTGAGATATTTCCAAGGCAACGCATTGAACAGATCTTCCGTCATCAAATCTTTGAAATCTTCGTAAGTATATACGCCGTAAGTTTCAATATCAGCCCGCATTGCTTCTTCGTCATACTTCATATCATCGTCAAATTCAAAGATATTGGTAAAGTTCTCGCTGTTTGTCGGCCATGCCGTTATAGACAGCAAACCATTAGTCACAATGTCCATATTGAACAGTGATGTCGGTGAATAAACTCTGACATATTCCGTGATGTTCTCATAGCCGGTCAAAGTAACTTCTCCGCTCACATATTCGCCGTTAATATAGTTCACCTTGACAAAGTTGTGTCCTATATAATCGCCGGCGTTGCTTTCGTTGAAATAGACATACTTGTTCAAGGTTTTATCAAACAATCCGTGTTCATAATTGATACCTAATGTTGTGCCATCCGAGAAGTAGAGATACGTAATCGTGTACCAATCGGCATCATTACCGGCGTGAATATTAGACCACAACTCGCACATCTCATACTTACCCGTATAATGATTGAATACGAGTACTTTGTCGGTGGGCAACAAATCCTCAACAGGTTTTTGCGTACCGTCGGCAAGAGTTATCAGCGTACCTTCGACAATACAGGAGCCAGTTCTCCTTGCTGTAATAGTCACTGTCTTTCCTGCCGCAGGCATATAAAACGAACCCGAAGCTGATGAAGTTTTACTTATATTGTCTCCTGCATCTCTTGATCCTGTTATTTGAGCTGCTTGATCATTTCCAATACCATCTAACGATATCGTATAAGTAATTTTGGTATCTGGACGGAAGTAATACGTTTTGGCATCTTCTGCGTTAATTTTATTTCCCCCATCTGGTGTTAATGTTACAGAAACAGAAGAAAGTGCACTTGCTGTAATGTTAGTTTTTATATTTGCCTTTTGCCCCCATTGAGCAACAAGAACAAGAACTCCATCTGACAAATATTCGTCTGTAATAACCGTGCTAGCATTAACCTCTTGTTTGTTGGCATCTGCAATCCATTTTACGAAATAGTACTCTTTTCCATAATTATCAATTCCTTCAATCAAGTTTGTAGCTTCGGACAAATCCACTGTTTCACCGATGGATCCGGTTTCTGTAGTGGGTAGCGACGCTTCTCCACCAATCAATTCATCGTTGTAACGCTCGTTGTTGTTATACTGAATTGAGAACAATCCTTCTTTAACAAACTTGGCATAAATAGTTATTGTACCTTCTGCATATCGATTAGAAACATCAAGATTATTGATGTTATCGTTGTTTATTGCCGATATCGGTTCTGAACAATTACTGTCCAAATACCAACCGCTAAATACCATTCCCGGTACGACACTTGTAAGGTCAGGGAGCATTGTTGTGGTGCCATATTGCCAAATAATGTCTTGTAGATAATTGGACACATCAGCCACACCGCCAAGATAAGAAATATCAAATATTACATCATATTTTATCTTTTCCCAACCAGCATAGACTGAAACAACTTCTCCCGCTTCAATAGACCTTGATTGCCCAACCACAGAATTGTTACAATTTGCATCGTAGTACCAACCAGTAAAAACATGATACTCTCGAGTTGGGTCTTCGGTGGTGATTGTTCCATCGGTAAGCATTCCTGTATACTCATCATTGGAATTGCCATTAAGTACCCCACCATTACTGTCGCCGTTAGCATTGTATTCTACATAATAGTTGGTTGTTTGCCAACCAAAACTTTCTCCTACTTTCTTTGAAGTAAATGATTGGGCACCGCTAATTGTTTGATTGAGAACTCCAATAGATAAAGTGTTCGTTTTAGTATTATAAATGTTTAATTCCAAGTACTTGGTATATGTCGTCCAACCAATATTCGGTGATGATGTGCGAAGTTCATACGAACTTGTTTGAGCATTACCCGTCACCTCAATTCTCGCACCCTCTTGTGTAGTCTGAACATATCCGCCAATCTTTTGTACCTTTAACGTACCATCTACAATCAACTTGCCAGCGCCTTTACCCGATTCATAACTTGAATGAGCAGCAACCGTTCCATCTTGAGGATCCTTGAAATTTGCATCATACACAAATATTTCTGGCACATTGAATGTAACACCGCTATCAACTTTGATTTCTCCGCCAGGCAGTATCTTGATTTTTTGTGTGCTAGATGTTACAACGGCTTCCGTACCGTCTTGTGCTTTATGAAATTGGATGTTATAGTACCAAGTGATCGGGAACATAACCTTTTCCGTTGAAACTTTCACCGTAAGAAAGAGAGTCACTTCCAAAGATACAGCATTTATATTTATATCACCGTAAACATCCCACTTAGTCACATGTGTTTTTTCATTAAATTTAGCAACAAATTGGGAACCTTGTGCTAATTTGAAAAAACTATCGTTGGCAGATCCGACCATGTTAATATCTGTTTCGTTGTCTTTGGAGGCGGCATACAGATCGGCATGTCCCAAAAGGGTAGCACCGTAATTGATTATTAATTGCGCCGAGATATTCTCCATGTAATAGCGATTGAATGGCGATCCCTTCATATTATCGTTGATATTGCTAAAATGTGTTCCACCGCGATGTTCTACAACGATAAAGGGCATCATGAATTTACCTGAATTCATTGTTACTGATGATTTGTTATTTTCGGTCTCCTCCACAATGAATCCATAAGCATTAATATTCCCGATAGAAATTATTTGAGCATTTGCTTGCATAGTAATTTGAGCATAATCCCCTGCTGTGCAGCCGGAATAACCGCCCTGTTGTCCTGTCGTGATACCGCCAATCGTAATAGTGCCGTTGTTATAAATTGTTATACCCTCTACAATCGTCAATTCTACTTTTTTGAACGTGCCTTGTTTGAAAGCGGGCGTTGTATTATTTGTTTTAGTGGTTATACCATCATTTCCATCATACGGCAACAGCAATGTCACGCCGACCTTAACGGTGTAGTTGCCACTGTCCACACTGTAATCGGCAAGTGATGCAACTTCCGTAGTTGCAAATGACGTGTTGTACTTAACGGTAATCGTACCTTTGCTTGCCATTTGCAACGCGTCTTCGATAGTATAGAGTTTACCGTCGTATTGTACAGATTTGATTTTTACTACTACATTATCGCTTGACGCATTCTGCAATTCTAAATAATCGTTATCTGCGGAAACGACCACTTTTGCAAGATATGTGCTGCCGATAGAAGTATCTATGCCGTCAATGCTTACAGTAATAAGAGCAAGTTCTTTCGCTGACAGGGTTCGATCGTCTTCGCCCTTGAAAGTTATGCTTCCAATATTATCGACCGTAATAGCCTCGCCGAAATTGAACTCAGTAGTATCTTTCAAACTAAATGTTGGGGTTATTTTCTCTTTGCGAGTGGTGATTGTTATCGGCACCTCATATCCATCGTAATTGCCGGACGGGTGAGTATAGACTGCCGTAAAAGTATACGAATCTTCGATAAGATCGAACGCGTTGCCGCCTTTCTTTCCTTCTCCGTCTTTCCACGCCCAAGCGCTGTCATCAAATACGAGATATTGGATCGTTCTTCCTTGACAACGAACAACCGTGTCAAACGAAGGCGTTTCGGGTATCAAATCGGCGGGCAATTTGCCATTGGTGATGTTTACTGTATATAAACCGCATTTGGTAGATATTGTATCGCCATTTTGATATTTAACGGTATAGTTACCGTTGACAATCACCTTATAATAAACTGTTAGCTTATCACTCTTTGATTGGATCACCCAACCGTTCGTCGAATATTTATTTTCTTTATCCTCAGTAGCTGCCTTACAATACAGAACCTCGATAAAATTATCGTCGCCAACCCAACCTTCGATCATATCGTGCGTAATTTTTACAAAATAGTCAGACTTGCCGCCATATACGCCGCCGACGTTTGTAGGAGCATGAACAGTCAGCTCTGCCTTGGCTATATTGACAGAGTAATAGGGCTTATCGTCTTCAAAGACTTGTGAGAAGACAACTTCGTAATTGGTGCTTGAATCAATCTCAACAAAGACTCTAAGATTGTCAATAGCATTGGGGAATGTGGGAGCGGTCGTGCTATTGTATTTTGTGTAACCATTGATATCGGTAAGACTCTTGGTATCATAGGTATATTTAACTTGGAATTCTTTCTCACTCAAACCGTCAATACTAAATGGCTTGCCGTCACCATCGACAATGGTGACGCCTTTGCCACCGTATCCGCTACCGTTGTAGGTGCCTGTAACGTCACTCGGCATCTTGACCGTCAGCTTCTGCGGAAGTATGGTAAAACTGTATGTTGCGGTAACGTCATTGTAGTTGTTGCCGGTGACTTTTACAGTAATAACATAAGTGCCCGCGTCGGAGATAGCGGTAAAAGATTCAACATAGTTACTTAAAACTTTGTTCTTATCGACCTTGTATTCAACGGTTTGATCTCCATAGAGATAGGCAGCGCTGTTGATAATCGCTTTATCAACTTTGTCCTTGTCCACATGCGCTGTACCCTTGCTATATGTGTAGATTTCTTCGTCTGCAACGTCTGTGAGTTGCGGCGTTGCCTTCTCTATCATAATATTGTAGCTGCCGCCGCTTACGTCATTGTAGTTGGAGTTGCCGCTGATCGTGTAATTGACTACGTAGCCGCCGTCCTTATAATCCGTGTATTGCGCAACCGTATCTCCAACTCCGTTGTAGGTGACTGTGCATTCGGGAGTAGTATCATTGCCGACGCCCTTGACGGTGATCGGGTTGCCCTGACCTTCGCCATTGTAGGGGAAGCGCTGATTGTCCGCCGTCACGATGTAATTAGCCTTGCCAACATTGATAGAAACCGTTGCAGATTTGCCCAAGTAGTTGGTGCCATTGCTGAGCGTAACGGTCAACACTAATGTGCCGCCTTCGGGGACGTCCTTGAAGGTGTTATTACTGTAAGAGATCTTTCCGATACCTTCGAGAGCCACGCCTTCAAGCCCCTTGGCAACGGCGCCAACAACGGTCTGATCGATGCCGAGGTAGGTATACGTTTTATTCGTAATACCGCTTGTATCGATCTCACCCTGCGCCTTGTTGACGGTGATAGTGACCGTTGCCTCTGTGCCCAGGTAGTTGTTACCTTCGCTGAGCGTAACAGTCACATCAAATGTACCACACTCCCGATCAAGTCCGTTGACGGGGACGTCCTTGAAGGTGTTATTGCTGTAAGAGAGCGTGCCGTCACCCGTGCAGGTTGCGCCGGTGATAGTATGCTCTTTGCCGTCATAGGTATATGTTGTCCGAATATTGCTTGTATCGATAGTACCCTGCGCCTTGTCAACGACGATGACGAAGGTTTCATCATTTTCTTTATAGTTTTTGCCGCTGACCTTGACGTGCAGCTTGTAACTGCCGGCATTCTCAATAGTTATTTTGATGATATCCTTAGTCCACTGCAACTCGGCGGCAAGACTTATGCCTGCGGGCTGCACCGTCTCCAACGCATATTCCACGTCGGCGTCGCGATTGGCGCTGAAATATTGAATTTGAACTGCACCGGCAAAGTTGGAACCTTGGTTGAGCTTATTGTAGATTCCCTTCAATTGCTTGGAGCCGTCTTGTTCTTCGATCTCGATACCCTTAGCTTTAAGTTCGGCAACGAGATCTTCTTGTTGCGGAAGTTTGATTGCGGGGGCAATCTTGTTGATGGTTATCGTGTAGCTGCCGCTTGCGTCATCGTAGTTGGAGTTGCCACTGATCGTATAATTGATTGTGTAGCCGTCCTCGCGATAATTTGTGAATTGCGGTATTGCAGTAGCGCCAACTTCTTTGTCATAGCTGTACTTGACAGAAGCGCCGACAGGACTTACCTCGCCGTCAACGCCCGTGAACGTGACGCCCGTGCCGTGAGCGGAAGCGTCATAATCGTAGCTCTGAGCCGCCTCGACGGTGACAGACTGATATGTCGCCTTGCCGATTACAAACGTAAACGTGCTGTTCTCCGCTTTGTCATCCGACCACTTGTAGTTGGAAGGATCCGCAAGCGATACCGTAACCATATAGGTATAGGCGTTGGTTTGCTCGTTGTCGGAGATAGTCATCGTTTCCTCGACGAAGCCGACGGGAGTATAGGTTTGCGGCGTAGCGTTGTAGGTAAAGGTTGTGCTGTTCGCCTTCGGACGGGCAACAGGCGCCTTGTCGATATAGAATTTGAGCGTGATTGCGGCTTGCTCGGAGTTCGACCACTTGTAGTTGGCGGAATCTTTAAGCGTAAGCACAACGTCGTAGCCATCGGCGTTGACAACCGTGCCGCCATTGTTGGTGGTTACGTCGTAGTAATCATTGGACGAAATTTCGGCGGTTTGATTGGTCTTATTGTAAGTTTTGCGACCAATCTCGGGGATCTGCACCGTTGCTTTGCCTATCGTGACCTTGTAACTGCCTGTGAAATCGTTGTAGTTGTCGCCGGCAGACACCTTGTAGTACACTGTGCCGCTATCCGCAACATTGGTAAGAGTAAGCGACAGACTTGTGCAGTTGCCCGGCTCCTTGCCGTACAGGACGGTAACCTTGAAGCCGCTGTCCGCCTCAACGCCCTTGATGTCACGCTCGGAGACCGCCTCGAAGTAGTCCTTGCCCAATTGGTAAATGCCCGTAACGTCGGACGGTTGCTTGCTTACGGTGATATTTGCCTTGGTGATCTCCACCGTGAAGTCACTGCTGTACGGGTCGGTATTGGGCGCGCTGATCTCATAGTGGATAGTATATGTGCCCGCATTGGTGAACTTGGGTTCGCCTTCCAATGGTCTGCCGTCAACGGTGTATTTGTAGGTGATAGTTTCCGCATCGACATCGGTTGCCGTTGCGGTAACGGCAAAGGTGTGTTCATTGCCGTCGAATTGCACTCTTCTTGTAGGGGGTGTTACATCAAAACGCGAAGTGTTGAGGGTAAGCGTAATCGTGTAGACAAGTTCGAAGTTGCCCGTAACGTCTTTGCCGTCCACAGTGATATTAAATCCGTCTTTCCAACAGAAATTGTCGCCGAGAGCTTCCTCTTCTATATCATATTTGCCCGCAGAGTGTTGACCATCCGTCATTACAATAGTTCCGCTTATGTTGAAACGGTTGTCGTTTATTGAGGGGGTTGCGCTCCAACTTGCACTATTTGACCACGATATGGAAAGAGCGCCGTTCGCCGTAACGATAAGTTTGGCTTTCGCGACGGTAAATTGAATTTGCGTGCTATTGGTAACTTCTTCGCCGTTGCGCTTGACAACGTAGTCGCTGTTGGCGCTGCGCGCGACGGTGACGGTATACGCACCGACCGAGAAATACTTCTCCGAGCCTTGCGTGTAGCTGTCGCCGTTCTTGGTGAGAGACACGGTAAACGTAAGCTCATCGTTGAGAACGCTGTCGCCGCCGAGCGTGTACCAAGTGTAGGCGCTCGGATCCTGCGCATAGGTAGTCCAACCATTGGCAAGAGTGATAACTACCTGACGGGGACTGACGGTAAAGCTGCCTTGTTGATAAGTTATATCGTAATTGTCGGAAGTGTATCCGCTGACCGTAACGGTATACTCGCCCGCGTGGTAAATGCCGCCTATTACATTGCCGCCGTATTCGTAATGGGGAGTGCCGTCAAGGACGCTATAATTCTCATCGTTTACAAATCCCTCGTAGCTCAACGACGGCACGGGGGTCGTCTTACCGTCATACATGAAGCCGTTTGCGCTGACGCTGACGGTAAGAGAAGCCTTGCCTATGACGATATCTGCGGTAACGATGGTTATGTCGTAGTCGGAGGAAGATAAGCCGCTTACGCCGACGGTGTAATAGCCCGCGGCAAAACGAGCGACGTCGCGGTAATCGACTTTTTCTCCGTCGACAGTTGCGCTGCGCTTGTAAGTAAATGTGGGTGTGCCCAATGCCGACTCTTTATCGCCGTTGAACAGCGGTCCGTAATTGAGAGAAGGGGTCGGCTTTTGTTGTTCGCCGTATGTGTAGCCTTCCGCCGTCACCGTTACGGTAACAGCGGCTTTTGCAACGATGAACGTATCGCCGATGATATTTATATTGTAGTTGTTGGAAGTAAGTCCCGTAATAGTTACACTATACTCGCCCGCGTGGAAAATACCCTCTCGGTATGCGCCCGTGTAGGAGAACGCGGGTTCTGCAAGCAAGTCCTCGTCGCCGTCCACCAAGCCCTCTTGACTTACGACGGGATTGGCGGCTGCGCCGTATGTAAAGTCGTCAACCGTTACTGTGACGGTCAATTGCTTTTTCTGCACGGCAAAGTTAGCCGTCGGCTTGGAACTAAGCGCGTTGTAGTTGGAATTGAGATTATATTCAAGCGAAATAATGTAATTGCCCGCTTGATAATAGGCATAATCGTCGGGATCGTAAGGTTGATACATGCCCATGTTGCCGCTGCGATATGTCAGTACGCAACGGAAACCGAAGCTGTCGCTGTCGCGGTCGAGAACGCCCGTCGTCTCGTAGCCGTAATTCGCGTTCTCGCCGTAGGTTATGCTTTGGGCGCTGAGCGTTGCGGTAAAATCGCGTTTTGCAACGGTAAAGTGGTTGTTGTCGTTTGTGACATAGTATAATGTGTAGTTGTCGGATTGCAGTCCTCTTACCGTAACGATATAATCGCCCGCGTCGAAGAAGTCGGAGACGTACTCCGTCTCGCCATTGACGCCGCGCTTGTAAGTGAATACAGGCTCGCCGCCGATGTCGGAAGCGTTGTCGCCGTAGACAAAGCCTACGTAACTTATCTGCGGCTCGGGCTTGGCTTGATCGCCGTAGGTGAAGCCCTCCGCCCTTACGATGACGCGCAGCTGCGTGGGTATGACGGTTATGTTGCAATCGGTGATATTGATAGTATAGTTGGCGTTGACTATGCCGTCCAACGTTGCGGTGTAGTCGCCCGTGCCGAGACGTTCGTAGGACGACGAACCCGTATCTTCGTTGCGGTACACCACTCTGCGCGCGTCTTCGCCGAAGAGCTGCGTCTCGTCCTCGTTGTAGACAAATCCTCGGTAAGTTACGTTGATATTCGGTTGGTTACCGTA
Organism: uncultured Clostridia bacterium; assembly: GCA_947625185.1. GTDB lineage: Bacteria > Bacillota > Clostridia > Christensenellales > CAG-314 > Fimimonas. Next base: position 43,014 of record CANQNJ010000006.1, read on the forward strand.
GGTGTATACGTGGGCGTTGGTACTCAACGTTACGTTGAGCGTTGCGGGTGTGATAGTGAACGTGAGACCGTTCTCCTGATAGAGATAGGTGACGTCGTAGTCGTCGGTTATAGAGCGATCTATGCCCTCGACGGACAGCTTGTAGGTGCCCGCCGCCATCTTGGTGGTACGGTTGCCCAGCGCCGTCTGGGTGTAATTTACCGCGCCCTTGTACATAACGTACGCAGAGGACGTGTAACGGGTGCGCTCCTCCGCGGAGACAAAGCCGTCGTAACCCTCGCGGGTGTACACTATCGTCGCCGTGGTGGGCTTGTTGCCGTACACCATTTCGGTCTGGGACAGAACGATATCTATGCTCAATGTGCGGCGCGTAACGGTGAGCGTGGCTGTATTGACGACAATGTTGTAGTTTTGCGGATCGGCAGATGTCGTCGCAGTGTAAGTGCCCGCGTGGAATTGCGTCGCGCGCTGACCGTGACTGTCAAGATAGTACACGGTGGGCAGATTGCTGCCAAAGATACTGCGCGGCGACTCCTCGAAAACAAAGCCCTCGTAAGAAATGCCGTTGATGTAATCGTCCGCCTTTGCCACTTGCGGATTGAGTCCGTACAGAATGGACTGCTTTTCGAGGTGAACGGTAAGTTGAAGGTCTCTCTTGGTGACGGAGAACTCCGTTACGGGGAAACGGAAAACGTAGTTGTCCGCAGTAAGTCCCGACGCCTCTACCGTGTAGTCGTTTACGCCGAAACGCGTAAATTCGTACGGTTTGCCGTCGCTTGCCGTGCGGTATGTGTAACGAACGTCGCCCGATATCAAGCCGCTATCCGCTGCGCTCTCGCCGAATTCGAATGCGTCCTCGTAGGACAGAGACGGAATAACGGAGTCGCCGTACGCATAGCTGTCTTGTACGGAAACGTACACATTGACGGGCTTGGGGGAAACGGAGAAGCTATCTCCCGTGACGGAGAGCGTTTGGTAATCGTCGAAACCGTTCTCGGTGAAGGTTGCCGTGACGAAATACTCGCCCACGACGAAACGGTTTGTGGAACTGTACGGATTGCCGCTGCGCGTATAGGTGTAGACGGGGGTAAATCTCGACTGATCCTCCGCTAGGACGTTGTCGAACTCAACCGTGACAGACGGACGCACGCCGTAAACGCCGCCGTTTGCCGTAAGCCGAACGCTGCCCGCGCGCTTGGTTACGTTGAAATTTACTGCGGCGGGGAGACGCACGTTGTAATCGCTTGACTGATATCCTTGCAGTTGCGCGGAATAATTGCCGACGTGCAGACGCTCGCCGCCGACGTACTCGCCCTCGCCGTTAAGCGTAAACCAATGTCTGCCGAGAACGGACTCGTCCTCATCGAAGACAAACCCGTCGATATCTATATCGAAAGCCAGGGGCGCGCCGTAAACGTAGTCGCTTACCTTCGCCGTGACGTCGAGGTCCTTGGGCGTTACTTCGAACTGGCGTGCTTGGATCGGGGCAAATTCGTAATTGGGGTGTTCCTGCGGAAAAGTCTCCACGCGGTAGCTGCCGACGTGCAGATCGGCGCCCGTGACGTCCTTATCGTCTTGCATATATACGAATTGCTGCACCACGTTGACGCTTTCCGCCGTCTCGTCAAATACGAAACCGCTGTAAACAATACTTGCCGCGGGGGCGGCTTGACCGTAAACGACGCTGTCCGATTGCAGCGTAACGACGCCTGTCAGCGTGGCTTTGACTATGGTAAATTCAAAATGTATGGAGTTGTCTGCCGTGCGGGCGTCCGCCTGATCGGTGAGGACGCCGTCCTTGTAATTGGCAAATATGTGAAGTTGAACGTTGTAGGTGCCAACATTCTTTATCCTGCGATTGCGCTCGGAAGAGGTGCCCTCGGTCTGTCCGTTGACCGTCCAGGCAAAGGTATACTCCAATCCGTCGCACTCTTTGAGTCCCGAGACGTACAGATTGTTGTTGACGTCGCCGTACACCATAGTGCCCTCTCGCGACACGGACGCCGTGGAGAAATCTATGTGATACTTGGCGTAAAGATCTACGTCGCCGTCGGGCATCTCCGTCAACGAGGCTTCCGTTTGGAAGTCTGAGTCGGTGTACCAACCGTCAAATACGAACGCCTCGTCTACCTGCGGCAATTCGGTGAGATCTACGGGCGCACGGTATTCCATTTCGCGCGCGGAAGTCTCGCCGAGGTAATGCAAGGTGAGTGTGTAGAGGTTCCTCTCGTATACGGCGGTGACTCTGCGACGTCCGCGTACGTTGGTAAGCGTACCGCCCGTCCACTCTCCTGTGAAGTGATAACCCGTAACGGAGGGCATATCGTCGGGATCGGGGATATCGGCGTCCTTGTAACGCTTGACGTGCTGCGTAAATCTATCGAGCGTAACGCCGGACAACTCGCCGAAGTCCTCGCCGACAGGCATACGGAACTCCACTTCGTATTCCTTGTCGGCGCCCTGTCCCGGGGTGTCGGCGATCGCCACCTTGCGGAACGCCGCATAAATGACGATATCCGCCACTACAAAGTCCGGCTCGGTGATGATCTCGCTGCGATATTCGTAGTAATTGTCGTCCAATGTCCAGCCGACAAATTGCAGCTCGTGTTCATCGTCGGGCTGTTCCTGCTCGGGGATCCTGTCCGGCAATGCGTATTTGTCTCCGAGAGTTACCTCCTGCGTCTCAAATACTTCGTCGCCGTTCATAAACGTTACGGTGCGCTTGACGACTTCCTGTTCGTCGCACGCCGTAAACAATGCCAACGACATTGCCGCCGCAAGCGCCACGGCAAGTATCGCTATTGCGATTTTAAGACGGGATTTTGTCATAATCCGTGCCTCCGAATAATTTTTCCTTTATTTTTGCCCTTGGACGGACGTTTTCCGTCGAATTTGTCGCGGTGAAAGCTGAAAATAAACTTGACGACCGCGCAGGGCACAAAATTTCAGTATATTTTTTTAATAATATCATATTGAATGTCACGCATTTTTTCAATTAATATGACAAAAAACATTTCAGATAAATTCAAATTTTATTTGCCATCGGGACAAAATGCGCGATTTGTGCGTTTTTAGCTTGTGCAAAACGCATTTTTTTAAGTATTTTGAGAAATTTTCGCCGCCTGACGCAACGACGAATGGAAAAACACGCCGCAGGAGAGATTTTGGCGCGTCCGATCGGCAGACATCGTCCGCTTCCGCGCAGACGCAGACACCGCAAAAAAAGCACCCGATACAACGGGTGCAATAAAAAAATCTGTGAAAAACGTCGGGAAAACAGAAGTGAACGAAATCGATAAGCCGACTTCTGTATTTAAACGGAATTTGAGCAAGCGGATATGCGCGTATCGCGCATAGCAGCGAGTAAAGCGAGAATTTCACCTGCAATCTCGGGCGTGTACCGAGATTGCAGCCCTTGCGGGGGATGGCGGGGCATGCGACTCCCCGCCGAAAGTACAATTAATGCAAGCCGAGGTGTCCTCGGCTACAAGGGTACCCGCACAAGTTGAGAAACGAAACTTGTGCGGGAGAGGAACAACCAAGCGACATTGGCACCGTTTGTGCTTGCACAAGCGGTAACGTCAAGCGAGAGTTGTGACGAAGTAGTCCGACCACGTCTGCGCTTGCGCCCCGTCAGGGGTCGGTTGCGCAGTCAACCGTACAGACGGGCGTATGGTCGGATTGCTATATGGGGTGGAAAAAACGCAATTACCACTTGGGACGAACGAACTTCTTGTCCTTTTCTTCGAGGTCCAGACCCAAAGTTCCGCCGGGGTTCATAAGATTGTCCGGGTCGAAATGTTTCTTTAACGCTTTGTATATTTCCATCTGGCGGCTGCCGATCTGCCCTTCCAACCAGGGCGCAAAGAACTTGCCTATGCCGTGATGGTGACTTATCGCCGCGCCGCTCTGCTGAATATGATCGAGAATGCCGCTCCAATAATTTACAAATTCGTCCAACTCGGTCATACGCGCGATAAATATGAAGTACAGATTGGCGCCTTGCGGATAACAGTGGGACATATGCGTCATACATATCGTGTCGGGACGGCTGTGACAGTAATCGCGCACCGCCTTGTGAACTTCTTCCATCTGACTCCACCTGACGGAACATTCGAGGGTATCCGTCATTACGCCGAAGTCCTGCATTGTGTCTCTGAGATAGGGGTCGTTGAAACGTCCCTTCTCCCAAGCGGAAGTTACCGCGCCCGTGAGACTCATCGCCTTGTACTTCTTGCATATGCGCCGCACGTTACGCTTGACGTTTTTGCAAAAGCCTTTTTCGCCGTCGGTAAATCCGAGGAACAGGCAACGCTCGCCCGCCTTGTAACCGAAGGATCTGAGCATGCCGTTGAGCGGACTGTCGGAGACGCCGTACATACGCATCATTATGTCCGTTTCTTCCGGATCGGACAGGCGAAAAACGCTCGGGCGTCCGCATTCGCATTGCATTATTTCGCGGGCGGCTTCCATTGCGGAATGCCAATCCTTGAACATAAAGCTGAATTTGAGATGATTTGCGGGCATCCAACGGAAAATTTTCAGCGTGACGTAGGTAAGCACTCCGAAAGTTCCTTCGCTGCCCATCATTATCTGATTGACGTCGGGACCCGTCGCCCGTGCGGGGAAAGCCTCCGTCCTGACTATGCCCGTGGGCGTGGCGTATTCCTGCGCGATGACGATATCTTCTATCTTGCCGTAATATGTGCTGTTCTGCCCCGCGCCGCGCGTGACCGTCCATCCGCCAACGGAACTGTACTCGAATGACTGCGGAAAATGTCCGCATGTGTAGGCGCGCTTGGCTCCGAACAATTTGACGGCGTTGCGCAATGTTTCTTCCAATTTGGGACCGCTCATGCCCGCCTCTACGGTGATGGTCTGGTCCGTCTCATTGAAATCGACCACCTTGTTGAAATGACGGCGCATATCCAACGTGATTCCGCCGCAAATGGGTTCTACTCCGCGCGTGACCGACGAACCGCCGCCGTAGACGTAAAGGGGCACTTTGTGCTTTACGCAGAAGGCGACGAGCTTCTCGACGTGATCCTTGTTCTCGGGGTACACCACCGCGTCGGGAACGTTGTCCGCTATATGTTGACGAAGTCGAAGCAGATCGAACATCGTCTTGCCGTATGCCACGGACAGACGATCGTAGTCCTCCACGGATACGTTGTCGTCGCCGACGATGAGGCGAAGTTCGTCCAACAAATCGCGGGAAAGGGCGCTGGGCTTATCCAACTTGACCAATTCCAGACCGAGAGGCTCGACGTAATCCTTAAAGTTGTCGTCGGTAAGGTGAAAAGTCTCCTTCATCATCTTGTACAGCGTTTCTTTGGGAACTTTGTTGAACGACGGGTCGCCCCACTTGAATATGGAACGGTAGCTGCCGCTCGGCGGTACCTCACGGTACCACTTCGGCTCGAAGCCTTTGTACGGTTTACTCATAATTTTACTCCTTTTCCAGATATTTGTAGAAACTTTGCAGCTTGGCGTACAGTTTCAAATAAATGTTGCGGTATATGTGGTCGTATGTAACTACGGCGGTAGGCTCGGGATTGAACACGTCGGTATAATGTACCATGTGGTCGATGGCTTCTCTCTCGTCGGCATACGTTCCGCAAGCGGTAAATGTGACTATCGCCGCGCCCAACGCGCTTGTTTCATAGGTCTGAACGCGCCGCACGGGTCTGTTGAATATATCCGCCGCTATCTGACATATCAGATCGCTCTGCGAACCGCCGCCGGATACGGAAATGTATTTTATTTTCTGTTTGCCGCGCTTTTCCATACGTTCAAGACCCTCTCGCAAAGCGAAATCGATGCCTTCTATTATGGCGCGATAGACGTGGGCGCGCGTATGATAATCCGAGAAGCCGATGATGGAACCGCGCGCCTCGGGCGTGGTCAATCCCGCCTGCCAGAAAGGTTGCAGGATCAGTCCGTCGCTGCCCGGCGGGATAGCCTCTATTTCCTCGTTCATAACTTCCTCTACGGATTTGCCGAGGTCGGCGGCGCGCTTTTCGAGGTGACGCGCGAAATTCTGTTTGAACCAACTTATCATCCAATATCCGCGGAATATCTGCACCTCGGGGTTGTAATAATTCTTGAATACCGCGGGATATGCGGGCATAAAACGCTCCGGCTCGAAATACTTGTCGGTGGTAAATTGCACCGTACTCGTAGTACCGAAACTGACGGAGGCGACGTCTTTGCCGAGGCAGCCTACGCCCACCGTTTCACAGCCCTTGTCCGAGCCGGAAGCTATCACTTTCAGCCCGACGGGCAAACCCGTCTGCATTGCGCATTGAGCGGTGACGGTACCTATCACGTCCCCGGGAGAACATACGGGGATCATATATTTGAGATCCAAACCGTACACGGGGAAGGTAAGATCGCTCTCTTTCAGATAACGCTTGCGCTTGAAATCGAAGGGAAAATGCCCTATGGTGGAGGCATAACTGTCCGTAAGATTGCCCGTAAGCAGATAGTTGAAGTACGCCGATATATGCACCACCTTGCGTACTTTCGCCCACAACTCCGGCTCGTGCTGCATTATCCAACTCGTCTTGACCTTGCTTCTTATCGCGTTGACTGTACGGGTCATCCCGACAAGTTTGAACAGAAATCTGTTCTTGGCGGGCAACGGTGCGGATGTATCGGCAACGCGCTGATCGCTCCACAGTATCAGATCCCGCAAAACTTTGTTGTCGTCGTCCAACAGCACGGCGGTATCGCGAAACGTATCCACGCTCATTGCGATAACGTCCTTCATCATATCGGAATGTTCGCTTGTAAACTTGCGCGTTATGCTGCACAGCACATTCCAATACATTTCCGCGGTCTGCTCCATATAGCCGTTTTCCTTGGCGATGTACGGTTCGTACTTGACTTGTTCTTTTACGAGCAGATTGCCCTTCTCGTCGAATATTATGCCGCGCATGCTCTGCGTGCCGACGTCTATTATCAGAACTTTACTCATCTATGACCTCCATATTTGTAGTTGTGATCAGGTTTACGCCCGTTCCGAACAGATCTTCCGCAAGGACCGTTCCTATGGGCAAAGGCTTGTCGACTGTTATATTGCCGCACAGGTCCATCAGCGCAAATATCTTGCTCTTGGGAATCTCGCCGTCCGTCTTGACGGAAACGACGGGATATCCCGATACGGTCGTCCTGACGGACGTGGTCACGCTGCGCGCGGGATCGGTAAGTTCGCTTGCGGCAAACGCCTCTCCGCGCTTGCATTTGTTGCCGACGACAACGATACCTTTATCGCTGCGTTCCGCCGTCATTCTGCAACCGTTGGGACATACTATACATACCAACTCCATACTTATTTGTCCTCCAAACGTATTGTAAAATCATCCAATGTGTGCGCCTTGTCGAAGTTGACCGCAATGCGTTCCATCTCGGGCGGCAACAACTTGGAGTACACTTTGGTAAATACCGTCTCGTCGCCGGCAGTTACGGTAAGCCGTTGATCGGCAAGCTCGCAACTTACGCGGAAATACATCACCACGTTGTCTATCGGCGCGTTCACGTCCAACCTCTGCGGTACTACATAGAGCAATTTGCCCTGCGGGGTTATCGGTTTGAGTTTGCGTTTGCCGCCGTGCGATGCCGCAGCGCCCGCGATTTCTCCGCTTTCCGACACATAATCCACCAGATCGTTGACGTGCAAAGCGTTGCCGCAAGCGTAAATGCCCTCCGTCATCGTCTGACAGTTCTGATCCACTATCGCGCCCTTCGTTGCGGGGTCCAACTCCACGCCGAGATCCCGAGCAAGTTCGTTCTCGGGGATAAGCCCCACCGCAAGAACGAGACAATCGCATTCCACTATGCGCTGCGTACCCGCAATGGGACGCATACGCTCGTCCACATCGGATATCTCCACCGCTTCGAGACGCGTCGAACCGAACACGCGAGTCACCGTTGCGGAGAGGTGCAGAGGTATATCGAAATCTTTAAGACATTGATGAATATTCCTCGTCAAGCCGCCCGGCGTCGGCTTCGCCTCGTATACGCCCTCGACCTTGGCGCCTTCGAGAGTAAGTCGGCGCGCCATTATAAGTCCTATATCTCCGCTGCCGAGGATAACGACCTTTTTGCCGGGCATCGCGCCCAATATGTTGACCAGATTCTGTGCGGCGCCTGCGGTGTATATACCCGCGCATCTGTCGCCGTGTATGCCTATCGCGTTGCGCGTACGCTCCCTGCAACCCGTGGCAAGCACAATCTTGCCGCAATGCACGGTGTTGACGCCCTGCGCGGACACATAAGTAATGTCATAGCCTTCGTCACGCTTTACCGTACGAGTAACGAAGCTAAGCAGGCTTACTTGTACATTTGTGCGCCGCAACTCTTGTATAAATCTGTCGGCATATTCCGGACCGGAAAGTTTCTGTCCGAAGCGCACCACTCCGAATCCGTCGTGAATACACTGTTTGAGTATGCCTCCGAGCCGCGCTTCGCGTTCGATAAGCAGTACGCTTGCGCCCTCGTTGTTTGCCTTGATCGCGGCGGCAAGTCCCGCGGGTCCGCCGCCAATAACAGCAACGTCGTATTTCATTGTCGCACCTCTTTGATTCTGCCTATGACGATATTGCTTCCGCCGTCGTCCTTGGTAACTTCCGTAATATCCACACCCTTTTCGCGGGCGATGACGTCCGCGACTATCGGCATACAAAAACCGCCCTGACAGCGCCCCATTCCCGCGCGAACGCGGCGCTTGACGCCGTCCACTGTGGCGACGCCGAGAGGATTGTTGACGGCGCGCTTGATCTCTCCGAGACTGATCTGCTCGCAACGGCACACGATCTTGCCGAAGTCGGGGTCCTGCTTGATGAGTTTATCGCGAGACTCGTCGTCCAATTCTCTCGTCCTTACGGGACGGGGTCGAATGGGGTCGAAATTCTCGTTGGGCAGAACGGCAATTCCGACGGAAACAAGATAATCCGCAACTATACCCGCAACGTCTTTTGCAAAGGCGGGCGCCGCGGTGATGCCCGGCGATTGTATGCCCGCGACGTGAACGAGGTTGCTTACCTTGGCGCTACGCTCGATGATGAAGTCCTCCTCGTACGTCGGAGCGCGCACTCCCGAAAAGTACGCGATAACGTCGCCGCGCCTCAACGTGGGACACACCTGCGAGTGTTTGCCGAATACGTTGTCGAAACTTTGACTGTTGGTGGAGGTATCCTCTCTGTCGGGGATCTCCACGGCGTCGGGACCGAGCAAATAATTGCCGTCCGCGGTGCGTATGACGCCGCCGCCCTTGGTGGAGCCGCTGCCGAACTTGGATACGGATTTGAGCGTGGGACCCATACTTATCGTCTGAACGGGCGTTCCTTCCGCCTTGGGGTCCAACATCAGGTCCGTACCTCTGCGCGGATGAATGGAGAAATATCTGTCTCCCGCCATCTCCGCCACTTTATCCGCAAATACGCCCGCGCAGTTGACGACGCAACGCGCGGAAACAGTTCCTCTGTTTGTCTTGACGAGCGTCACCTTGCCGTCCGCCGTTTCCATACCCACCACCGCGGTATCAAGGGACACCGTCGCGCCGTTTTGCACGGCGTTTTCGGCGTAGGCTATCGTCAGCTGATAGGGCGACACATAACCCGTAGACGGCGCATACAGAGCGCCCACGGCAAAATCTTTGACGCGGGGCTCCGCCTCGGCAATCTCCTTTTTGCCGATTATCCTCACGCCGGGGATACCGTGCTTAGTCGCGCGCTTGACGGTACCCTTGGCGAGAAAACGGATCAATTTGCTGTCGAAAATGACGTATTGCCCCGAACGGCGGAAATCCACGCCCAACTCGCGGCATACGTCGCCGTATATCGCGTTGCCCGCCACGCCGTACTTCAATTTGAGACAGGGACGTTTGAGGTCTATGCCCGCGTGTACCATTCCGTTATTTGCCCCGCTTGCGCCGCGCGCCACGTCGCTGTGTTTCTCAACAAGCAGTATCCGCAGCTTGTAGCGGGTAAGTTCTCTCGCCACTGCGCAGCCGCTGATGCCGCCGCCGATGATAACCACGTCCCAATCGCCGCCGTCCAGAGCGTCGTCTTGCAGTTGCGGCAGACGTTCGGGTTTGCATAAGTATCCTTTGAGCGCAATGTCGTTGACGACGTGCTTGCCCTCCGTTACGAACATCTTGCCTATCGCGACGATATCCGCCCAATTGTCGCATTCTCCGGAAAGAAACACGCTGCGCTCGTCCTCGCGCACGGCGACGTCCGTGCCGAATTGTTTTTTTACCCGTTTGACGATTTTATCAAAATTCATTTCTCCCCTCGTCCGATAATATTATTTCGACATTTTTGTCGTAGAAAGTAGTTTTTTCAACACCATTGTATCAAATAATAAAGTAAATATCAATACCGATATTTTTCTTTTTTATATTATGACAGCGAATATGCCGACATAACGAAAGCTCCGACCGAAGTCGGAGCCTCCGCAGAGAAGAAATTTATTTCGCGACCCTGCACCCGAGTTGCATTGAATGGAACGTAACTTCCATTGTGTTATCCGTATCCGCGTAAGACGTTCCGGGATCCAGGAATATCTGCAAATATTGATTGCTTTGCAAATCGATTCCTTCAAGCGATACGGTAAATTCCTGCTCGGTGCCGTCAAAGGTATAGTCCCTTTCGATGAACTTCCCTCCGCCGACGGAATATTTGAATTTGATTTTTTTGCCGTTCACTCCCGTCACGGAAACTTTGAGTTCAAACGGGTCGGAAACTTCCAACGCTCTGAGATCTATACGCATTACGTTCCATTTTCCTTTGGGGGCTTGCGCCGTTACTTTCAGATCTTGTCCGGATTTTTCAAAAGAGTACGCGCCCGCCACGTTGTTTTCCCAGGCGCCGTTCAGCAAATCGATGTAGGTGGTTTCGTATTCTCCGCTTTCTTCCGCTTGCTTGAAGAATATCTCGCACTTGAAGAATTGTACGGACAGGTCTTCCGTCACGGCGGCGCCGCTGTCGAAGAATATGATAAGCACGTTGTCGGTGGTGCTGACAAACCCGTCAAAATCAATAGAGAACTCCTGTTCGTTGCCCGTAAACTCTTGCTCGTATTCCTTGGTGTTGTTGAGTTTGATAAGCATGTTGTGTCCGACGGGACCCTTGAACGTCATATTGATACGGTAAGCGTTCTTCAACAATGCCTCTTCGGGCAATTCGGAGACAAGATATTTGACAAATTGCCAACCTGTTTTAAGATTGTTTGCCGTAATAGTCATCACACCGCTCTCATCATCCATATCCACCGAGTAGGGCGCGTTTGTATCGTTTGCCGCCCATTTACCGAGAGTGTCCACTCGTATGGATTTTTCCAGAGGCGCATACAGTTCCAATGAGGAAACGACTATCTCCTGCGTGGCAAGTTGACCTTCGCCGCGTATCGGTTGAAGTCGGATCTCGCCGGAGGTTATTTGTTTGTCGAGGAATATCCACAGATCCTGCTCCGTACCGGTAAGCGACACGGTCTTTGCCTTGCCGTTATAGATGAACGCCAGACTGTCGCCCGAAGCGCCGTTTACCCTGATGTGCAGGGCATTGGCAAAGCTGTCGGCAAGAGTCAGCGTCGCAGACGCGTACAGATCGGCGGATTCGGTCGTGTTGAGTTTGAGTTTGAGATTATTGCCATCCTTGGTAACGGAAATATTTGCTCCGCTTGCAGTCCAATCCAAACCGAGCAGATCCTGTTTTGTTTGCTTGTCGGAAAGCTGTTCGAGCGTGAGCCAATGAGCATACAAAGTAATGTCGGACGCGGGCATAACCAGATCGTGAGGTTGTTCCGCCTCGTTGCTCTCGAACCAGCCGAGGAATCTCCATCCCTCAACGCTCAACTCGGGTACGGGAATATTGTCGCCTTCCTTAACCTGTACGGGATCGACGGTCTGACCGCAGTTGGTAACGAAACTAACCGTATGCGACGTATTCACCTGCCACTTGGCATACAGCACCGTGGGACCTGCGGGCATTTTCGATGAGGTAAACGGATGTTCGCATTCTTTGTCGGTGTACCAACCGTCAAATGTAAAGCCGGGCTTGGTGACGTCGTCGGGCAGGTCGATGTCGCTGTCCTTGGCGGCAAGCAACGGAAGCACCTGACTGCCACCCATGCTGTCGAACAAAATAACCTGCATTTCCTCTTCGCCGTCTTCGACGAGTCGACAAAATTCCAAAGCGGATACGGTAACGGACGCGCCCGCTTCGTTGCTCGCTTCGTTGCCGTCCACGAATATCAGAATGCGCTGTCCCTCTTCGGTGGCGATATTGGCTGCGGGTACGTTCCAAAGCAATTCCTGAACTTCGCCGTCAAATACCAACGTCTGCTCTATTGCCGGCACATTGCCGCCTTCGAGTTTGACGGTCATAGTATGATCCTTTGTCCCCCGATAACGCACATGCAGCAGGCTGTAACCGTTGACGGGTACGCTTATCGGAGAATACACATAACTCCAAGCTGTCTTTGTATCGGTGGGAGTGATCCTGACGCCGCCGTCGACGGATTCCGTTGTCTAGTGTCCCGCGTCATTGACGGCAAGTCCCGCAAGGAAGTCGATAGCGGAACCCTTTTCGATATACGCCCACTTGGCATAGATAGTTACGGAGTCGTTGGGGACGATGTAAACGCCGTCTATGGCATTTTCGTAATTTTTGTCGCTGTACCAACCGACAAAGACTTCTCCCGACGCGGATACGGGCGTCGGCAGGATCATCATTTCGCCTGCGAGCCTTGTTCTGTCTTGAAGCGAGTTGTCCCCCGTTTCCAAATGAATAGTCACGTTGTAGCGCGCATATGCAACATAATCCTTGTCTTCCAATGCGGTATCGAACGGAAACGGTTCCGTAAAGTCGGCGTCCAGATACCAACCCTCGAATGTGGCGCCGTTCTTGGAGGGAACGGTCGGTGCGGAGACTTTGTCGCCCGCGTTGAAGGGGATATCTTCCACCGCGCTACCGCCGTTGCTGTTAAAGCTTATCTTGTGCGCGTATTCCGTCTTGTCGCACGCCGCAACGGACACTGCCATTACGGCAACAAGCAGCAAAACCGCTATCGTAATAAATTTCCTCATGTCTTCCTCCTTTTGTTATTTTTGCAAAAAATCCAGAATTATATCCGAATAAAAATATCTACCGCGATATGCAACGTTGGATCCCACGACGTGCTGTCCGTACAGAACTTTGAAAGTAACCTCGTCCCCCATACCAAGCTCCACGAGCTTGTTGTACAGCTCGGTATTTTGTTTGAGTCGTCCCGCAATATCGTCCGTATAGGACATAAGAAGCATATTG
>CANQNJ010000007.1 GCA_947625185.1 uncultured Clostridia bacterium
GGAAACCTTGGGGCTGGCTTTCTAAAAATTTGGCTCTATTCCTTTTAAGATTACGCCTGTGATTATCCACAGCGCAAAGCGTGGCAATCACTCAAAATTCCAACAAGAGGTTGCTACAATGTCAAATCTTAAAAATAAAAACAACACAGTTGTCCACGTTCGATGCGTTCTCATCAAAATCTGTTTGTGCAGACAGCAAGGGAGTACTTGATTATGGATACTCAAGAACTCATTTTGCTATCTCAAAAAATGGTATTGCTCAGCTTGACTACCGATGAAAACGAAAAACAGAAGCTTGTCAATGAAATAAACGAGTTGACGGCAACAGAAAACAGAGAACGCCAACCGAAATATTGTGGACATTTGAAGTTTAACGATAAGGAGATTTCAAAAATGCCCAAAAATTTCAGAAAGGAGTTTCGCATTCAGGGCTGCACAGCTCATGTAAGAAAAAGATGTGATGGAAGATACAGTTGTAGCTACGAAATTCGTTACCGCAGAAATGGTTACAGCATATCCGTGTCAGCAAAAACGATAGAAGAAGCGAAAACAAAGTTTTTACAGAGATTAAACGCCATAGAAAACCCACAATCGGCAACTGTCAAAGAGTCCGTGCCATCACTTTTTACGGACTTTGCGACATTCTGGTTTGAAAACTTCCACAGACGAAAGGTTGTCGAGGATACATACAAGAATAATTTGCGCGTTTTCCGCAATAGTCTGGCTACCAAATTTGCCGATAGACAAATTAAAAGTATAAACGCAAAAGAACTGCAAGATCTGCTTGATGAGATTATTGCCGAGGGTAAAGGGAAAAAGGCTGAAGATGTGTATGGGCTAATCCGACAAATTTTTGATGCTGCCGTGCGTTTTCACCTGATACAACACAATCCTGCCGATATGATAATAATTAAAAAACACGAGCGTAAGCACGGCGTTGCACTCACCATCGAAGAAGAACAAAAACTCTTGGCTGCCTATGCAGGAACACGGTTTCAGCTCATGTTTGCAGTTGCTTTGTATACAGGTTTAAGACCAAACGAGTACAAAAGCGTCAGAATTGACGGAGATATGCTTATTGCCGTCAACAGCAAGCGTAAAGGCGGAGAAGTTGCATACAAACGTATTCCCGTGAACGCAATGTTAAAACCGTATTTGGAGGGGATAACGACCGTAAAATGGGTAAAATTGGACACAATTCGAAAAAAATTCAACGCTGTACTGCCAAACCACAAATTATATGATTTGAGAACAACTTTCTACACTCACTGCGTAACTTGCGGAGTTGCGGAAAGCGCAAGGGATGAAATGGTCGGACACTCCGGCGGCAAGTTGAAAGACACCTATACCGACCTTCCTGACGACTACTTGAAACAGGAAGCCGCCAAGTTGATTTGGTAGGTTTGTACCCCCAATTGTACCCCCAAAATTGAGTTTAAAATATGTACGAGTGGCGCGCTCTCCCTAAAAATCGTCCAAAAAAGCACGAAAAAAGAGGTATTTTGGTTAGAAATACCTCTTTTTGTGGTGGGGAGTACAGGGCTCGAACCTGTGACCCCCTGCTTGTAAGGCAGATGCTCTCCCAACTGAGCTAACTCCCCATTGGTGACTCCTACGAGAATCGAACTCGTGTTACCGCCGTGAAAGGGCGATGTCTTAGACCGCTTGACCAAGGAGCCATATTTGTGGTAGCGGCGGTCGGATTCGAACCAACGACCTGCCGGGTATGAACCGGCCGCTATAACCAACTAAGCTACGCCGCCATACTGCTTGTGATGCCATAAAAGCCTATTTATTGTATCAAATATTGCGGGTATTGTCAACAGAATTTGTGCGGTTTTGACGGCGCTTAAATAAAAATGTTGCAAACGGCAATATCCCGCGCACATAGCGGCACGCGAGCCGTCGTCAAAACGTCGTTCGTCTATCGCCGCGTCCCACCGCTTAAACGCCCGCCCGCCGACAGTTCAAAGTCACTCGAACCATCCGATCCTCAGCCGCTCGGACTATCCACCCGACGGCAATATCCGTCAAAAGCAACAGGTCGCTTCGCCGCCCCGCCGCTGCTCCAAAACGACCCGCGGTGTCCGCACGATACGGCAAAGCATACCCGATTTGCAACCGCAAACGCGTCTTGCACCGCCGCATCGTCGCTACTTCGTCCGACAAGGCAATTCGCCGTCAAATCATCAGCCGATTACCGCAAAGCCCTCGTTGCGAACGACGTTGCCTTCGCAATTATATCCGTAAACGGGCTCGGCGTCAAGCGCAACGTCTCTGCCGCTGAAATTGATCGCCAAAGAAAGCTTATTTCCGCCGAGTCGGCGTTCTATAATCGCCAATCCGTTTTGTTCGTAAATCCGCGTTCTGCCGCATTTGAGGACTTCGTTGCCGCGTAATTGCAACAGCCGACGTATTACCCGATGCTCCGCGCTGTCGTACTCCTTGCTGTCCCAACGCATACACTTGCGATTGTACGGGTCCATCTTGCCGTCCATAAATATCTCGTCGCCGTAATAAATCATCGGATTGCCGGGATAAAACATCAATGCCGCGATGGTCAGCAGTTCAAGGCTCTTGTTGCGTCCGACAAGCTCGAAAAAGCGCGGCGTGTCATGAGAATCCACAAGGTTGAGCATCATCATATCGGTGCCGTCCTTGTAGCGCATAAGCGCGGCGTTGAGATAATTGCAAAACGCCTCGGCGTCGTAACGCTTCTCCACGAAAAAGCGCTCGCAAGCATACTTGAACGCGTAATTCATAACGCTGTCCCACTGGTCGTTGCCGAGGAACGATTCGGCATTTTGCCAATGTTCGCCGATAATAAACACGTCGGGGTTGACCTGTTTGCAACGGGCGCGAAACACACGCCAGAATTCGTGCGACACATCCGACGCCACGTCCAACCTATAACCGTCCACGTTGCACTCTTTCAGATAAAACTCGCCCACGCGGCAAAGATAATCCTGCACTTCGGGATTGTTGGTGTTGAGCTTGGGCATCATCCACACGTCCGCAAAGGTGTTGTAGTTGAGTTTCTTTTTGTCGGGCTTGTCGCCGTTGACAAAGTACCAATGGTAGTATTTGCTCTTGCTGCCGTTCTTTACTACGTCCTGAAACAGTGGGTTGTAATAACCGGAATGGTTGAACACGAGGTCCATAACTATCATAATATCCAATTCGTGCGCGGCTTTGACAAGCGCCCTGAGATCGTCGATACTGCCGAACATCCTGTCTACCGAGAAATAATCGTCGATATCGTACTTGTGCGCGCTTGCGGATTGCTGAACGGGCGTCATATACACCGCTCCGATACCCAAATCTTTGAGATAGGGCAATTTCTCCCTTATGCCGACGAGATCGCCGCCGGCGAAGTGATTGTTATCCGGTTTGTCGGTATTCCAATCCATATCGATATAAGAGCAATTTGTCTTGTGCGAGGCGCGCGCAAAACGCTCGGGGAATATCTGATAGAACACCCTGCCCTCAAAACGCTTATTGGGCGTGACGGTATCCGCCTTGTTGGGGAAAATAACGGTAAAGTTATCTTCGAAGGCGTGATTTACGCGCAATACGGTATCGAATCCGCTTTCGTTGTAATACCAAACCGTACCGTCGCCGTCGGTTATCTCAAACAGGTAGGAATAGCCCGGCGCGCCGTTATCCAACTCGCCGACATACCAATCGAAAAGCGCGTCCCGAAACTTGATTTCGAGAGGCGTACGCAGCTGCGATTGCCAGAATTTGTGTCCTGTGTTCCAAATGACGAAGACGCTCTTTATATCGTCGTCGCGCTTGACGCGCAACCTTATCACCGCCTTGGTGTCGCTGACGGGAAAGGAAAATTTCGAATCGCTTTGATGTAAAATTGCACTTTTTTCCATAAGGCTCCTTGCGCGGCTTCGTATTGACATCGCCGCCGAATAAGTATATAATTATTGTATTACCGCGTTGGGTAAAAGGGGTTAAAATGTATTATCAGGTATCGCGCAAAAAATCGCTAATATTCAAGATACTTTATTGCGTATTCTCGGCGCTTGTAGAAGTGTACACGGCATATATATTCTTCGAAAATCTTATCAACGGTTGCCGCAAAGGGCTCAGTTTCGACGATATAATTTTGTTGATATCCACACTATTTGCGTTGCTGTTCGAAGGGTCGATTATAGGCTTCATCGTGCGGTCGTTCAAACTGCCGACCATCCTGATGAAAAACCTCGTTTTCAAAAACGACGGTACTCCGTATATACCCGGAATAGTGATGATCTGCATCGGGATTGCGATCTCGCTTGCGATGGCAGCAATCTTCTTTGTGTCGGCATACATAATACCGTTTATAACGATGTCCGTCCGAGGACAATACTTTATCCTGAGCGTAGGACTCATTCTCGGCACCAATTTACTGTTTGCTCTGATCTTCTTCTTTACGTTCAGGCACGAATCGGGTTCATTCTCCATCATCTGACCTCGCCCGACGAAAGGCGCCGCAAAATTGTCGTAAACCGCTCAAAAGAGCGGTTTACTTTTAATTATCTTCCGGGACAAAAACATACTGCGGTATAGTCTCGCTTGTTAACGTTGTTCTTTCTTCCGCGCTTTGATATTGTTCGTAATAATAAGTAATCAGTCCCAAAGCGTTGATCTTGATATTTTGCTTAATAAACGTTCTGCCTGCGACGCTGTTGTTTACATCGATCACCGCGTCGAAAACACAAAGATTCTGTTCGTGATCTATGTAAAACGCTTCGGCGGGATATCGGTAGATATACTGCATAAAGTAATCGCCGAAATACAGTCCGCCCTCCGCATAAACGCCGTTCTGCGTAAACACATGCGAACGGATCAGATCGTGAACAAATGTTTTGTCAATGTTTTGCTCGTTTACGTCGCTGCTTCCGTCGACATAAGTTTTAACCGTTGTATACAGGTAGTTCTCTCCGTCTTTGGATACGGACGTTACGCTTTCTTTAACGTTATTCCGAATATAGATTCCGTCGTATGTTTGTCGGTTGGAATAAACGTAGCAATCCTCATCGGAAACGTCGAAATGAACATAGACGACGTTTTGCCCCGTTTGATTGCCATCGGCATCGCGTACGATATTTGTTGTTGTATAGGATACGGCGGAGATTTTTTCAAAAGCCTTATCCGGGGTGAGGCCGGTATTGAGATACTGCTCCACCTCCGGATCGGGCGTATATTTTTCTTCGCAACCTACCAACAGTAATACCGCCGGCAACAATACCAGCAATATCAATGCTTTTTTCATAAGATGCTATGCAATATCCTTGTAGGCGATGATGGTTTGAAGTTTGTCTACTTTCGTTTGCGCAGACAGCGAAATGCCGCTATCCAACGTATCCAGATACAACGTATATCCGGCGAAGTCTGCCGTCACGCTCTTGGTGTAATTGACGTGAACGATACGGTACAAGCGATGATTCTTGGCGTCCGTTATTTCGATAAGTATTCCGCTGCCGTTTTCTATCGCGCGCGCCTTGTAATTGGCTTCGACGTCGGCATTTGTAACAAGCCCCATATCCACGAAGCTCTGTTTGAACGCTATCAACTTGCGGAAATTCTCGAAATACTTGATGTTAGTAATTTTGCGCGAGTAGTCCAACTCGTTGACTTTGTAAGGCGCTTCGTATGAATTGTGCACCTGATCGTCATTGGCTCCGAGGTCTTTCTTGCTGCGCAAGAATTCGTCTCCCGCAAGCATAAACGTTATTCCGTTGGAGGTAAACACCACCGAGTCTGCCAACATTGCCATATTTTTGTATGTCGTGATAAATCTGGCGTTGTAGGAAGTACCTTGTGCGGCGACCATTCTGTCATAAAGAGTATAGTTGTCGTGACAGGTTACATAGTTGACGGTCTTGGCAAGATCGTTGATGATATTGCTGTCGCTCATATATGTGTAGCCTTTCAAGCCGTTAAGTATCCTGGTAACTTCTCCCGAGGTCGGCGACAATGTTTGAAGAGTATCTACCCAACCCTTCTCCGTGGCGCCGCTCATTCCGCCCTTGATAAGGGCGTCGCGCATCTGATCGCTGAATTGAGCAAATCCCTCATATTTGTTGCCGTTATCCTGAGTAGCCATCGCGTCGGAACAAGCCGTAGTCATCTTCCACGGTTCGCCGTACACGATGATGTCGGGATTGATCTTTTTGAGAGCTGCCGTAAGTTGGTTCATCGTTTCGAGGTCGTGCAGCCCCATCAGGTCGAAACGGAAACCGCCGAGCTTGTACTCCTTTGCCCAGAAGCAAACGGAGTCTATCATAAACTTACGGAACATATAGTGATTACTGGCGGTATCGTTGCCGCAACCGGAACCGGACGACAACTCGCCGTTGTCATTGTAACGGAAATAGTAACCGGGGCACAGAACGTCGAAGTTGGAGCCGATAGCCGCGCTTACATGGTTGTACACCACGTCCATTATTATGTTGATCTGTTGGTCGCTAAACGCCTTGATAAGCTCTCTGAACTCTCTTATGCGCACATATCCGTCCGAAGCGACGGTAGAATATGCGCCTTCAAGCACGTTGTAGTTAAGCGGGTTGTAGCCCCAATTGAACTGAACGTTGACTTCGTCGTTCGCCTGATCGAAGATGGGTACAAGCTGAACGGCATTGACGCCCAATTCTTTGATGTGATCGAAACCTGTTTTTACCGTTACGCCGTCTTTGGTATAAGTAGTGCCTTCCTCAATCATACCGAGGAACTTTTTGCGATATTTCTCGGTACCGTTCCAAGTGGCGGAGCTGGTCACGTCCGCTACATGCGTCTCCCATACGGTAAGCTCATTGGGCTTGTAAGCGATCGGACTGACGCTATCCCAACCGTCGGGGATAAGCGCGGGGTCGTCGAAGTTGACGATCTGTCCGCGCCCGCCGTTCAAACCGGCGCTCTTGGCATACGGATCCACGATCTCCGCGCCTTGGGGGTAACTGCTGTTTACCACCGTGTAAGTGTAATACTTGGCGGCGAGATCCCCGTCTACCGTTGCGGACCAAACGCCCTTGTCGCCCTTGGTCATCGAGACGGTCTTGTACGCGCTGCCGCCGTTGCCCGCCTCGTATAGTTTGAGAGTTACAGACGTCGAAAGCGGCGACCACACCTTGAACACCGTCTGCGACGGACTGTAAATAGCGCCCAATTCGCCGTCGTAATTGTACAGTTTGCCGAAGGCTTCTCCTCCCATAAGCGCCACTTTGGTAACTTCCGATTCCATCACCTTATTATCGGCGGCAAATGTCGCCTTTATCTTATAAGTTTGATTGAATTCTATTTCCACATCGTCCGACAGAGTGCAACGTCCCGCCGCAGCCTGTTGTTCGAGTTTTGTCTCGGCGATCACCTTATCTCCGCCGTAAATCTGAACGCTTTTGAGCGGGGTAGCCGCGACAATTTCTATTTGTTTGTCATCAATAAACTTAGCGGACAAGCTGAATTTGAATTCATCTATTGAATTGTACAAGTTGGCTTCTCCTTGCTTTACATATATGTGATAGTAGTTATTTGCGTCTTTCTGACCCAGAGTGAAGAATCTGTCCGAGCCGAAATCCTTACCCCAATCGGCGTCGCGCACGATGAGACCGATTTGTTCGGACGTATCGAATCCGCCCTTGCCACCTTGGAGACTTTCCAGATCTTCGATTGTATAAAGCGCGATTACGCCCCAATCGTCTTTATAATTGAACGCCCAACCGGCTTCCTGTTCGTTTGATCCGATAGATCCGCTTGTTGTCCAAAGCCACAACTTCCATTTGGAATACTCTGCCGCCCTGTTGCGCTGATAATGGATCTGCACAGAGTCTTTGGCGGCGGGACCTACCGTAGAAATCGACGGCAGATTGACGCTGTCGGTGCTGTCGACGGCTGCGGGTTCGGTGTACTCTTCCCATTCGAAAGTCGCATTGTTTTTATTACCGCATGCGGCGAATACGAGACTAAGCGCAAACACCGCGCACAGCGCGATTACCAAAATATATTTCTTTTTCATAAAAACCTCGTTATTTTGTTGTTTTTTGCAAGGCATAACCACCGAGAGATCGGTGGTTATGCGTTTGGTCCGATTATGTCATCGCAATATCAGTACAGTCTGATATCAAACATATTTTCGTAGATACGAGCCTTCTCGATATCGATATCCACAGACAGTTTGTCGCCTTGCTTGTACTCTTTGTCCACTTTCACATAGACGGTCGAGTCGTGCAGACTGCACTTAGCGTAACGTTCCGTACCGTAGTCGATGATATCCTCCACCGTGACGTTAATGCCGTCGTCATTGGCGACATAGGCGTCGTGAGGAACCTCGTAACGGTAATGGCTGAGGAACAGCTGGGCGCCCAAGCCCTTGACTATCTTCTTGTTGATGTCCAGCGTGGTGACGAACGGTCTGCCGTTGATATACGCCACAAATACCTTGGATTCAAACAGAACGTCATCCACTTGTAAATTGTACTCCGTCTGCATTTCGGCAAGTCTGTCCTTGCGGGCGATCTTGGCTTCTTTGAGTTCCAATACCGCGACGTCTCTGTCCGTACCCGTGGACGTCTCCACCTTTGCCTTCGCTTGATTGACGGCGTCGGAGAGTTCCTTGGCTTTTTGTTCTCTGCGCGCGGTATAATCGGCGTTCAATTGAGAAAGTTTTTCGTTAGCGATTTTCAGGCGTTCCTCTTCTATGGGCGTAAGCATCGGAGCTATCTTGGGAATGTTGTCGTTTACTTCGGCAACGATCTTGCGGTACTTCTCCTCTACCTGAGCGATGAGTTGATTGTACTTATTGTTGACTTCCTGCTCCTTCTGAGCGCGTATTGCCTTTTCGCTTTCGGAAAGAGCCTCCAATTCGGCTTTTTCGGCGTTGTATTGAGCAACTCTTTCGTCAAATTCCTTTTTCGCGGCGGTGAGCTTTGCGTCGGCTTCCGCCTTGACCTTTTTCTTGCCTTCCTTACCGAGACTCTGGGTTCCCAATTGGAAAGACAAATCCCCCTGAATTTCTTTACGTTTGTCGGCATACTCCGCCTTGATGCCCTGCAACACTTCGGGTTGCAAAACGACGCCGGCAAGCTCCTGCTGTTTCTGCTTGGAAAGTTCGGCAATTTCCTTTTTCTTCTCTGTGTTGAGATGTTTGATAAAGTAATTACTCGAACGTTGCGCGCTGGCTTTGTCGAAATACGGACCGTAGAAAGTATCATATTCGGGCAGGGGACGTACAACGAGATCGCCGTCCGACGAGACGGAAATCTTCTTGAAGTCTATACCCAACGTTACGCGATCGCCCACGGTGTGTTCCGAGCCGTTGAGCATAAAGAATGTACGGTTGCCGATCTGCAAATGCGTAATGAGCGTACCCTTGATAGTTTCTTCCGCGACGACGTCGGCAACGAGGTCGTTACCGCCCTCGTATAACGCATTCGTGGGGATAAGCAACGACGCCTTGTCCGTCTTGACGTTGCCGACTTGTTCCGCAACGGCCTTGGGAAGCGTCACCTTGGTTCCGAGAACGGTCATCACGGATCCGTCCAGGGCGACGTCGAACACGTTGTCCACGGGAATACGCGGCGCAATGGTCTGCTCCGTCTCGGCGTCGAAGAAGTGAGCCTTGCTCATATCGAAAGCAACGTTTACTATATCTCCGCGTCTGGACTCGTGCGTACCGCCGTACTGCTTGACGATAAGGCGCGTGCCGCTGTCGGCGAGGTCGCTTATCTCTGTGTTCATATCGCCGTAAATAAGCGTTTCGTTGCCGAGTTCCTCAAAGATGGATATCTTGATGGGGATGATATTGTCGCTCTTCGCGACGATTTCGGGATCGACCGACAGATGTTCGCAACGCAGACCGACGATGACTTTCTTGTCGCCGTTCAGATATTCCGGACGTACTTTGAGCATCTGACCGAACGGAACTTGAAGTTCTTTCTCAATGCCGTCGAACTTAACCTTGACGATATCTCCTTCGCGCTTCAACGTCGCGTTGAAGAAGTTCATTTGCGGCGTTCCGATAAAGCCTGCGACGAACTTGTTCTCGGGGTAATTGTAGAGGTTCTGCGGGGTGTCGATCTGTTGCACATAGCCCATGCTCATAACGACGATACGAGTACCCATCGTCATAGCTTCTACCTGGTCGTGAGTGACGTAGATGAACGTCGTGTTCAGTTCGTTGTGCAACTTGGCGATCTCCGCGCGCATTTCCGTACGCAGCTTTGCGTCAAGGTTGGACAGCGGTTCGTCCAACAGGAAAACCTTGGGCGTACGAAGTATCGCTCTGCCGAGAGATACGCGTTGGCGCTGTCCGCCGGAAAGAGCCTTGGGCTTGCGGTCGAGATATTCTTCGAGGCGCAGTATCTTTGCCGCCCAAAGAACTTTTTTGTGAATTTCCGCCTGAGGTACATGTCTGAGGCGCAGACCGAATGCGAGATTCTCGTAAACGGTCATATGAGGATACAGAGCATAGTTTTGGAACACCATCGCTATATC
Organism: uncultured Clostridia bacterium; assembly: GCA_947625185.1. Lineage (GTDB taxonomy): Bacteria > Bacillota > Clostridia > Christensenellales > CAG-314 > Fimimonas. The sequence goes on from CANQNJ010000007.1 coordinate 10,486, forward strand.
TCTGTCCTTCGGTTCCATACGATTGACAAAGTTGTCTCCGATGTACAGCTCGCCGGCGGTGATCTCCTCCAAACCCGCTATCATACGCAGCGTCGTGGATTTGCCGCAGCCGGACGGACCGACGAAAACGATAAACTCCTTATCTTCTATTTCCATATTGAAGTCATTTACTGCTTTGACTCCGTTTGGATAAACCTTGTATATGTGTCTTAAACTTAGATTAGACATTTAGTATTTCCTCCGTCTTATTTGTGATTGTTAAACTTTACGCAAAACAGCTATTGTCATTGGTGGCAATGTCAAAACAGATTTGTTCGTTTTCGGAGTCGATTTGATATTCACCGAAAGCGTACCCGCAAGCTCGAAACTACCGTATTCCGACAAATCCAGCGTCTCGCTCGTCATCTGCGATACGTTTACTACGATATACACTGCGTCCTCTCCCGTACCCTTACGGATAAGCGCGACGTGTCGGCTTGATGACGTATACAGCGTCTCGCCGTAATTGCGCGCGATTGCGGGGAAAGAGCGTCTCAACGCGTTTGCGCGAGTAATGTAGTTGATAACGGAATTCTTGTCTTTCAGGTTGGACTTTACGTCGCCGAGCGGATATTTCGTTTCGTCGGGGACGTTGGGATCCGTCCCGGAGACGGGATCGCATTGATATTCGTCGCCCCAAGGCATCGGTTGACGTTTGTGTTCGTCAATTACCTTCTTTTCTCCCGTGGTCTGAGGGAAATCCTGCATACCGACTTCGTCGCCGTAATACCAGAAAGTCGTTCCGCAGCACATGGACATCAATCCGTAACCGAACTTCAACGTACTCTGGTCTCTGAGTCCCTGCAAAGCGCCTATCGCGCGACCTGTATCGTGATTTGCCACGAACAGCGCGGGGATCCCATCGCCGACTATGGTCTTGTCGTTGCTGTCGATGTCGGTAAACCAACTCACCTTTTCCATACGCGCCGCGCCCGAAATGGAACCGCCGCCCTGCGAGTGATTGAACAAGAACGCACCGTCTATTCCGGACGAATAGTACACATCGAACGGTCCGCCCCAATTGGGTTCGGCAACGATGTAGCAATCGGATTTGATCGATTTGGCAGTGTCGTTGATCCACCTGAGACATTCGGCGTTATCCGAGTCGCTCGCAAGAAATTCTCCCGTGGCGTCCAGACGGAAGCCGTCCACATCGTGATCGATCAGCCAGAAGCGCATCACGTCCTCTATATCTTGCGCCAGATCGCAATCGGGATCTTCCAGAATCATTCTCCAATTGAGATCGGGCATACCGCTCCAAAAGGCTCCTTCGTAATAAAGGTTGTTGCCCATCGAGTACCAGGTTCCGTCCAATTGGCGATCGGCACAATTGAAATAATTGTAGTACTTGATGCGTTGGGCGTTGTTCAGACGCGCCGACACGAAATTTTTGAACCATTCGTTCTGATCGGAAGTATGATTGAGAACAAGGTCGAGCAAAATCGTCATACCGCGCTTGTGGCACTCTTCCACCAATCTGTCGTAGTCTTCCATAGTACCGAACTGACGGTCGATACTCTTGTAGTCCACGACGTCGTACTTGTGATAGGTCGGCGATTGATGTACGGGAGTGAGCCATATGCCGTCAAAATGCATATCGTCGATATAATCCAACTTGTCGATAATGCCGTTGATGTCGCCTATTCCGTCTCCGTTGCTGTCCGCAAACGAATAAGGAAATATCTGATAGTAGGTACGGTACTTATCCTCGGTCTGCGGGATATTCTTCGCTTGCTTTTCTCCGCACGCGGTCAACAGCAACAGCGAGAACATCAACGCAAACAGGACGCAACCGAGCTTGATAAATCTGTTTCTCATCTTTCTTTAACCCTTGACAGAGCCTCCCGTTATGCCTGCCACATAGTAACGTTGCATAAAGAAGAACATCACGATAGGCAGTATCGAAACGATAACGCCGCCGGCACAGAAACGGGTAAAGTACTTGGGCAACTCACTCGGAGTCAGCCAATTGTAGAGTCCGATCGCGACGGTTTTGAAATCCGCGCCGCCGGAACCCACAATGTAGTTTGCCATCATGTAGTCGCCCCACGGTCCCACAAAGGCGCCGAGCAGCGTCTGAATGATTATCGGCTTGGAAAGGGGCAACGTTATGGAGAAGAAAATCTTCGCGCGGCTGGCGCCGTCGATCATTGCCGCCTCGTCCAACGATTTGGAAATCGTATCGAAGAAACCCTTGGATACATAGTAACCCATCATAGTACCGGAAATGTAGACCAACATCAATCCGACGATGGACAGGTTGGTATTGATCATCCCCATAGCATCCAATATCTTGTAAATGCAGATCATTCCGAGGAAGCCCGGGAACATACCCAATATCAACATAAACTTCATCAATGCCTTACGTCCCGTAAAACGCATACGGCTGAGCGCGTAAGCCGTCAGCAACGTAATAAGCGTATTTATGACGGACACAACCAACGCTATGAGCAAAGTATTGAGATACCAGGTGAAGAAGGGTTGATTTTCCGTATTGTTGAACAGCCAGATGTAATTGTCAAATCCCCATTGCTTGGGAATCAGATAGTCCGTAATACGCGTGCTTTCCACACGGAAAGAGGTAATAACCAGATATATAAACGGAAATACCCAAACGACGCTGATAATGATCAACAGCAAATAAATGCCGGAGTCGATGATGATATTCTTGGGACTCTTGCGATTGCTGTGAATAACCGAACGTCTGAGGACAGCACGCGGAGAGGAAATTCTTACGCGGGCGCCCACAACGCCGCTTTGTCTGTGTGCAATGATGAGATAAACCACCACGCCGATCTGAGCCAGAATAATAAGCCCGAGTATCACGCCGATAGCGGTAGCTCCCGATTGCGTCAATGAAAGTAAGCTAAACATTATTGGAAATCCTCCTCGTTCTTGACGGAACCTATTCTCGAATAGACAACCAACGAGAAGAAGGCAACAACGATGAATATCAAGATACCGATGACCGAAGCCACGTCGTAACGCGTTTCATTGACGGTCAGTTTGTACAACCAGGTTATCAACAAGTCCACGTCGCCCGCGCCGACGGCAAGATCCATCTGCGACGCGCCGGTAATTGTCGAACCTCCGGTAAGCAGGAATATCAGGTTGAAATTGTTGATGTTGCCCACGAAAGACGTGATAAGACTCGGTCCCAAAACAAACATCATATAGGGCAACGTGATCTTGCTGAACATCTTGACGGGGTTGGCGCCGTCTATCTTTGCCGCCTCATAGAGGTCGTCGGGGATATTCATAAGAATACCCGTGCAGGTAAGCACCGTATGCGGAACGCCCACCCAAATGTTGATAATGACTACCATTGCCTTAGCCATCGAAGTTGCGCCGTCCAACCATTTTACGCTGTCGTATGTGGGGATCAATCCGATCTTGAACAACATACTGTTGATGATGCCGCCGTCCGACTTGAACATCTTGGAGACGAGCAGCAACGATATAAACTGCGGAACAGCCACAACGGTAACAAGGCAGGTACGCCAGAACTTCTTGAACCTGATGCTCTTCTTGTTGATGATGAGCGCCACTATCATACCGATAAACAGATTGGTGACGGTGGCAAGGATAGCCCACTCCATCGTCCAACCGAGTATGTACCAGAACGTTCTGCCGAACTTAGCCGCGGACTGCGCGTCCGTCGCGTTCATCGCCTGACCTGTCAGTATCGTACGGAAGTTATCCAGACCCACCCAAGTAAACAAGTTGGCGGGAGGCAGATTGTTGCGGTTGTAGTTGGTAAACGCTACCAGAATCATGAACATCAACGGAACAATGGTAAATACCACCAACGTGAGGCTTGGAAAAGCAAGTATCGTAAGGTGGAACTTGTGATTGAGCAATTGCCCCACATCGTCCTTGGCGGTAGCAGCACGCTTAGCTATCGAGTAACCCAATTGATTGTTATAGGCGTCCTTGATCGACAAAAACATTACTACTACGCTGAATAAAATTACCACTATCGTCAGCATAGAGTACAGCAAAATGTCGAACGAGTTGTCGCCTTTGCTGATTATGACGCTGCCCATATATTCCGGCAGAGTGTCTCCCAACGTACCCAACTTGGCAAGATAACCGCCGCCGAAGAAGATCATAAACAACACAAAAGCAATTTCGTAAACCAAAAACAGCAATCCGCGTCCTATCTGACGGTGAGCAAAGTTGCCCGTACCCCAAATCAATGCGGAGAGTCTTGTTTTCCAATCTCCGAAACGAAAAGCGTCTCCCACGTCTCTGAACCAATTGCCGATTTTTCGTCCGAATACGGCAAATTTGCCGGGAATGGAACGGAACCAACGGCCTATAATACGGGGAAGATTTGCAAAAAAGGAACAAAACTTGTACCACGCTCTTGTAACTTTTGACATGGACAAGTATTCCAATGATGATATTTGTCGCATAAATTCTCCTTGTAAACAAATAGCCGAGTGTATTTGCACGCCGCGCACAAGTGTGCGCGGCTCTTTATTGTGGCAAATACACTTGGCTAAACGTCAGTTTAGTATGTCAAAAGATACGGTTGACTATTGTCTGGTCTTTTGAATTTCCGTTTGCAGGTTGAACAACTGCTGATGGATCAAAGCCGTGCTTGCAAGTTTAACCAGCTTATTCTCGCTGTATTCCGCCCAAATCAACTTACCGAATGTTTCGATAGGCGTCCAATAGTTGGCGGGAACGCTGTCCTGTACGCGGTAGCCGAGACCGTTGCCGATCGGCGTATTCGCCTTAGACTTATCTGCGTAATTTGAGGGATAATTGCATTTCAACTCATACTGATCAAGCAATGCCTGGAATGCGGCGTCGGTCAAAACGGATTCGTCGTTCAACGCCAAAATGTTGGCGGGACCTGCGCCTGTCGATTCGTGTCTTGCCAAGCTGACGGACTTGCTGCACAGGTATTGAGCAAGCATATGCAAATCGTTAAGTCTGCCGAGGCGTTCCTCAACGGGAGCGTCCATAATATAGTTGCATTGAGGATTGATTCCGAGGTTCTTATATCCGCGGAAATTCTTCATCTGGAAACGTTCGCCGTCGTCGCTTTCAAGCGTGGGCAAAACGGTTACGCGATAATTGTCGCCCCAAGCCTCCTTGATAGCGGCAGCTTCCCAAGTGCCGCACATAGCAGCCGCAAAGGGAGCTTCTTTCCAAGCGGTCTGGTTGACGTCGATGTGGTTCTCTATATCCTGGTTGTAATCGCTCGGGAAGAAGAAATGCTTGTTGACGCTGCCGTCCGGATTGGTGAAGGTGTTCTTGGCGCATTGGAAAGCGTCGTCACCAACGGTAAAGTCTGCTTTTCTCCAATCGGATGCGTTTTCTTCGCAACTGAACCAGCAACGAGCGTTGGTTTGTTTACCGTCTTCGTCATAGGTGACTTCGTAGTCGCCGCCTACCGAGAAGAACACTCCGCTGAAATACCAACTGTCGCCCATGGGCCACATAACCTTTCCTCTCTCTTTCCAGGTGATGTCGTTGCCCTTGTCGTCTTTGCCGAGAGAGGGAGAAGTGTTTTTATCCAATGCCGCATAGAGATCGCGGAAAGTGTAGCCGGCTTTGAGGTTGCCCTTGGTGCCGTCGGCGTTCTCGATATTTGCGTCCCAGATATCCGGATCGTCATCGAAAGCGTCCGCATTGATGTACATAAAGTAGCCGTTATCCGGTTGCAGCGGATATGCGACGTAGGCGTTGCCCAACTTGGTGGATTCCACCGCCGCGGCGTCGTTGTTGGCTTTGGACCATTCGAGATTTTCGTCGGTGATCTCTGCAAGTGCTTTGAGGTTGGCAAGGTTAGCCGTTTGGTCGTTGGCGAAAGTGTAAATGGCCGCGCCGTTCTCAACGCTCGTTACCATTGCGGAGTATGCGCCGCTGTCGCCGCTGCCGCCATAAGCGAAGTCATAACCTTTGAACATATCGGGATTTTCTTCTCTGAATTGATTGATTGCATCCAGATACACCGTTTCGTGATTGCCCGGTCCCCAAATCATGATGACTTTGTTCTTTTGGCAGCCTGCCATAAGAGCCACCGAAGCGGCAAGAACCATCACGATCGCGACGGCCAAAAAGATGATCTTAGTTGATTTTTTCATATTTTTTCTCCATTTTTTTATTTCCCTGCTCGGGATAATTTTCCGCCTGAGCGGTAATTTGAAAAACTCTCCAAAAATGAGTCTGCACCGCTACGGCGAAAAACGCCATAGCAGTGTAGATTCGATTGTTTATTGCAATGATTAGTTAAGTGCAACGGCGTCTGCAAACAGATTTACAGTGCCTGCCGCCGTATAATCAACAGATGCATTTCCGGGATCGGGGTCGCCATCGCCGTTACGATGAGATACGCCTTTTCCGCCTACTTCCGTGCGCGGATAAATCCAAAGATTGTTGCCCAAAGCAGAGTCGAGAATGACTACCTTGAAACCTTTGCCCGTGCCGAGATCCTTTTCCTTTATTACAATAGTTACGCTGAACGTTTTGTTGTCTGCGCTCGCAGTCATAAGAGTTCCTTTCCATCCTTCCATTTCGCCTGCAAGGTAAACGAACTTACCCTCAACGGCAGTGGTGAACGTAATGGTAAACGTAACGGCAACCGTGGGTTCGGAAGCGTCCTGGTCGAGTTTTCTGTCAAAGGTCTTGCCGTCCCAAACATCGTCGGACTTATGTTCTTGCGTTACAGCCAAGGAGAGGTCGATACCCTTCTTTACTTGGGTGCCTTCGATGGTTTCGGAAACAGTATTGGCAAGGTCGATATAGCTGCCTTCGAACATCTTGTCAATGTTTACGGTCATATTGTCGCCGTTGGAGTTGATCTCCACAAACGCTCTGACGGGATAAGCCGTACCATCGACATCTTTGCTCATATAAGAAGTTTCATACAGAGCGTCCCAAACATTTACCTCATTACCTTCGGCATCGGCAAATCCCTTGTGAGCGGCAGTATCATCCGTTGCGGGGAAATCCGCGGTCTTGATGTGCGTTGCGTCTTCGCAAACGAGAACTTTGTAAACATAACCCGTGCAAAGAATATCTGTGAGCGTAATGGAGTAAACGGTTCTGTCATTATTGGCTGTGGCAATAGCTCCGTCAGTCGTATCCCAACCGTTGAATGCACCGATGATGCGAACTTGCGCATTCTCTCCGAGAGACTGTGCGAATGTGATTTTGAGTTCTACGCTCTCGGCTTCTTCGGGTTCGGGAAGGTTGGCTTCTTTCCAGGTGTGTTCACCGAGATTTATGGATGTAGCTTTGCCGTCCCACTCAAAAGTAGCGTTGGAAGGATACGGGAACGTTCTGCAATAATCGGATTTGAGAGAGTCTTGCCACTCTACGCCGAGTTTGCCGTCGGGCAAACCGCTGGAAGCGTTGTAACCGATAACAAGAGCGTACTCGTTCCATTGATTGACGGATTGATCAAGAGCAGTCTGTACATAGTAGACATCGGTGCCTTCGATCTTCTGACCTTCAAGAACACCCTCGCTGGGACGTTGTTTGAAGCCGTTTGTCATACCGCCGGTGAACCAAATGCTGCCGTAGCTGGGAAGAGTTCCCTTGTATGTCCAATACAGCGTTACTTTTCCATCAACTACGGGAACATCCGTAGACGGGGGCGTCGTGCCGGGATCCTTGCTCGGATCTTTGCTGGGATCCTTGGTGGGATCTTCCGGTTGGCATGCCGCAAGCGCGATCACGCAGGTGAAGACCATAGCAAGAACGACCAACAGGGTCAAAATTCTTTTTACGTTTTTCATATTTTTCTCCTCTTTGTTTTTTTATTTTTCGGCTTGGTCGCCGTAAAAACCTTTTCCACAACGTACCGCCGATGGGCAACGTGCTTTCCGTTTTGGAAAACGGAAAGCCGCCTGCAGGCGGCTCCTGCAAGAAATATTCTTCTGTATTATCCACAAATCGTCCTTTTACGGCAAATTATCCCTTTCGAACCGTTTTGTCCATATAAAGGACATATTTCTGCATATATCATTTTACACCGAAAGGTCTACGGTTTCAATACATAAACGCAAAAATGAAAACAAAATCACAAAATTTGCGATTTATTATTTCAATAACAATATAGCAGACATTATTATACCAATAATAAATGTCGGTTTGCGGCGAAAAACGGCGCTATTGCCCGACAACCGCCAACATAAATCGACTGCCGCCTATATCGACCTCGCGAGTGAACACGTCGAAGTCGGAAACGTTCACCCGCGACGGGACAAACCCTCCGTTGCCGCCGCGCTTGAAAACAGCCTCCTTGGCGCACCACTTCTCCGCAAAGAAACGCGCTTGCGACTGCCGAGGCAAAGCCTCGAACGTCTGCCGCTCCGACGCGGTAAGAACGCGGCGGATCAAATCAGGACGGCGCCCGTCAATGCCGTCCAACGCCTCGATATCCACCCCGACGGGGGCGTCGGACAGGGCGACCGCGACGGCGTTGCGGCTGTGACTGAGAGAAAAATACACTCCCTCGTCCGCGCACGACCACTTGCCGTCGGGATCCCGCTTGAAATCAAACGCGGCAACGCCCTTGCCGAACCGTTCGCAGAGAGCGAGGTCCAACAAAAACCACACGGCGTAACGTTGACGCCGCACGCGGGGGTCGGTTGCAGACCTGATATATTCGTTGCGTATGGCGGGCGTTACATCCTCCGTCGCAAGCCCGTCGTCGAAAGAAGCCGACCAAACCTCGGCTCCGCAGACGGAAAAACGACCGATATCCGATAAATACATAAATTAAATTATAGCAGACAATTCGCCGAAAAGCAATACCCTTGCATGTGCGACGCTGCCAGATAGACGCGGAGTCGTCGGTCAAGAGAGCAAAAAAAGGACGTTTTCGACTATAATGAGTCGATTTTTTCCGTCCCCATTATGTATTTTTACCGTATTTACGCAGAATAACCGACTTCCGCCGCGATGCAGAATAAATAACGAAAAGCCGAGATTCTATTTGAGATATTTGCCCGCCTTGCCTTCCTTGACGGTGAGGTAGCTGCGCCCTATGCTGAAAGCACCGTCCGGCATATCCTTATCCACGGTGGTGCCGCACGCAATGAAACAGCCCTTGCCGACGGTAAGCGGCGCCACCAGATTGGCGTTGCAGCCGATAAAGCAATCCTCGCCCACCGAAGCTCGATGTTTGAGCTTGCCGTCGAAATTGACGAATATCACGCCGCAGCCGATATTGGTGCGCGCGCCCACGTCCGCGTCGCCTATGTAGCTGAGATGAGCCGCCTTGACCCCGTCGTGCAGGATACTGCGCTTGATCTCCACATAATTGCCCACGCGGCAATTGTCTCCCACGACGGCGCCCTCTCGCAGATGAGCGTTGGGACCCACCGTGCAATGCGAGCCGACGGAGCTGTCGGTGACGCGAGAGGACTTTATCTGCGTGTAAGCGCCTATATCGGCGTTGTCGAGGTAGCTGAAACTGCCTACGATACAGTGATCCCCGAGTACGGTATTGCCCTTTACCACCGCGTACGGTTCTATCGTCACGTCGCGCCCCACCTTGACAGTTTTCTCCAATATGTACTCTGACATTGTATTCTCCTTGGCGTTGTAAACAGTATCATTGTATGCATTTGCGGCGAGATCTGTCGCAAGTACGCCGCACCCGCACCGCGCCGCTTGACAGTCCGCGCCGCGCCGAATAGCAAATCAGGCTATCTTAGCCACGATCACGGTCATATCGTCCGCGGGATGACCGTTGCAGCGTTTGAGAGCCTTGTTCAACAGCACTTCCGCCACGCTCTGCGGCACGTTGAGCGCCACCTCCGCAAAAAGGGCAGCCAATATATTGGGGTCCTTGAAGCAGTCTGCCACGCCGTCGGACATAAGCACGACGGTATCGCCGCCCACAAGCGCCTTCTTTGTGACGGACGGGGTCATCTCCTCCAACACTCCGAGGGGCAGGCTGCTGCCGCTGACTATCTCCACCTTGCCGCTCGAACGCACCAAGCCGGAACAAGCGCCCAACTTGATGAAATCCGCCAGACCGTTGTACAGATCCAACACCACCATATCCACCGCGCAAAACACTTCGTTTCCGCCGCCCACAAGCAGCTTGTTGACGCAGGAAAGTATCGTATCGTTGTCGAAACCCGCGCGGTAGAAGCTCTCCACAAGGCTTATCGACGTGGCGGACATCTTCTCCGCCTTGACGCCGCTGCCCATACCGTCGCACAGGGCTATGATGCACTTGCCGTTATCCGTGCGCGTGACGGTGTGAGTGTCGCCGCTGATCTCATTGCCCTCCTTGGGCACAGACGCCACGCCGAACGTCACCGCATAACGCGGCTTGACTACGAGCAACACGTTGACCCAGGCGTCGCTCTCGGTGTGTTCCACGCGCTCCGTTTCCACGGGCTGCTTGATGGCGGCGGAAACGACCTTCTCTATCAGTTCCTTGTCCACGTCCTTGCTTGAAACGGTGAGGACAACGGTTATTATCTCCTTCTGTCGGGCAATAGCTGCGCCGCTGCACAGGACGTTGTGAAAAATCAATTTCTCGATGAGGTCCTGTTCCTTGACGCGATCGTAATCCGTGCGGTTCTTGGTCTCGTTGGCAAGCTGCATAAGCAGATCGGACACTCCGCCCATTTGTTCGCCGAGCAGCACCCTGCCGTTATCCGCCGTCTCGGCGCGCTCCTTGTAACTGCGGTACACCTGCGCCTGCGCGTTGACCTCCGACAACACGGCGGAGACCTTGTCGCACCTTACGGACAGTGACTGCGGCACGTCGAGTATGGTGCATTTGCCGCGCTTTACCGCGCAAACGCCGAGCTGCAAAAGGTTCTGCTCCGTCAAAGCGATATCCTGCCGCCAACAGCGCACTCTGCCGGAACAATCCCGACAAACGTTCTCCGAACACTGCTTGACTATCGCCCGTTCGGCGTCCTCCGGCGAAACCGAGCCTGCCGACATAGTGAAGAAAGCCTGCTTCATAGACAGAAAAATATCCGACAGCCTGACGAGTCGGCGGGATACCGTATCGCCGATTTTTTGCACGACGGTCTTGCTTAGGTAGCGTTCGGCGCCGCCCGACACATAGTCGCGCACATAATCGTACGCCTTGGTGGGGATAACCGTGAAAACAAGCGCCGAAGCGAATGCAGGCGCCACCGTCGCGACGTTGAATGCGCCGTGCAAATTGAGAAAATAACTCATCAGCACGTCCGCTATCACAACGGACGCCGCACCGAGATATCTGTTGACGCGGCTGAGCGTTACCGCCGACAGCGCGGCGACGACGCAATATACGCAGCACTCGTAGCTTGCCGTGGCAAATATATTGCCCAAGCCGATAAGCACGGCGGCGCACAGCGTGACCTTGTCGCCGAAACACGCCGAACAAAACAGCAACGAAAAGGGCGCGATGAAATATATAACCTCGAACCTGCCGAAGGATATCCGTGACAGACAATAGGACGCCACTATCGCAAACAGACCTATGCACACAGTCTCGTCCAACGCGGGACGGTAGTTGAGTCCGCGCACAAACGCCGCGCGGAAAGTATATATACACACATACGCGAACGCGACGCCGCACGCCGCATACAGAAACTTGTCGAACAGATCGAAATAATCGATAAACCCGTACGCTATATAAAATACGTCTGCGACCACAAGATACAGCAACAGCGTCAGTTTGCCTATCTTGCGCTTGGCAACGCGATGAACGGATACGGCAATGATAATGATCGCCGTCCGTACCGCCGCGTGCAGCAGGTTCATCCACCCGTACACGGCGGCGCTGCCGAGATACACGATGGCTGCGACTATCGGATTGGCGGAATACACCGCCCCCACAAACAGTCCGAAAGTCAGATTGCCGTCGAAAACGCCGCCCGAAGCGACCGCAAGCGCGGCATATGTAACGTACAATAATATCGTCTTGGCGCTGAGCCTGTACTTGATGTTTTCCGATTTAGATTTCATTTATTGCTCCGAAAATAATTCTCAGGCAATAGTACAACGTACGGGACAATGGTATTTGTAAAGATATGACTGTTTTTGAAATAGTTTGTTGATTAAAAAATCCGTTTGCACGCGCTACATCACTCTGCACAGCAAGCACGCGGCGACGGCTCCCAACAGATTGCAAAAGAGAGCTATCGGTATCGCCCAACCCGTATGACGCACTTTCGTGCCGGCAAAATATACCGACGCGACGTAAAATACCGTCTCGCTGCTGCCCATTATTACCGAAGCGCAACGTCCGACATAGCTGTCGACGCCGTAACGGTTGTATACGTCGGTAAGTATCGCCAGACTGCCGCTGCCGCTGAACGGGCGCAAAAGTACCAATTGGACGACTTCTGCGGGGATACCGAGCAGACGGAAGGGCGGCGCGAGCAATCGCGTGACATATACGTCCAGCCCGCTTGCGTGCAGAGCGTTGACCATAATGAATATCGCCGCGAGATAGGGGAATATGGTCAATGAAAGATCGAAAGACTTGCGCGCGCCCAATACAAAACCGTCGTATACGTTGACGCGTTTCACCAATCCCGCAACAAGCGTCGCTATGAGCAAAATGGGTACCGCATAGCTCATTTTGCCGCCCCATATGCACAAAACACCAACGCCACGCCCACTACCGAAGTGATCGCCGTCGCGATAAGATTGGGCAGCAGGATATCCGACGGAGCGACGGAACCGAGCGAAGCGCGCAACCCGATGACGGTTGTGGGAATGAGCTGCACGCTCGTGGCGTTGACGACGAAAAGCATAGCTCCCGTGCGGCTCAGTCGGTCGGTGCGCTCCGTCTCCCGTATGGCGGCGATCGCCGACGGCGTAGCCGCATTGCCCACGCCCAGAAGATTGGACGCGAAGTTGAGGGAAATGTACTTCTCCGCCGCGCGCGCCGCATTGCCGTACAGAAATTTGTTCAGCCCGTGCAGACACTCGGACAGCTTCTCCACTATACCGCACCTGTCCGCCACTTCGAATATCCCCAACCACAGGCAGTATATACCGCACAGACCGAGCGCCGTCGTAACCGCCTGCGAACAGCTGTCCAGACATACCGTCAGCACTTTCTGCGGATCCACTACGGTAAGGGCGATGAGCGCGATCGCCGTCACGACCGTCCAGACAATATTCACGGCAAATCTCCTTGACTGATATGATATAATAGTTTATTTTGCTCGGGCGGCAAGTATTCGACGGCGGCGGACGGCTTTTCGACGGCGTTTTTGCCCGCATTTGCCGCGTTTTTACGCCTTTTGCAGCGGTTTTATCCTAACCGACAATTTGTTTTTGTTTACAAATAGCTTCAAAACATATATAATATACTCGTCAAACGCTCCGTATGACGGCGGACGAGCCGTCGCAACGGAAAACATACGGAAGTCGGATACAACATCGAACGAGGTAAATTTATGAGTAAACCCACCTATTACATCACCACACCGATATATTACAGCAGCGGCAGTTTTCATCTGGGACATTGCTATACGACGGTAATATGCGACGCCATAGCGCGGTTCAAGCGTATGGACGGCTATGACGTATTCTATCTGACGGGCACAGACGAACACGGGCAAAAGGTACAGCAAAAAGCCGAAGCGGCGGGAGTAACGCCGAAACAGTATGTGGACAAGTTGTACGATCAGATAGTACGGCTATGGAAAGTACTCGGCATCGATTACGACAAATTTATCCGCACCACGGACGACTACCACGAAAAAACGGTGCAGAAGATATACGAAAAGCTGCTTGCAAGCGACGACATATACAAGTCCGTTTACGAGGGGTGGTACTGCACCCCCTGCGAAAGTTTCTGGACGGAAAGTCAACTTGCGGACGGCAAATGCCCCGACTGCGGCAGAGAAGTCAAGCTGCAAAAGGAAGAAAGTTACTTCTTCCGCCTGAGCAAATATCAGGACAGGCTTATCAAATTCTACGAAGAGAATCCCGACTTCATCTCTCCGAAATCCCGCATGAACGAGATGATAAACAACTTTATCAAGCCGGGACTCAAAGATCTGTGCATTTCGCGCACGACATTCGATTGGGGAGTTAAATTGCCCTTCGATCCCAAGCATGTGGCTTATGTGTGGATAGACGCTCTGACCAACTACATAACGGCGCTCGGATATATGCAGGAGGATCACTCGCTGTTCGACAAGTTCTGGCCCGCCGACCTGCATATGGTGGGCAAGGAGATAGTACGCTTCCACACGATCATATGGCCCGCGTTGCTTATGGCGCTGGATCTGCCCCTGCCGAAAAAGGTGTACGGGCACGGCTGGCTGCTGTTCGGCAACGACAAGATGAGCAAATCCAAGGGCAACGTCGTGGATCCGTTTGTGTTGTCGGAACGCTACGGCGCGGACGTGATACGCTATTACCTACTGAGAGAGATCCCCTTCGGCAGCGACGGCAGCTACAACAACGAAGCGCTGCTTATACGCACCAACGCCGACCTCGTCAACGACCTCGGCAATCTGGTAAGCCGCACCGCCGCGATGATAACGCAATATTTCGGCGCAACCATACCCCGCCCGTCGGGCTATACCGAATTGGACAGAGAACTGATCTCATTGTGCGAGCATACCCTCGACAAAGTACGCGCGGATATGGACAACCTGTCCGCCCCCGACGCGCTTGCGGATATATTCGCGATAATACAACGCGCCAATAAATATATCGACGAGACAACGCCCTGGACGCTGAACAAAAACGGCGACAAGGACCGCCTTGCGACGGTGATGTACGTCCTTGCCGAATGTATACGCTTTGCCGCCACTTTGCTGACGCCCTTTATCCCCGCGACGTCCGCAAGGATATTTGAAAAAATAGGTCTGCCGCAACCCGACGACTTCGGCGGATTGACGCGTTTCGGAATGATAGGCGAGGGCGTGACTGTCAACAAGGGCGACAACCTGTTCAACCGCATAGACGTAGACAAGGAACTGAAAGAATTGGACAAGCTGAAAGAGCAATCGGCGCCCGTTGAAGAACGCCAACCGGAAATCCCCGAGATAACCATAGAGGACTTTGCCAGAATCAAATTGACCACGGCAAAAGTTCTCTCCTGCGAAAAGGTGGCAAAGAGCGACAAGCTGCTTGTGTTCAAGTTGCAGGTGGGCGACGAAGTCCGTCAGGTGGTGAGCGGCATAGCTCAATACTACTCGACGGAATATATGCTCGGCAAGACCGTCGTGTTGGTATCCAACCTGAAACCGGCGAAGATACGCGGAGTGGAATCAAACGGAATGATACTGTGCGCGGCGGACGGCAAAAGCGTCGTATTCGTCACCCCGGAAAAAGACATAGGAAGCGGCAAAGAAGTCAGATGATAGACACTCACCTTCACCTGGACGATCCACGACTTGCAAACGACGTCGACCGAATAATAAACGACTGCCGCGCGGCGAACATACAATTCGTCGTCAACAACAGCTGCGATATGCCCTCGATGCTTGCGGGAGTACGCCTCGCCGACAAATACAACGAAGTATTCGCCACTATCGGAATGCACCCCCACGAGAGCAAAAGCTACTGCGACGACTTCGCAAGGGAAATGACGCGGCTTGCCGTACACCCCAAGGTAGTAGCCGTCGGAGAGATCGGGCTGGATTACCACTACGATCTGTCGGACAGAAACACCCAACGGGACGTATTTGCCTTGCAGATAGAATTTGCCGACAAATACAAGCTGCCCCTCACATTGCATATCCGTGACGCTTACGGCGACGCGTGGGACATTCTGCGCGCGCAAAAAAGATATCTTAACAGCGGCGTGCTGTGGCACTGTTACGGCGGCAGCGCGGAATTTGCCCGTCAGGCGGTAAGGGAAGGGCACTACTTCGCCTTCGGCGGGGCGATCACTTTCAAGAACGCCCGCAAGGAGGACGTTATCGAACAGATCCCGATAGACAGGATCCTGTCGGAAACGGACAGTCCGTATATGTCCCCCGAGCCTTTGCGCGGAAGGGTGAACACGCCCCTCAATATCCCCATAATAGTAAGCAAACTTGCCTCTATGTACCGCGTGGACGTTGCGACTATGGAAGCGCGTATATCGGACAACGCATTGAGATATTTTCCGAAAATACGGGCGTTCCGCGGCAAATGATCTCTCAGCACAAACGCCGCAGACGTTGAAAGCGCTTGTCGGCATTAAATCGCTATGAACAACTACGTTTACATACTAAATAACAAAATATACATCAATCTGACCAACCGTTGCAGCAACGACTGCGACTTCTGCATACGTCGTGACCGCAAGGGTATGGGAAACACTACGCTGTGGATCACCGAAGAACCGACCGCCGAGGACGTCATAGAGCAATTGCCCGCCGACCTCGACGATTACGACGAAGAAGTCGTTTTCTGCGGATTCGGCGAGCCGACCTACAACCTGGAAGCGTTGGACGAAGTGGCAAGCTATCTGCACTGCGTGGACAAGACTACGCGCATAAATACCAACGGACAGGCGAACCTGATATACAACGGCGATGTGACCGACGTGATAGTTACGAGTTGCGACGTGATAAACGTATCGCTCAACGAATGTAACGCCGTCAAGTATCAACAGCATTGCAAGAGCGTATTCGGCGAAAGGGCGTTCGACGCGATATTGGACTTTGCGCAAAAATGCAGGGACAAGGGCGGCAACGTGATATTCTCCGTCGTGGACAGCATAGGCGAGGCGGATATAGCCGAATGTAAGAAATTGGCAAAAAAAGCGGGCGTACCGCTCAGAGTAAGAGCAAAAGAGTAACTTCCGCCCGACTGTCGCGCAGAGGATACTCTCGTCCGAAATATACGGAAAAATATTTATCTGACAATGAACGTCAATTACGACAAGGAATTGGAAAAAATAATCGGCGGTATCGACAGATCCGCGCCGCCCCGACTGCTGCTGCATGTGTGTTGCGCGCCTTGCGCGACGGCGTGTCTCGCTCGGTTGGCGGACAGCTTCGACATAACGTTATACTACGCCAACGACAACATCACCGACGCGGACGAATGGCAAAAACGTCTCGACGAGGTGTACAAGCTGACGGAGATAATAAACGACGGACGATTCGAAACGCAGCCGATAAGACCCGTCGGATTGCAGGTGCGGCAACACTGCGCCGAACGCTTCTTCCAAGCGGCGCAAGGTCTGGAACAAGAACGCGAAGGGGGAGCGCGCTGCCGGCAATGCTTTATGCTGCGCCTCGGCGACGCAAAGGCTTACGCGGAGGACAACGGCTACGATTACTTCGGCACCACGTTGACGGTATCCCCCTACAAAAACAGCGCTCTGCTCAACGAAACGGGCAAACTGCTTGAAACCGACGCGCTCAAATGGCTGCCCTCCGACTTCAAAAAACGCAACGGCTACGGAGAAAGCATTCGTCTCTCCGCCAAATACGGCTTGTACAGACAACACTACTGCGGCTGCGTATTCAGCCAATCGATACAATAATTTAGATAAATCCCGCCCATTGTCCGCAAGGACAAGGGCGGTAAATATATATAGTAGGCTTCCTTTTCCGTCCACGTAAATTGTGCTTCGCCCAATTGACGGGGACTGTTGTATATAAGGTGAAGTTTGCACTTTGCGCAAGCGCCGCGCAGGTAGCCGCTTGCAACGGAATTTTCGCTTTGTCCGCTGCTATGCGCGACACGAGCATCTCCGCGCGCTCAAATTCCTCTTTAACACAGACGTAGACTTGTGTATTTAGTTTCACTTTAACCACGACATTTCTAACAGAACAGAAAAATGCAAAAAAAGAAAGCGACTTTCGTCGCCTTCTTTTATGAAGGAGGGTTCGGTTAGAAAAATCTTTATGGAGGAGGTTTCTATTTCACAGAAAACCTGTCATATTCTCTAAACCTTGTACAGTATATCACCGCAAAGGGTGTATGTCAATACCTATTTCGGCGAACGGGGCAAGGTTTTTTTTCGCGAATTACCGTTGTATCTCGATTGCGTTGACGGGACATATTTCCGCCGCTTCGTACGTCTTGTCGGGGTGGTCGTCGGCGTTGCCTACCGCTTCGGAATATCCGTCCGATCCTATCTCGAAAACTTCGGGACATACGTCCACGCACATTCCGCAGCCGATACAATCGTCTTTCTTTACATATGCTTTCATACATTTGCCTCCTGATTACTTATTTGCTTAATTGTAATCCATTTGAAGCAAAAACAAACTCTCAAATACGCGCAAAGTAGAATTGTTTGACGAAAACCGTCAGACGGAATACTTGTTTATAAGATAGTCCACATAGTAGTTGGGATCGAAGTCCTCTCCCGTGGCAAGACGCAATATCTCGTCGGGGTACTTGCTTGCGCCGTATCTGTGAACGTGAGACCCCAACCAGGCGTTTATCTCCCTCGTGGTGCCGCTTGCGAGGCTTTGCTCCACGTCGAAATCCCTGCTCATCGCGTGATACAATTGCGCCGCTATCGCGCTGCCCAGCGCATACGTCGGAAAATAGCCGAAATCGCCGTACGCCCAATGCACGTCCTGCAATACGCCCGCCGCGTCGTCGGGCGGAGTGATGCCGAAGTATTCGGTAAACTTGCCGTTCCAATATTCCGGCAGATCCCCAACGCGCAATTTGCCGCCGATAAGTTGTTGCTCTATCTCGTATCTCAACATAATGTGTAACGGATAGGTCAACTCGTCCGCCTCGGTGCGAATGAAGCTCGCTTCCGTTCTGTTGATATACGCGACGAATTCGTCCAACCCGACCCCGTCAAGCTGCGGGGCAAATATCTGCCGCAGCCGTGGATAGTGGACCGCCCAGAACGCGCGGCTGCGCCCGATCATATTCTCGTAAAATCTCGATTGGCTCTCGTGCATTCCGAGACTTGCCCCGCCGCCGCTCAACGTGCCGTTCAGCGCGGGATCGCACTGCCGCTCGTAGGTGGCGTGACCCGTCTCGTGTATTACGGAAAAAATCGACGAGACAAGGTCGTTTTCGTAATAATGGGTGGTGATTCTGACGTCGTCCGTGCCGATACCGCTCGTAAAGGGGTGTTCGCTTTCCTTCATAATGCCGAAATTTTTGTCAAAACACATCACGTCGCGGATATATTCGCAAAACTCGCGCTGTTTTGCCTTGTCGAAGCGTTGCCTTGTCCATTGCGGAACGGGCGTCGGGTGCGCCGTCCTCTCCCTGACGAATGGTACGAGCTTGTCGCGCAACATATTGAAAAACGCGTCGTACTTTGCCTGAGTATAATGCGGCTCGTACCTATCCAACAAGACGTCGTAACCCTTTAACTGCGGTCGCTCCAACCAAACGGTCAGCTTGCGGTTGTAGTCCACTATCTGTTCGAGATAGGGACGGAACAGGGCAAAATCGCCCTTTTTCTTGGCGTCCACATATACGGGATACCCCTTGGCGGTGATCTCTCTTATACGGGCATACTCGTCCATCGGTATGCGCTTGGTGTCCTCGACGGATCTGCGCACGACCTCTATCTCGTGCCGCAACGCCTCGTCAAGTCTGTCTCGGCGAAGGTACAGCTCGTTGACGCACCGCTCGAATTCGGGATCGGTGGTAAGACGATACTTCATCTCCGAAAGGGCGGCTTGATATACGCTGTCCGCCGCAATGCTGCCTGCTGCCGCGTCCGTCTGCGCGTCCCATTCTGTGAGAAAATCAACATAATCGAAAGCGGCAATCTTACGTCTCTGCGCAAGATAAAATTCAAGTTCCCGCATAGTCTACTCCTTCGGCTGTTCGCAATCGACGTCCGCCTCCGCCGTCGCCTTGGCTTGGCGGCGTCTGACTATAAACCGCTCTACGGCGGGGACGACGAACTTCAACGCGACGATAATGCCGCCCATCACAACGGCGTTTATCGCGATAAACAAAATAGCGTATTTGTCGATAGGCACATACATCTTGCTTGCCGCTTCTCCCGTCCACTCGGCGATGAGTCCGAGCGCCCACGGAAACAGCAGATAGCACGCCGCCGTGCCGACGGTACCTATCGCCCCGACGGCGAGATTGTACCAACCGTAGGGAAAGAGCAATATCCACAAAGCCACCACGCCCGTAGCCGTCATCGAGAACATCGCCACGGTGGATATCTGTTCGGGCGTCAACCCCAATACGCCCTTGAATGCGTAAGTCATTGCCACGGAGAGAAACATTGCTATGCCGCTCGGCAGCGTTCGTTTGAGAGTATTGGAGATAAATTTGCCCTTGATAAGCGCGTGATTGGGTTTGAGCGCCAACAAAAACGAACATATGCCTATCACAAAGAACTCCATAGCATACAGATGCTGCGGCTGGAACGGATATGTCGTAAGCATACACAGGCAAAGTATGGTGGTAAGCACCGTCATAGAAGTTTTCATCAAAAACAGCGACGAGCTGTTCTGTATGTTGTTGACTACCTGTCTGCCCTCCGCGACGACCTTGGGCATAGAGCTGAACTTGTTGTCCATAAGCACAAGGTTGGCTACCGTCTTAGCGGCGTCGGTGCCGCAGCCGACGGATATGGCGCAATCGCTCTCGCGCATGGCGAGGATATCGTTGACGCCGTCCCCCGTCATTGCGACTGTTCTGCCGGCGCGCTTCATCGCGCGCACGAGGACGGCTTTCTGTTCGGGCGTTACCCTGCCGAACACGGTGTATTTATCGGCGGCTTGTGCCACCTCTTCGTCGCTCAATCCTTCGAGGGAGATATACTTGTCCGCGTCCTTGACGCCCACTTTTGCCGCGATGACGGATACGGAAAGCGGATTGTCGCCCGATATCACTCTGACCGACACGTCGTTATCCCTGAACCACTTGATGATCTCCGGCGCGTCGGGACGTATGGTATCCTGCAAGACGACAAGCGCAATGGGTTCCAGACCGTCCACCTCGCCGTCCTTGATGGATCTGCCCGTCTTGCCCACGGCAAGCACTCTCAATCCCTGCGAGAGATACTCGTTGCACAATCGGGTAAAATCTTTGCTCGGCTTGCGGAACATAAATTCCGCCGCGCCCACGGCGACCGTCCCCTTATTGACGAGGGTTGCCGCGCTGAACTTACGCGACGAGGAAAAGGGTATCGCCACGGAGCAATCGTACACTTCATATCCGTCGAGATACGCTTTTAACGCCTGCGCGGTCATATTGTCGTCGCCCGTCCCCTGCACGACGCTCCCCACGAGCCGACATATCTCCTCTTCCGACAGGCTGCCGAGGGGGACGATCTTCTCCACCGTCATACTGCCGTCGGTGATGGTGCCCGTCTTGTCCAGGCACAGCGTATCCACGCGCGCCAACATCTCTATGCAGGGCAGCTCCCTTACCAGAACCTTGTACTTTGTGGAGAGTTTCAACGCGGCAACGGCAAGCGCTACGCTCGTCAACAGTACCATTCCGCTCGGAACCATGCCTATCATACTACCGCTCATCGCCTTCAAGGCTTCGTTGACGCCCTTTACCACTTCGGGGACCCTGTCGAAATACGCCGCAAACACATTGACGTCTCTGCCTAACAGCGCACGCATTTCATCGCTGCAAAAGAACGTCGCTATGCCCAGCGGAAAAATAATGATGGATATAAACTTGATAATGGCGCGTATGCCCTTCATCAACTGACTATCCGGCGTCTTGGCTTTCTTTACGCGGGCGGAAAGCTGCTCGACGTAGTTGTCCTTGCCCACCTTGTCGCAACGCGCGGTACAATTGCCGCTTACTATGTAGCTGCCGCTGAACAATGTGTCGCCCTTGCGTTTCTTGACGGGTTCGCTCTCGCCCGTCAGCATAGATTCGTTTACTTCCACCTCGCCCACGAGCAATTCGCTATCGCAGCATATCTGCTTGCCCGATTGGTACAATATTATGTCGTCCGCCACGATATCTCGCGTAGCGATAGTCTTTTTCTCACCGCCGCGCACCACTTCGGCTGTCGGCTCGGACACTATGGACAGCTTCTCCACCGCCAATTTGCTGCGTATCTCCTGTATGATGCCTATCGCCGTATTGGCGACGATGATCACAACAAACATCATATTGGTGTAACTGCCGCACAGCAGCATAAGCAAAAATATGATAAATCCCAACAGGTTGAAAAAAGTGAATATATTGGAAACAAATATTTGAAGATAACTCTTGCCGACCACCTTGCCGACGCGGTTTACAAGTTTGGCTTCGCGCCGAAGCTGCACGTCCAACTCCGTCAAACCCTCGTTGATATCGGGAGTATATCTCATCAAAGTACCCTTGGTTTTCATAATTCTCCTTAACGGTGAGGCTTCTCCCCGCGCAATTTAAGCGTGGGACAGGCGTTGAGTGTGAGGTCGGCGACCTCGCCGTTGCAAAACATATAGTATCCGCGCGAAGCAATCATCGCCGCATTGTCGCCGCACAGAGACAGCTTGGGCAGACATACGCGCAAACCGCGCTGTTCAAACTCTTTGAGACGGGCGCGAAGATAACTGTTGGCGCCTACTCCGCCCGCGACGGCTACCGTAGCCGCGCCGCTATGCGCTATCTCCTGCGACAGTCTGTCCACAAGTCCGTCCACGGCTGCCCGCGTAAAGCTTGCCGCGACGTCCGCGGGATCGAGCTTGTTCCCCTTCTGCTCGGCGTTGTGCAACAGATTGATGACCGCGGTCTTCAATCCGCTGTAACTGAAATTGCCGTTGGATGTCACTACCGAATGAAACTTGTACAACGGCTTGCCCTGCTGCGCAAGCCTGTCTATCTGCGGACCGCCGGGATAGGGCAAACCCAATACGCGCGCCACCTTGTCGAAAGCCTCCCCAACGGCGTCGTCCACAGTGGAACACACCACGTCGTAACCGTCGTAATCGGTAACGTTGACTATCGCCGTGTGTCCGCCGCTTGTAAGCAGACAAACGTACGGCGGCACAAGATCGGGATAGGTAAGATAGTTGGCGCAGATGTGCCCCTCTATGTGATTGACCGCGATAAGCGGCAGCCCCTGCGCCTGCGCCAGACCCTTGGCATAGGATACGCCCACAAGCAATGCGCCCACAAGTCCCGCGCCGTAAGTGACCGCCACCGCGTCAATATCCGACAACGTAACGCCCGCCTCCGCAAGCGCCTCCGCGACGACCTTGTCCACCGCCTCGACGTGATTGCGGCTGGCAATCTCCGGCACGACGCCGCCGTAAATACGGTGTATATCTATCTGCGACAGCACCACGTCGGACAGTATTTGTCTGCCGTTTGCCACCACGGCAGCCGCCGTTTCGTCGCAGGAACTTTCTATACCCAATATGTAAATGTCGTTGTGTTGTTTCATCCCTAAAAATAATACGCCACAGTCTCGTTTTTGTCAAATTTTTGCGGCTTGGCATAGCGCAAAAATTGCCGAAAATATCTTTTTCGACAAAATGTGTTGTAATGGTATGAAAAGTATTAGCCTGCGGACAGAAAGGGATAAGGTAGAAACTGCGTATATAAGACCGTCCCTTCGGCGCGCATAGGTTGTATTGTAAAATAAAGATATATTGCGCCTAAGGGAAGGGGGACCGCTTGCGGTGGAAGGGATTGACGGGAATAAAGTGAAGTTTGCCGCAAGCCGGCAAGTGAAGTTGCCTACGGCAGTGAAGTATTTCGACGTCCGTCGAAATGTGAAGTTTGCGACTACGTCGCAAGTTGAGGTTGGGGTGAGTTGAAACTTCAAACCTCTCAGTCTGCTATCGCAGACAGCTCTCCTTGCTCATCAAGGAGAGCCTTTTATAACTGTCTTAGACTTTGTCCCTGCACAAGACTTTCCCCGTCACGGGCAAGCCGTTACGGGGAAAGTGGCGCCCAAAGGGCGACGAAAGAGGGATATATAAAACAAACTTATTCCTTGTAACCCTCTTCCACCGCAAGCGGTCCCCCTTCCCCGTAGGCGCGCTATGCTGTTGCCGACGGGGAAGGTTGTTATCACAGTAACTTACTTTGTCCCTGCGGACAGGGGGGGCGGTTGCTAAAAAAACAGCGAAACAAAAATTGTCTCGCTGTTCCCCGTATCCTTACATCCCTGTCAGATACGATAAGCCTATCGGCATACCCTTGCAGATGCCGAATTGCTTTTTGATTTGTTGGGGCGATCAAAGAGTCTATTCTACTCTATCGTCTTTATTTGAAATAATTAGTTATATGTATCTGTTAAGCACCCTTAGCAAGATCTGTCTTAGCAACTTTTACAACAATAGGTTTACCGCCATATTTATCAGCGTTGGTCCAAGTTTTATAATCATCCCATTTCGTTTCCGACGCATCACTTGAAACCTTGAACGAACCAGCAACGATTTCTCCGTTTTTCGTTATCTTGGCTTCAACATAAACCTCTTTTTTACCGCCGGTAAAAAGTTCGGATACAGACAAACCCGTCTCAGCACTTTCGTCTGCCATAAGTATCTCCGCAACAGCAGCTCCACGGATAGCACGAACATTTGCATTAAATGTTGACTCTTCCGCAGTTTGTATAGCGCTTACGAAAAGAGGTACTGCAATGGCTGTGAGAACTGCGATGATCGCAACGACTATCAACAGTTCGGCGAGCGTAAAACCTTTCTTTCTTCTTTGTTGTAGCATTTTTTTGTCTCCTTTTTGAAAATCATGATTTTTTGTATATAAAGCCGTCGGGACGTCTCGGCATTATACCCGTTGGTTTGCTCGATTGGCTCATCGATAAAAAAATACATAAATTATATTGTTCTATGGACATAAAATCGGAACAAAATGCACATAATAATATATCGGGAGATTTGCCGAGAACAAAAAAACGCGAATTTTAGTAAAAAAAGGGGCTTTATCCCCTTGACACAAACCGAATTATCTACTATAATGAATAAAAAAGTACATAGAACAATATATTCTATGTACATAAACGACGGAGATGTCCGTCGTATTTTTTTTTGCCTTCGGCACAGTATGAATAGATAGATTTATCGCCTATCCCCGTCAATTTCGCGTCGTGTAATTGACGGGGAGTGATATATGGGGTGAAATTTGCCACATAGCGGCAAGTGAAGTTGCCTTCGGCAGTGAAGTATTTCGACGTTCGTCGAAATGTGAAGTTTGCGACTACGTCGCAAGTTGAGGTTGGGGATTGTTTTTGAATGTCAAGCCCCTCAGACTCGTCCTCCCACGCCCTGGTCAGCACCGACCGCGTATAACGCGGTCGGTACCGCTGACAGGCGGGTCGTCCTCTCCCACACAATTTTCGCAAGCTCAAATTGTGCGGGTCCCCGTTAGTGACAGAATAAGGTTAGCGAGCAACTGTCTGTCAGACTGTTGCTCGCCGTGGCTGCGGTCAACACCGCACTGTGGTGATTGCCTTTCCGCGCCACGACCGCTTCCGCTTGAAGGGGCGCCTTTTTATGGAGTTTACATCTTATATCCCTCTTCCACCGCGCATAGCACGGTCCCCCTTCCCCGAAAGTCTCGCTGACGCTATCGACTGTCGGGGACGGTTGTGTATAAGGTGAAGTTTGCCGCATAGCGGCAAGTGAAGTTGCCTTCGGCAGTGAAGTATTTCGACGTTCGTCGAAATGTGAAGTTTTGCGCAGAGCGCAAAGTTAAGGTTGGGGGTTTAGTAAAACTCACCCTATCAAACCCTTCCACCACCTATCGGTGGTCCCCCTCCCTTTATGCCCCTCAAAGGGGCAGAAAGGGAGGCTTTTTTATTATTATACGAGATTGACCAACTTTCTCGTCAATGAGAGCCTTTTATCTCTGTTGTAGACCTTGTCCCTGCGGACAGGGGCGGGTGGTCGGGCGCCTTGTAACAAAAACGGGGTCCCCGTCAAGTCGACAAAGGAGACTTGATGGGGAGAGGAGCAGCCGCCCGACAGCAATAATGCCCGCGTCGATTGCGCGGGCGATGATGTCAAGGGCGAACTGCGACGACAGCGAGTATGTCCCCTGCAAAATAATCTGCAACGAAGAACGCCGCACATAGTGGTTTTATCACCACTATATTGTGCGGCGCAAATATAATAATATTAAATTATTCCCGTCCTTGTGACACCACGAGCGAATGCGTCGCGACTCAAAATAATCTGCAACGAGGGCACTTCGTGCCCGAAGCGAAGCCTTTTTGAGCGCGACCGCACGAGCGACTTCCTTTTTGCAGGGGACATACGAGCGACTAGGTTTTAATAATTCTTCCAACCTTGTAACAAAAAAGGGGACCCCGTCAAGTCGACAAAGGAGACTTGATGGGGAGAGGAGCAGCCGCCCGACAGCATACCGCCTACGCTAATTGCGTGGGCGGTGATGTCAAAGGCGAGCTGCGACGACGGAGCGAGGGTATTCGGTGCAAAATAATCTGCAACGAGGGCACTTTGTGCCCGAAGCGAAGCCTTTTTGCACCGAATACCCGAGCGACCTATTTAAGTTCTTTCGGCGCGCGCGGATACAGCAGCACGTCGCGGATATTGGACATACCCGTAAGGTACATTACCATACGATCCAAGCCCATACCGAAACCGCTGTGAGGCACCGAGCCGTAACGGCGCAGATCCAGATACTGCTTGTATCCCTCCACGGTGATACCCTTGCTGCGCATTGCGGCAACGAGCTTGTCGTAGTCTGTCTCGCGTTCGCTGCAACCGACAATCTCGCCGATACCCGGCACAAGCAGGTCAGTAGCGGCGACGGTCTTGCCGTCGGGGTTCTGCTTCATATAGAACGCCTTGACGTCCTTGGGGTAGTTGGTGACAAATACCGGCTTTCTGTATACCTGCTCGGTGAGATAGCGTTCGTGTTCGCTTTGAAGTTCCGCGCCCCACTCCGGCTTGTATACGAAGTTGACCCCCGACTGCTGCAACAGGCGCACGGCGTCGGTGTAATCCAACACGACGAAGTCGGAATGTACCACGTTGTTCAATTTGTCGATAAGTCCCGCCTCGTAAAACTTCTCGAAGAACTCCAACTCGGGACGGCAGTGATCCAACACATAGCCCACGATGAACTTGACGTAGCCCTCCACTATCTCTATGATATCCGGCAATTCGGCAAAAGCCACTTCCGGCTCTACCTGCCAGAACTCGGCGACGTGGCGCGACGTATTGGAGTTCTCCGCGCGGAAAGTGGGTCCGAAGGTATATATCTTGCCGAGAGCCATAGCCGCGGCTTCGCCTTCCAGCTGTCCCGATACGGTGAGGTATGCTTTTCTTCCGAAAAAGTCGTCTCTGTAATACTCTTCCTCGCTTGCGGCGGAATCGTTCCAATGCTTTACGGTGACGTTGAACACTTCTCCCGCGCCTTCGCAGTCGCTGCCCGTGATGATAGGCGTATGAACATAGGTGAAGCCGTTGCTCTGAAAATATATGTGAGAGGCATAGCTCAACGCCGAACGGACACGCTGAACGTTGAGCATCGTGTTGGTGCGTACGCGCAGATGAGGCATCGTGCGCAAGAACTCCAACGTGTGGCGCTTCTTCTGCAAGGGGTAGTCGGCGGGACACTCGCCGAGAATGCGATATGAGGCAAGGTGCAGCTCGCAGACGTTATTGGGCGACTCCCTGAGTTCGCCTGTCATACATACGCCCGCTCCCACTGCGAATACACCGGGGATCTTGTCGTCGAACCGCTGCTTGTCCACGACTATTTGAAGATTTTTGAGACAGGTGCCGTCGTTGACCTCGACAAAAGCCACCGTCTTGGAGTCGCGCGACGTGCGCACCCAACCGCACACCGTTATTTCTTTGCCGAGGTAGCTTGCATAATCGGCGAAAACCTGTCGTATATCAATGTGTTTCATAAACGTCTCCCGTTATTGCGCCGCTCGGTGCGGCGTCGAAATGTATTGCGCAACGGTAAATATTACGTTGCGTCGGTAGATACAATTATATCAACCTTGGGCAAAAAAAGCAATATTTGCAACGGTCAATTTGAAAAAATACGTTTTCAGGACAAATAAAAGGCACTCAACCGCAGTTGAATGCCTTCGATTATGTATTATAAACTTATTTGCTGCTGTCTTTCACAACGCCTTCGGAATAAATTTGCTTGCCGCTCTTTTTGATGGATTGACCGTTTTCTTTGGCGGTTTCTCTCGCTTCCTTCATTATATCGCTTTCCCAAGCCGTATTAGCCGCGTCTGCGCTGCTGAAATATAATATGCTGACAGAAGAAGTTTCTTTCTTGTCCGTATCTACCTTGGTGCCGCTAACCATAGCAACGAGTTCGCCCGCTTTTACTCCATACAATAACCCTTGCGCATCCAAAGTAGCTTGGGACGCCTTTCCTGCGAGGTCTGTTCCGCCGACAAGGGCGACTACCGTGTAGCCTTTCTTTTCAAGTTGTTCTTGTGCTTTGGCGGGATCGGCAGGATAACCGCAAGCAACAAGCGCAGTAACGGTAAGCGCGACAAGCATCATAACCGCCATGATTTTTGCAAATTTTTTCATTTTGTTTTACCTCCGTATATTTGATTTAATACCATTCTAACACTTTGTGCATTTTTGTCAACAATGTAAAATCGGAATTGTCGGATATTTTTTCACTTTTATTTAGTCCTCCGACGGACCGATCGCGCACGAGCGGTCAATTGCCGCGCAGCAAGGACAAATATCTGTCGTCGCCGTCGGGAAAGAAGGTTACGATATTCTTGCCCTTGTAGGCTGGATCTTCCGCAAGCCGCACCGCGACAGCGATATTTGCCGCCGAACTTATGCCGCAGCTGTAACCCTGTTTGAGATTGAGCAGACGGAACATATCCATCGCTTCATCGTCGGTGACGAGTTCCACTCGGCTGACCAGACTTGCGTCGTACAACGCGGTGACGAACCCCGCGCCTATGCCCTGTATCTTGTGAGTCCCCTTGATACCGCGAGAAATGACGGGGCTGCCCGCAGGCTCCACTGCGACTATCTCGACATCGGGAAAGTATTCGCGCAATCTTCTCCCCGTCCCGATGAGCGTGCCGCCCGTCCCGACGCCCGCGACCAACACGTCGACGCGATCCAACTGACGGGCGATCTCCTCGCCGGTAGAAATGTAATGAGCGGTGACGTTGGCGGGGTTTTCAAACTGTTTGAGCCAGACGTGTCCCGCGCGATCGGCGTATCGTTCCACCGCTTCTATCGCGCCCTTCATACCCAACTTGCCCTCCGTAAGCACAAGCTGCGCACCCAGACCCTGCAAAAGCGTACGGCGTTCCTCCGTCATACTGTCCGGCATGGTAAGCAGCACCTTGTAACCGCGCTTCAATCCGACGTATGCGAGCGCAATGCCCATATTGCCGCTTGTCGCTTCCACTATGGTATCGCCCTCGTGCAATATCCCCCTCTCTTCGGCGTCGAGTATCATCGCGAGAGCCGCCCTGTCCTTGACGCTGCCGCCGGCGTTCATCGCTTCGTTCTTTATGTAAATATCCGCGTCGAAATCTTCCTCATAGGGAATGAGCGGAGTATCGCCTATGCCCAGCGGGCGAGAATTTGCGTAAAAATCCATCACGGTCTCCTTCTGCAAAACAGACTTTTGCGCCGAATGTCCGACGCGTATGTTGTCGCTAAATAATTATATTGACCAGGCGTCCCGGTATCGCAATGACCTTCTTGACAGTTGCGCCGCCGAGCGCCTCGCGTACGTCGGCGTCGGCGAGTACGTGC
The DNA here is from genome assembly GCA_947625185.1 of uncultured Clostridia bacterium. Lineage (GTDB taxonomy): Bacteria > Bacillota > Clostridia > Christensenellales > CAG-314 > Fimimonas. The sequence goes on from CANQNJ010000007.1 coordinate 40,080, forward strand.
TTCTCCAATTCCTCCGCAGACAGGGAAGAATCCACCGTAAGGCGCACCTTGGGGCGGGAGTTGACCTGCACGAGTATCTCCGTTTCGCTGACGTGCATAGCGCTCTCATCGAACTCGGGGAATCTGCTTACGACAATACTGCCCTCGTGCCCCGTCCGCTGCCACAGCTCCTCGCAAAAATGCGGAGCCAACGGGCAGAGAAGTTTAAGCAGGTCGTCCGCCGTATCGCGATACAACCGCATATTCTTGACGGGCAGTTGATCGTACTTGGCGATGGCGTTGACCAATTCCATCATTCTCGCCACTGCCGTATTGAAGCCGAATTCGTTGTAATCGGCGTCCACCGCCTTGACGGTATTGTGCCGCACGCGATTGAGTTCCTTCTCGTCCCGTCCCGTTTCTTCGCAAGAGAGGTAATCGCCGTAAGCCGACTCAACGTATCTCTCCACGCGGTCCAACCACTTGTTTATCGCCTTGATGCCGTCGTCGGACCAGGGTCCGCCCTCTATGTAGCGGAAGCCGAAGGCGAGGTAACAACGGAATACGTCCGCGCCGTAAGTGCTGACATATTCGTCGGGGGATACGACGTTGCCGTGAGTCTTGCTCATGCGGTTGCCGTCGGGACCGAGAATTACGCCCTGATGCACCAACGACTTAAACGGCTCGTCGAAGTGGAGATATCCCATATCGCGCAGCGCCTTGGTGATAAAACGCGCATACAGCAGGTGCATACAGGCGTGTTCGGCGCCGCCGACATACTTGTCTACGGGGAGCATCTTGTCTATCCACTCGGTGTCGAAAGCCTTGTCCGGATTGTGCGCGTCGGGATAGCGCAGATAGTACCAGCTGCTGCAAACGAACGTATCCAGAGTGTCGGGATCCCGCGTGGCGGGCGAGCCGCATTTGGGACACTTGACGTCGTGGATAAACTTGTCGTGCTTGGCAAGCGGGCTGGTGCCGTCGGGACGGAACTCTACGTCGTAAGGCAGACGTACGGGCAGATCCTCGTCCAACACTTCGCCGCAATGCGGACAATATATTATCGGTATGGGAGCGCCCCAATAGCGCTGACGGGATACCAACCAATCGCGCAGACGGTAATTTGTTTTGAGTTGACCCTTTCCGCTTTGCGCCAATTTCTCCACCACGGCGACTTTGCCCCGTTCGCTATCCATACCGTCGAACTCGCCGCTGTTGACCATTACGCCGTAATCGCAGAAGGGCAGTTCGTCCTCCGCAGAGGACGCCGACTTGATAACGCGCTTGATCTCCAATCCGTGCTTCACGGCAAAACGGTAATCGCGCGCGTCGTGAGCGGGCACGCCCATAACGGCGCCCGTGCCGTAACTGTTGAGTACATAGTCGCCGATCCACACCTGGACCCTGTCGCCGTTGATCGGGTTGACGGCATACGCCCCCGTAAATACGCCCGTTTTCTCCTTGGCGGTGGACAAACGCTCTATTTCGTTGGTCTTGGCGACCTCATCAATATATGCTTGCACCTCCGCTTTGTGTTCGGGCGTGGTGATCTTAGCCACGAGGTCGTGTTCGGGCGCCAATACCGCATACGTACAACCAAACAGCGTGTCGGCGCGCGTGGTAAACACTTTGAAACTGCCGCTGCCGTCTTCGAGATCGAACACGATCTCTCCGCCTTGCGACTTGCCTATCCAATTGCGCTGCATTGCCTTGGTCTTCTCCGGCCAATCCAATGAGTCGAGACCGTTAAGCAATTCCTCGGCGTAATCGGTTATTTTGAAGAACCACTGCGTAAGATCCTTCTTGACCACCTGCGTATCGCAACGCTCGCAGTGTCCGTCAACGACCTGCTCGTTGGCAAGCACCGTGTTGCAACTCGGGCACCAATTGACGGGCGCTTTCTTGCGATATGCCAATCCGTGCTTGTACAGTTCGGCAAATATCCACTGCGTCCAACGGTAGTAATCGGGCAGACAAGTCTTTATCTCGTGGTCCCAATCGAACATCGCGCCGATGTTTTTGAGTTGCTCTTCCATAACCTCGATATTGTGGAGAGTGCTGTCCTCGGGATGAACGCCCGTCTTTATGGCGTAATTCTCCGCGGGCAGTCCGAATGCGTCGAACCCCATCGGCTGAAAGACGTTCTTGCCCTTCATTATCTGATAACGGGCAAAACTGTCCGTCAAACCGTAATTGTACCAATGCCCGATATGCAGCTTGCTGCCGCTGGGATAACTGAACATCTCCAACACATAGTACTTGTTGTCTACGTCGTCGGGGTTGAACTTGTAAACGTTGCGTTCACGCCAAAGTCTGTTCCACTTTTGCTCTACTGCGATTTTGTCCATAACAACCTCTTTGATATTTATAGCCAAATTGTATCCCAATGCAAGCCAAATGTCAACAAAAAGCGCGCCGTTGTGTGCGCCGACGAATTTCGGCATACGCGTCGCTTACTTTTGTTCAAATGTCGATTTTTGTCACTTTTTAACAATTTTGGTCGAAATATTCCAATAATAGCGGAATATCGCAAGGAAATTTTCATTAAAAAGTGACAATATTTTTGTATAAAAGTGTTGAATTGTGTAAAATTTTGTGTTATTATTATTCCGAACAATATCAAGGAGGAGAGTTTATGAACGGCAAGAATGAGAGCGAACGGTTTCTTAGCGGAAAAGAACTGTATCAAAGCATTATCGGCAAGGGCTCGCGCGACGTACACGCGTTGGTCGGACAGCTGCTTATCGAATTGGGATTCAAGAGCAAGCTGATCGGAACGACTTTTTTGAAAGACGCGATACTGTACCGATACGAAAAATCCGACGTGGCGCATGTGTGCTATACCAACGAAGTGTACGCCGCCGTGGCAGACAAGCTGCACTCTACGCCCACGCGAGTGGAACGGGCGATTCGCACGACAATAAGCGATTGTTGCGAGTACGGCAATCTGGACGCATTCGGCGATCTGACGCACAGCAGAGTAGCCACGCCCGGTTATGCTCCCTCCAATACGGAGCTGATAAGCAACATCGTATCCTGGCTGCAATTGGAGAAGGACAAGGGACACATCAGGGACAGCGCACGTCTGTCGGAGTAACGCGTATTTCGGAAATATTACGATTGAATTTTGCGACAAAACGAGTTATAATATTTTGTCGAGGTGCGTTATGCAAAATGATACAAATCGAACCGTCTGGCAAGGCGAGGACTGCCGCGCCTGCCTCGGGTGGCGAAGCGGCGATTGCAACAAGGGAGACTTCGGGTACATCGCGCTTATCGGCGGCAGCTTGCAGTACGGCGGAGCGGCAAAACTCGCCAATATGGCTGCTTGCGCTATGCGCAGCGGAGCGGGCGTGGTAAAACTTGCGGTGCCGAGAACAATAGCCGACGCCGTGACGCCTTATTTGTTGGAAAGTACTCTTGCGCCGCTATCCGACCGCAACGGCGAACTGCGTTTCGTCCCGTCGGAAATTGCCGAACTTATCCGCAATGTGAGATCGGTTGCCATCGGTATGGGGTGCAAAACGGGCAATGGGGTGCGAAAAACGTTGCAATATCTGCTGCAAAACTTCCGCGGCACGCTCGTTATCGACGCAGACGGACTCAATTGCATTGCAACGAGGACGGACTTGTTGAAAGGTTGCAGACCGCGCGTCGTAGTTACGCCGCACGTCGGCGAATTTTCACGGCTGACGGGACTTGCCGTTGAAGAGATCAAGTCGCATCCAACGGAATATGCGCAGCGCTTCGCATCCTACCACGGCGTAATCACGCTGTTAAAGGGCGCCTCCACCACCGTTACGGACGGAAACAAAACTTACGTTATCGAGAGGGGCTGCGCGGGAATGGCGACTGCGGGCAGCGGCGACGTGCTTTCGGGGATAGTTGCCGCCATTTGCGCTTACAATAACGACAAATTGTTCGAAGCGGTTGCCACCGCCGCCTACGTCAACGGACTTGCGGGCGAACTTGCCGAGGCGGAGTCCAATCCGATATCTATGACCGCTGGCGACACCGCAAGACACATAACCGCGGCAATTTCGTCGTTGATATCCCGACCGTGAATGCGTCGGCGTATCGAACCGCACGCAGAGGGAGACCGCCGCACCGTCAACGAGTCTTGACGCGCACAGAGAGCGTCGGCGCATTTTCTCGTGCTAAAACTTCGGCACTGAGCCACACCAACAGGAAAACTCGCGCGTTGCGACGTCTTGCGGAAAGCAAAAACCCGCGGCAAACAACGTCGGCGACACAATTTGATAAAACGATTTGACATTATCGTGACTTGTTGGTATAATAAGATAGCTTGTCGAGATTGTCAGTTCGTACCGGGCGCAGCGACGAACGCCTTTTGGAACGAGCGAATAAATAGTTCGCACTCCGAAACAAATAAAACAAGCCCAACGTATTTCGTCCAAAAGGACGAAGGTTGCGCAAGCGCAACGAGCGAAGTGGTTATGCCGAGGAGCGCAACGACGAACGCCGCGCAGGACACCGTCCGAGCATAACGGCCCGCCGAGTGCGGGCATACGAAGAAACCGACAAAGCAAAACACACAATATATAACTTGGAAGAGTATCGAAGTGGTTGTAACGGCCCGCACTCGAAATGCGGTTGCCACCTATCGGTGGCACATGGGTTCGAATCCCATCTCTTCCGCCACGCGGCGGCTGCGTCTATCGGTCGCAAAGAAAAGAACTCACACTCTGTGTTGGTCCTTTTTCTTTGTTCCTTTTTACTTGCGGCATTATGTCTACAAAGATGCGAGTGCGAAACATGTAGCGTTCCGCAACACTCTGTATTGCTTCACTCACCCTCGCCCTGCTCGGGACGAATCCCATCTCTTCCGCCAAACGGTACCCAACTGAACACCTAAAAGCGCGAAGTTGGGTGCCGTTTTTATCAAATAAGGGCTTCTGTCTTGTATTCATTGCCGGTGATATCTTCACCGTATTGATGCGAATCGATTTCTATCGTAATCGTAGTTGAGCAAAAAAAAAGAAAGCATTGATAACAATTACGTTGCTGTATGATACACGCCGAAGACAACGAATATTCGAGTTGTAGAGCAGTACATCGACAAAGCCTTTTCCGCTAAAACGGACGCCTTACTCGATTTCTATCGCAAAATTATGAACAGCAATAAAAAGCAGTTTGATATTGTCTTGTGTGGAAGTTATACTGCTTTGCACACAACCACTATGACAGCTCAAAATACGGCTACTCTGTCTACAAAAACGGAGTCGAAATAGTTTCCGTAAAATAACGTTTTCAGAAGGTTTCACAAGCATTATCTTTGAAGCTATGATTAAAGACATGGCGCAGCACTATTCGGCAAGCCTCTCGCAACATGTCATACGCGACTATGCGCGAAAACTCAAAAGGGCAAAAGGGAGAGAAAATTGGATATAAACGAAAAGATACAACAGCTGATAACGCAAAACGATTTGGGCACTGAAATAATTTCCATACAAAAAATCTCGGGCGGACTGTCCCACAAAATTTACAGAGTCCGAACGGACAAAGCCGACTACGCGATAAAGGAACTTAACCCCGCAATTATGCGGAAAAAGGACGCCTATCGCAATTTCGTTTTCTCCGAAAAAGTGGCTCGCACCGCAAGACAAAACGGAATAAATGCCGTTTGCGCGTTACAATTTTGCGGTGACGTCGTGCTAAAAGTCGGTGATAGCTTTTTTATGGTTTTCGAATGGTTAAATGCCACAACATTGACTGCCGAACAAGTTGACGAAAAACATTGCAGAATCATCGGACAAACGCTGGCAAAACTTCACAATATAAACTTTTGCAAACCGAAAAACATACAGCAAAACACGCAAAAAACGTCGCTTGATATAAATCATTATATTACGCTGTCAATAGAACAAAACAAACTGTATGCACAACGTTTGCAACGAGACGCCGATCTTCTGTTAAAATTACACAAACGGGCGGCGGAGGCAACAGACAACCTGAATGGCGATCTGACCGTCAGCCACGCGGATCTCGATTGCAAAAATGTTATGTGGCAGGGCATTACCCCTTTCATAATCGATTGGGAGTCAAGCGGCTGCATTAACCCCACTTTGGAACTTGTGCAAGTTGCCTGGTATTGGGCAGGAGGAGATATCGAAAATTTGGTCCCGAGCAAATTCGAAACCGTAATAAAAAGCTACCTCTCGGAGTATCGAGGCAAGTTATGTACCGATTACGCCGCCCTCGTTTATGCAAATATAGGTCCCAAACTTGCTTGGTTGGAATACAACCTGACAAGGGCGTTTGTCGAAACGGACGAATTCGCGGAAATCGCGGATAATGAAGTTGATAAAAGCTTGAAAGAAACAGAATATTGCGTTGATTTATTTGACGCTGTTGTAAAAGTTCTGAAAAACTGTTTTTAGTTATATAAAACGAGCCGAAATCCGAAGACTTCGGCAAGTTCAAAAATCCGACTTTTCAATAAATGCCAAGATACACAAGGCACTTGCTCCAAAAACAAGACGCGCAACTTGCGGCAATTCCATCGGCATCACCACCGAATTTTAATCATATTCTCAATTTTCCGTCAATGCGATACGCATCAAGTTACAGGTCAATCAATTATATTGAAAGACAATGGCGCTTGTATAGCTGTGTTGACGCAACGGACAACGCGCTTGCATGGCTTTGCCGAGCGCAATAGCCGGCGGTCGGCGCAAGCGGATCAATCTTTGAAGCGAGAAAGCACCACCACGCGCGTATCGGCGTTATCGGGGGCGTCGTTCAACACAAGCGAGTCCGCGCCGTTGTCGGTTATTGCCGACTGCGGAAACAGCGCAAGAAACTTGTCTACGCCGTCCACGTTGAAGTTGTGTTCCGACGTTCTGTAATGCATCGGGATCACAATACGGGGCTTGACAGCGTCCACATACTGTTTGGCGCCGACAGCGTCCACCGTAAAAGTGCCGCCGACGGGTATAAGCAGCACGTCGCAATCGCGGATTCTATCCGCCACAGCCTCGTCATAGCAGCCGATATCCCCCATATGGACCACCTTGATACCGTCCACCAAAAACATAAACACCAAATTGTTGCCGCGCTTGGCTCCCTTGACGTCGTCGTGATAGGTGGCGACGCTCTCTATGGCTATATCGTCGGCGGCGAGACTTACCTCTTCGTCCAATACGGCGGGGTCGCCGATAATGCCGTCCGTGCAGTCGTGATCTTGGTGATGATGCGATACCGTTATTACATCGCACCTGACGGGAGTCATCTCAAACCCCACCATTGCCGCGCTGTACGGATCCGTAACTACCGTTGTGCCCATCTCGCTGATGAGCCTGAAACTTGCGTGTCCCAAATATTGCAGTTTCACATTGCACCTCCCGATACCTTGTACCGATATTGTAGTTCAAAGCGGCAATATTGTCAAAGTGGAAAAAGGACAAAAACAAAAAATTTTTTGCGCAAAGGCAACAGCGTATGTGCGTTGTGGCGCGATTTGGCATAATGAAGCAAAGCAATTTACAAAAAAAGTAGATTTTTTTGCGAATATCTGCTATAATGATAGTACTTATCGGGCGAGACGGCCATATGTCCGTTTACCCGCGATGCAAGCGATTGCAACATTCCCGATCGGAGGTTTTATGAAGGCTTGGATATTGGAAGAACCGAAAAAGCTGCGGCTTGCGGAATCTGCACCAACCGAAATATCCGAAAATCAAATCAAGGTCAAGATAGAGGAGGTACTCATAACCAACTCGGACTTTGAGATATATACGGGCGCAAACAAGCGCAAGTATCCCTTCGTTATGGGCAGAAACGCCGTCGGCGTGGTATCCAAGGTGGCGGGAGACAATCCTTTCTTCAACAAGATGGACCGCGTAGCCATCGAGCCGTATATTCCGTGCGAAGCCTGCGACGAATGCAAAAACGACGAATACGAGAAATGCTCCAATATGCAGGAACTCGGCTACAACTGCAACGGCTTGTTGCAGAACTTTGTCGATCTGCCCTATTCGCTGCTGCACCGCCTCCCCGAAAAACTTAAAAACGAAAAAGCGCTGTTTGTGCCGTATGTGGCTTTTTGCCTCAACGTGATAGACGCGCTCAACCTCGAAAAAGGACGCCATATCGCCATATTCTCCTCCACCAAGACGGGGCTTATCCTGGCGCAACTCGTAGCCTATTACCAAGCCGTTCCCGTATTCATCAGCAACCGCGAGGAATTGTTGGACGTGGCGCGCGGATTGGGGATATTTTACAGTTTCAACCCCGATCAGGTGGACGTGGAAAACGAAATACTTGCCATCACGGGCGGCAGAATGTGCAACGAATTGGTACTGTTCAGCAACTCGGACTTCAATATGAAAGACGTTTACAACGTGGCTGCCGTCAATGCCAATATTTGCCTTGCGGGTTACTCCAACAAGGAGAGCAAACTGTCCGTCGCGCAGATATGTAAGAAACATCTCAATATATTCGGCGTGTACAACGGCGCGGGCAGCTACTCTTCCGCGATCAATCTGTTGGTTACGGAAACGGTAAACGTGGATTCGCTTGTCGGCAAGGTCGTGCCCTTCGACAAATTGGACGAAGAACTTGCCAAGACCAAGCCGGACGATCTGATACTCAGATCCAAGATAGTAAAAATAAACTGAACCGCAAGCGGCGACAACTTTAATGAAAATAAAAAATATATCAAGGGTATAAAAAAGAGGGACGTAAAATACGCCCCTCTTTTTTACTACGCATTGCTTCAAACGTCTTTTTTTCCAAGCCGTCCCCGTGCGGACGACGCGTTATTCTTCCACAACTTGAACGGCGTACTTGTCGTCAAGTCCGCGCTCTTTCAAAAAGGCGTTGAACTCGGCAGAAAGCTGTTCGGCAGAGTATTCGGCGGTTTTTGCGTTCGGCGTTACGCTGTGCGCGCGGATATTCGCCTGCGTCTTGGCGTGAAGCTCGTCGAGCTTTCTTGCTGTGTCTGCATTCGCGTTTGCTGCGCCGCGCTTGATGTTCTCGATGACGAGGCGACATTTTGCTTTGAAGCCATTGGTGTGCAAAAATTCGCGGAATTCCTTGTTTTCCTCGGAATTTTTGACGGCTTCGATATTCGCTTTGTCCTGTTCGTGTTGGCGGCGAGCGTTTTCGCCCATTTGATCGAACGCCACCTTGAATTTTGCGACGATTCCTTTGGTATGGCAAAATTCTTCAAATTGCTTGCTTATTTCTTCCTGACTTACCGCATAGTCCGCATTGTAGTTTTCCATTTTCTTCCTCCTTATTTCTATGATTTTTTGATTTTTTTGAGAGTGTTTCAGAAGTATCTCAAATTGCTCCGCATAGGTCTTTGCCGACAGAAATTCGTTCAGATCCTCTGCTGTCAGCGATTCATCTTCATATTTCATTACGCTCTCCTTATACCAAGCTCGTCTTGTTAAGAATGACGTTGCTTACCGCTCCAAGTCCCGCGGCGAAGAGCGGACCGCCGAGAACGCACAGCGCGACGTTGAACGCACCGGAATTGAGCGGCGTCATCATGGGGATCATCGTAAAGAGCAACATGCCCGCGGCAAGAGAGCCGAGGATGGATAACCAAAGCCGCTGCTTCCCGACCGTCGCAAGCGTCAGAGCAATGGACACGAATACGAGCGCAAAGAACACTTTACTTATCATGCAGGCGATAATTCCGCCCGCGCTTGCACCCACCGCCGCAAGGTCGAAAGACAGTCCCGCTATCCCGCCGCCGATCATCGCGCCGATGAAGTAAAGGACGAACATTCCCGTCGCCGCTACAAACAGCACAATGGTTTTGGAAAGGATGTAATCGAGCTTCTTGGAACGCACCGTGAACAGGTTCTTGACATACCCGCTGCGGAAGTCCTCGCCCACAAAAAGACACACGAAGATCGCCACGAGGAAGTACAGAAGATTGATATTGCACATACTCGTGAGATCCATGCTCATAGCGCCGCCCGCCGAGCCGATTGCCTGCCAGACGTTGGTGAATGTCTCAACCGTTTCTTCCGCGCCCGTCTGCGGGTTTACGGTCGTCCCTCCAATGAAAGAGGTCATCACGAGGATAAGAATGGGGAGCGCGAGGCTGACTGCGAGCATGATCCAGACCGTGGGCATCGTGAACATTCTGCGCGCGTCCACTTTGAGCATAGTTTTGAGGCGTTTGCCGAAATCGCCGTTTTTGATATTCGTATTCATTTTTCCTCCCGCATAAGATCGATATAATATTCTTCGAGGCTTATCTTTGCCGTGCGGATTTCGCTGACGGCAATACCGCAGTTGCCGAACAGATACTTGGAGACGTCTTCCGCATTTGCGTTATAGACACGGATCTCTCCCGTCTGTTCGTCAATATCCGCCCGACCGAATGCCCGTTCGAGGATAGTCCGCACCCTTTCCGTGCCGTCTACTCTGACAGCGACGTATGTCGGACAGTTCGCGTTGAGTTCCGCTGCCGTCATTTCCTTTAAGAGCCTTCCGCCGCGTATAATGGCGTAATGGGTGGCGATTTTTTCAAGTTCGCCGAGAATATGCGAAGAAATGAGGACGGTCGTGCCGCGGCGCGAAAGGTCGGTCAATATCTCACGCATAATGCGCATACCGTCGGCGTCCAGCCCGTTGATGGGTTCGTCGAGAACGAGAAGCGTGGGGTTGCCGAGCAGCGCAAAGGCAATACCGATACGCTGTTTCATACCGAGGGAGCAATTTTTGAATTTGTTGCCCGCCGCGCCGTCCATACGAACAAGGTGAAGAACTCGCCGTATTTCTTCGTTCTCGTTTTTCAGTCCCAAGTTGGCGGCTTGCAGTTTCATATTGTTCCAAACGGTGGTATTCGGAAAGCAGCCGGGGGATTCGATGAGAACGCCGATTTGCGAGCGAACGCCCTGATCCCGATAGTCTTTGCCCCACAGTTTGATTTCGCCGCCGCTCGGCTGAATAAGTCCGCAAATGAGCTTCTCCGTAGTCGATTTGCCGCTGCCGTTCTCGCCGATAAAGCCGTATATGGCGCCCTGCGGCACGGTCATATTCAACCCGTCCACCGCGCGTTTTTCTCCGAAAGTTTTGGTTAAATTTCTGATTTCGATTGCGTTCATATTTCACCTCAATACACATCGCGACGATATAAAATCACCGAACCGAGAACGTTATAGACGATCGCCCACACGACGGAGCAGGCAAGACACACAAGGACGGACGCGAAGTTTGCGGAGAGGCAAGCATATACCGACGAACCGTAGAGGAAGATATTCAATGCCGTCGTATTGCCGATAAGCGCCGCCGCGCCTATGACGGGAATACCCGTACCGAGGACGAAGCACAGGGCAATGGAAATGCCGAACTTTCTGCGGAAGATGATGTTGATGAAGGTATACAGGCTTGCCCAACCGAGGCTCATTATCACTTTGCCGAGGATAGCGCAAAGGAGAGAACCCGCGTTGATGGCAAACGGAAGTCCCGTAGCCGCACCTGCGATCATTCCGCCGATGAGATATGTAAAGCACATACACACCATCGAGAACGCGGAAACAATGGTTTTGCTTATCATATAGTCCTCTTTCTTGGCGTGAGTGGTAAACAGCTGCTTGACGTATCCGCTGCGATAATCGTGTCCGATGAAGATCGACACCATAATACCGCCGAAAATAAAGACCATATTCATATTGGCGTATTCGCCCATATCGTGAACGATATACAGCGGACTGTCCGCCGCGATTATCTGCCAAGCGTTGGAGAACATCCCCGCAGTTTCGCCGTCGCCCATTGCTCCCATAGATACAAGCGCGGGAATGAGCGCCGCGATTACGATGAAGATATAAAAGAGGGGAGTATGGAACAGACGGTAAAAGTCCACGCCGAGCATACCTTGGAGCCGCCTGATAAAGCTCGGCTTCTCGAATTGCAATGTTTTAGTGTTTTCCATATCACACAGCCTCCTTGCTCATCAAAGAAACATAGTATTCTTCCAGCCCGATCTTGTGCTTTCTCAGTTCCGTCGGCACCAAGCCGTTCCGTAAGAGAAATGCGGAGAGCCGCCCCGTGTCGTCGATGTCATAGACGCGAAGCTCGCCCTCTTCCAACCTGACGTTGCACCCGCCGCGCCGCAAAAGCTCCGCAGCCGCTTGCACGTCATTGGTTTTCAAAGAAACGTATACCTGCGAACGGTTGTCCATTTCCGAAGCGGCAATCTCCCGTATCATCTTGCCTTGACGGATAATGCCGTAGTGCGTGGCGATCTTTTCAAGTTCTCCGAGGATATGAGAGGAAATAAGGACGGTACAGCCGTAATTCTTTGTTATGTCCACGAGAATCTCGCGCATAAGTCGCATACCGTCGGTGTCAAGTCCGTTGATGGGCTCGTCGAGAATGAGAAGCGCGGGATCGCCCAAAAGTGCCATTGCAATGCCGATTCGCTGTTTCATGCCGAGCGAACACTTCTTGAATTGCAATTTCGCGTTGTCCTCCATGCGGACGATTTTCAGCACCCGTGCGATTTCGCCGTTTCTGTCTTTCAGCCCCAAATTGATGGCTTGCATCATGAGGTTGGAATAGACGCTCGACGAGGGAAAACAGCCCGTATTTTCAATAAGCGCACCCACGCGCACCCTTACGCCGGCGTCGGTATAGGGCTTGCCGAACAGCGTGATATTGCCCTTGTCCGGCACGAGATGCCCGCAGATACACTTTTCCGTGGTCGATTTTCCGCTTCCGTTTTCGCCGATAAAGCCGTAGATCGAACCCTGCGGCACGGTCATATTCAAGCCGTCGAGCGCGTACATTCCGCGGAAACTCTTTGTAAGATTTCTGATTTCGATTGCGTTCATAGCCGCCTCCTTGTTTTGATACTTCAATTATAAAACCTTCGAGGGAGAAACACCACAACATAAATCCCGATTTCTGTTGGTTTCAGAAAAGTTCCTTATAGAAGCGGAGCGAAAATCTTTACGAGCGCGCCCACGAACCGCCGCCATACATTTTGTTTGAGCATTTCGCTGCGATATTCGATTGACTGTCCCTGCGTGGCGAGGAAGTCCTTTTCCATGTCTGCGATTGCCGCGCAGTTGTACATCCAAACGCCGTTTTCAAAATGGTGGACGAGCGAACGATAGTCGAGATTGACCGTACCGACGATTGCCGCCTCGCCGTCCGCAGAATAGGTCTTTGCGTGGATAAAGCCTTTCTCGTACTCGAAAATCTTGAC
>CANQNJ010000008.1 GCA_947625185.1 uncultured Clostridia bacterium
ATAGTATCTTTACATACATGTGTATGTTTGTTCGTCGGTAAACCTCCACGGAACCCCACGACAATCGTGGGGTTTTCGACAAACAAAAAAACGCAAGCCACTACGACTTGCGCTCTTTTGGTGCTGGTGGTGGGACTTGAACCCACACGTTGTCACCAACATCGGATTTTGAGTCCGACGCGTCTGCCATTCCACCACACCAGCAAGAATTGCTTTTACAATATATCACAGATCAATGAAATTATCAACAGTTTTGCACTATTTTCACTAAAATTTTTGTCTTGACCGAGCGCGCAATTCGTTGCACAAAGGCTTTTTGTGTGGTATAATATCAATAATCAGCTACCTGTAGTCTAATTGGATAAAATTATGCCCTCCGACGGCATCGTTTCGGGTTCGAGTCCCGACAGGTAGACCATTCGGCGTGCGGCGCCTTATTGTCGCAACGGAAAAGCGCTCACATTTTTTGTGCGCCTTTTTTTTATGCGCTCCTTTCCGTTGCTTACTTTTTGTCGCTCACGCCTACTCATTCTACTTGTTCGGGATCCTTCGAATTAACGTAGCGCTCCACTTCGTTTCGCTTACCCTGTCGGGACGAGTCCCGACAGGTAGACCATTCGGCGTGCGGCGCCTTATTGTCGCAACGGAAAAGCGCTCACACCGACTGACCCTTGAAAACGTTGGAATATTTGAACGTTGCACCATTGGTCAAATTGTGAAAAGCAGCGAGTAAATCCCGCTGCTTTTTATATATCGTATCGCACCATTTCGGTTAGTATTAATATTCCAAACCGTTCAGCCAAGATAAAACGGCGTCCCGAGACGCGTTGCTTGCAAAACGCATACCGTTCTGCCAAATTGCACCGCTTGCAAGGCGGTGAAGATTGGAGGCGCTTGTACCTATCGGACTGCTTGCCGATGTACAAAACGGGATAATCGTCTTGCCTGAAAAATCGTAGCTTTCGAGAAATGTGTAGATTATCTTCGGCGCTTGACCGTGCCATATGGGATAGCCGAGAAAAATAACGTCATAGCTATCCATATCTTCGACGACGCCGCCGATAACGGGACGCGCGTTCGGATCGTTCTGCTCTCGGGTCGAGCGGCTGTTGCCGTCGGTATAATCCAGATCGCCTTGCGTATATGGCTGTGCGGGCGTGATCTCATACAGCTTTCCGCCCGTAGCGTCCGCAATGTATTGCGCAACCTGCTCGGTGTTGCCCGTTGCAGAAAAATACGCAACGAGAATTGCCGACGGATCGACGTTGTCGAGTTTTACTTCATCGTCGCCGCAAGCCGAAAGCGCAAACGTCAAGCAACTTACGACTATAAGCAGAAACGAAATTTGTTTTATTCTTTTCATTTCTTGCACCTATATGTCAATTTATTTCCGCAAATTTTTGCACGCGCATTTTGAGATGATATTTCTCGCGGAGCGCGGCGATCTCCGCCATCATCGGGCTTTTGTGGTGAAAATCGAGCGCTTGCCGACTTGCCCAAGCGTCAATGAGCAAAACCGTTTCGGGATCGTCTACTTGCAGGAAATATTCATAGCGAAGGTTGCCCTCCTCGGCGCGAATCTTATCCACAATCCCGCGCGCGATCATCTCTTCCGCAAACTTTCTTGCGTTGCCGTCCCTTCCCGTGTAGTAAATATTGATAGTAAATGCCATTGTTCGCGCCTCAGGGAAGTTTGTCGTATTCTTCTTCCGCGACGGGTTCCAACCACTCGTTTGAACTGTTTTCGCCGGGGACTTCGATCGCAAGATGAGAGAACCAACTGTCCTTCGCCGCGCCGTGCCAATGCTTTACTCCCGCGTGAATATTGACTACGTCTCCGGGGTTCATTTGTATCGCTTCTTTGCCCCATTCCCGATACCAGCCGCGCCCCGCGACGCAAATCAAAATCTGTCCGCCGCCCTTTGAGGCGTGATGTATGTGCCAATTGTTGCGACAAGAAGGCTCGAACGTGACGTTGAATATGCCGACTTGCTCCTTGGAAACGGGCGCAAGATAGCTTCTTCCGCTGAAATATTGTTTGAAGCCGTCGTTGGGAGCGCCGATTGGAAAAATCATCGAATTCTCGTGCGCCGCCATCTCCGATTCGGCATTTTCTTCCGTCCAGACGTCCTTAGCCATATTGAACACAGCCCACGCTTTGGGCCACCCTGCGTAAAAGCCGACGTGAGTGACGACGGCTGCGATTTCCTTCTTAGTGACGCCGACTCTTTTTGCGTTCTCCAAATGATACTTCAAAGAACTGTCGGTAATGCCCGACGACATAAGCGCGACTACCGTTATTATGCAGCGCGTCTTGCGGTCTATATCGACGTTGTTCCAATTCTCGCCGAAGAGAATGTCGTCGTTGAAATGAGCGAAATCGGGAGCAAACTCTCCGAGCGCTTTTCTTCCTGCGTCCTGCGTAATTTTTTTCATATCAAAACTCCTTTTTATATATTTTTCAAATTTTTGCCGAATTCGTAAGCAAACGTCGGATATTCTGAACGAGCCGTCATATCCGGCGTTCCGCAACCGCGACCGAGGATCATTCCCATATCCGAGAAATTAAGATATCGCACAAGCGTCTTATAATGCGCTTCGAGGGCGTCAAACGTCCACCCATCGGCATTCCAGGCGACGGAGATAAGCGCCGACTTCATATGCTTCCGCTGAATATCCCCGTTGAAAGCACAGAAGCGGTCGATGACCGTTTTGAGTTGCGCCGACATACCGTAATAATACAGCGGCGTTACGAATACGATCATATCCGCGCCGAGCAACTCCGTTTTTATACCGCTTGTTGCTCCGTTTTCCGACCCCATATCGTCTTTTTGCACACAGGGACCGCCGTATCCGCAACGAACGCAACCCGTGCAGGGACGGACATTCGCCCGCGTGGCGTCAATGACGGAAAGGGTATTGCCCGCTTCCTTTGCGCCCTTTATGAACTGTTCCGCAAGCAGATTGGACGAGCCGTGCTTTTGCGGACTTCCCGTGAGTACCACTATTTTCATAAATTCAAGCTCTCTACCCAATTTCGCAACGAGTTCTCCGTCGCGCCGTTTATAACTTTTCCGCCCTTCCAAACGGCATCGGGAGCGCATGGTCTCAATTCGCTCTCCGTTCTTCCGAGTCCGCTTCCGCCGCTCGTCGCAAACAATACGATTTGTTTGCCCGAGAAATCGTAGCTTTCAAGGAAAGTTTTTACTATGTGCGGCGCGGTGTACCACCATATCGGAAAGCCGATAAACACCGCGTTATAATCCGATATATTTTCGACGCGGTTGCCGATTATCGGGCGAGAATTCGGGTCGTTCATTTCTATCGTGGAACGGCTGCGCTTATTCGTCCAATCGAGGTCGGCGCCCGAATAAGGCTCTTCGGGTCTGATCTCGACAAGGTCTGCATTTGCAACTTTTGCAAGGAGGCTCGCCGCCCTCTTCGTCGTTCCGCTTGCCGAAAAATACGCTACCAAAACTTTACTCATCTTCTATCTCCTTTTGCGGCTATTTTCTGCATTTTTGCAGCCAATTCGTTCAACTCCGAGAGCAGTTCGTCGGGGTGCGCGATCTCCGAGTATATATCCGCCTCTCTGCCGTATAGGTCGGATAAAATTTCGTTGGCGTACTCCTTGCCGCTCGGCGTGAGAGAAACGAGCAATTCTCTCCGTTCGCCCTTGATTTGTGAAAGCGTGACGTAACTTTTGCTCTCTAAATCCTTGATGATCGTATTTGCCGTACTTCTCGGAATCGCCCAATCATCGCAGATCTGCTTCTGACTGTGCTTCTCCCCGTCGTTAAGCGCATACAATATCCACAATAAATTGGGCGAGCCGATATTGCAACTGCGCCCGTACGCGTCATATACTCCGTCCATTCGGTAAATTAGTTTACCGAGCTTATAAAAAAAAAATTTTGCGTTCATATTTGCTCCAAAAAATCCTATTTCGTATTTCATTATAATACGATTTAGGATTTTTGTTAAGTGTTTTTGACTGATATTTTCAAAAATTTTACGAAATATACGTATGATGTGCGGCAAAAGTCACCGCACCCCCGCCGAATCGCATAAAAGTTTACAGCTTGCACATCGGAAACGTCCCTCTCGATATGCGGCGGCATAAAGGCAAACACCACATCTGAAAGCGACTTTTCTCCAATCAAGAGGCAGTTTCGGCGAGTTGACGATGTCTGTGCATATCGCGTTTAACTAATAAAACGCAATTTACGAGTTATTTCATCTACGCAGAAAACCGCGACAAATAAAACGGATAGTTTATAGGCGATAGATAGCGCACGATAATTATAAAATGGCAGTCGGTATGAGAAAATCTGCACGACGACCGTCGGATCATTCATACAAAAGTTTTTGAACATTCCCGATTACAAAAAAGAGGTACCCCTAAGAGTACCTCGATTTTCGGTAATCGAATTGCGCTTGCATACTCGCCGACAGACGTTTTGCACATAAAGCTCTTGCTCTGCCGTCATTGCGTTCCGTCGCGAGCAAATTCAAACGCAGCGGCAATCATAAACGTTATTCGCAAATCTTGACGCCGCAACTTGCTCCGATACGATCCGCGCCGTTGCGAACCATTTCGCAAGCCTCGTCGTAATTGTGAATACCACCGCTTGCCTTGACTTTGAGTCCGTGAGGATGTACGATATCCGCCATAAGGCTCACCGCTTCTACCGTAGCGCCGCCGCTGCCGAAGCCCGTGCTTGTCTTGACATATTGAGCGCCTGCCGCAACACACGCGTTGCATGCGGCGACGATCTGCTTCTGACTGAGATTGCAGGTTTCCAGAATGACCTTCAACAGTATATCGCCGCAAGCCTTCTTGACCGCGGCAACTTCCTTCTCGATCTTTTTCCAGGCGTTACTCTTGGCAAGCGATTGGTTTATAACCATATCGATCTCCGTTGCGCCGTTTTTTATAGCTTCCTTTGTCTCGAAAACCTTGACTTTGACGGTATTCTCCCCCAAAGGGAACCCTATAACAGTACATACCTTTACCGAGCTGCCTTCGAGTTCTTTGGCGGCGGTCTTGACGTGGCAAGGATTTACGCAGACGGAAGCGAAGCCGAATTGCTTGGCTTCGTTGCACAGCGTGACGATCTGCGACGTCGTGGCGGGTTTCAAAAGAGTGTGGTCGATGATTTTTGCGATTTCTTGTTTTGTCATATTTTTCCTCCGAAATAATTGTAAACATAAGGACGAATATTACCCGCCCTATTGCCTCTTATGCCGATTTGCAACACAGCCGATACGTAGGCAGCTTCGACAGAGAGAGACTGTTTATTTATTGATTATATCATAGTTGGCGGTCTTTTTCAATAGGTAACGAATAAATATCCTGTTATATTGATTATTGCCTTTGCGCGTCACCGCTTGCGCCGTTTCAACTTGACGGTAAGAGAGTCCTCTTCTATCTCGAACTCACGTTTACGCGGCGGGCGCTTTTGCAACGACTTGACGCACAGAAATACGATATATGCTATGCAGGCGGCTATCCCTATCCCGCAAATAATTACAATGGGCAAAACTGCTTTCATACTGCACCTCTGTTACACAGTAGCATAACCTATTTGCCGAAAAAGCGACGAGGGTGTAATAAAATACGTTAAATTGCGGATACTACGTTCAAGACAAAATTGCAATCGGCGTCAAAAGCGCCCCAAGGAGGTAATAATGAAAAAATTTGCAATAGCTTTGCTTGCTTTGCTGACGTTGGCAATCGTCGCAATGCCCGTTGCCTTCGCCGAAACGGATTGCGAAAAAAACATATGCGAACTCGCCACGGCAAATCCGAAAGTAAAAGAAGCCAAATGCCTGATCTATGAACGCACTGCGGTCGTCGCCGTCAAAACGGAAAAATTCTCTACAAAGTCGGAATACGACAAATATGTAAACGGACTGACCAGCCAAATCAAATCGGAATACGAGGTGGATCACGTCTTTGTGACGCGCAACCCCAAAATAATGAAACAAATAGAGGAATTGTCCAAGCTGGACGGAGAACAACGCGATGAAGCCATCAAACAAATCATCGAAGAGGTAATGAGATTCCGTCCCATTCGCCGTATCGATATCCCCAAGATCACGATAGGCAGATAGCAAAAAACGCACCGCTGCGGTGCGTTTTTTTTACAGGTTTAATATCTTTTCGCAAGAGGCTACTACCAAACGGAAGCTCTCCTCCTCAAAGGGGGACATAAGTCCGCAGGCATCCAGAAGTTCCGTAAACGTCTTGGTGCCGCCGTAATCGAGAAACTTGATGTATTTGTCGAAAGTACTCTTGTAGTCCTGTTGAGACAACGCCAAAAACTGCAACGCCGTAAATTGCGCAAAACAGTAGTCGATATAATAAAACGGACTTTGATAAATATGCGCTTGACGTTGCCAACGTCTGCCGTCGCAAAATGCGGGCAAACCTTCCGTTGTCATATGGGGCAAAAACTGTTTTTCGAGTCTGTTGTACAATGCGTTGCGCTCGGCAGGGGTCATATCGGGATGGTCGTAACACGTTTGTTGAAAGCAATCCACTATCGTGCCGTACGGAATAAAGGTAACGGCTCCGCCTATGTGCGTAAACTTGTACTCGGGCGTTCTGTCCCCGAAGAAAAGATCTATCCAAGGATATGCCAAAAATTCCATAGACATACTGTGGACTTCCGCCGTCTCCATACTCACGCCGGAGAGGAATTCGCTATCGATGAAAAAGCTCTTGTAAAACTCCAATGCGTGTCCGAATTCGTGCGTCAGTACGTCCACATCGCCCGCGGAACCGTTCCAATTGGAGAATATGAACGGCAGTTTGTAGGCTGGCAGCCCCTCACAATAGCCGCCGCCTTCCTTGCCCTCACGCGACATAACGTCGAAACACTCGCTTGCCACCATTTGGTCAAACAATTTGCCCGTTTCGGGCGACATCGCATTGTACATACGGGAAGCCGCCGCAAACATCTCGTCGGGAGTGCCTATCGGCTTGGGTTCTACCGCCGTATACACATTGTCGTCGTATAGATATTGCTGTCCGAGATTGAGTTCACGACCGACCTTGGCGCGGATCTTGCTTGCAAGAGGAACAAGATATTTGAGAACGTTGGCGCGGAACTTGGCAATATCTTCCTTGGTATAGCAATTGCGCTGCATACGAAGATATCCGAGAGGCGAATATCCCTCGTAGCCGAGTTTGCGTCCCATTGCGGTACGCACCTTGACAAGTTTGTCGTAAATGTCGTCCAACTCTTCCTTGTTGTCCTCGATAGCCTGTCCCCAAGCCGTGTAGGCGCGCCTTCTCAAATCGCGGTCCGCCACGGTAAAATACTTGGAAATACCGCTCATAGGCAATCTTTCGCCGTTGAAATCGATGACGATGCCGCTAAGCAGCTTGCTGTACTGCGTGGTAAGTTTGTTCTCCTCTATCTGCTCGGGAACTATACGGGGATCCGCCGCGTCTACCGCCATTTGCAGGTTGACAAACATCACATTGGGAAAACGCTGTTCCAGCTGCTTACGGAATGGAGTCGTAAGATAACACTTGGCGATTTCGGCGTTGGCAACAGCTATTTCGGGAGATATCTCATCCAGATAGTCCTGCTCTGCCGCATAAAATTCGCTCCTCGTATCCTGCGTAAAGCGGATAAAAGCAATGCGGATATTGGTCCCGACTTCCTCGTCGAATTTTTTGTATTCTTCGTGTACGGAGTAAAACTCCTCTACCGACTCGGCTTGTTCGAAACGCCTTTTGAAATCGGCAAGTTTATTCAGCAATTCGTCCTTGTTCGGACGTTTGTATACGATTTCGGAAATCTTGACCATACGATACCTCTCAAAATAAATTTATACTATTGTATCACGGCGCGGAAAAATGCGCAAGGATATACGCCCAAACGCCGTCGCGATAAAAAATGCGGCAAACCGCAACATCCGCAGCACATTATTGCCGCATTTCGCCTATCTGGCGTCCGGACTGTTGCCCCGATCGTCTATTACCTTGCGAATGAAATCCGAAACGATGCGTGTGTAAGCGGCGTTATCGGCGTGATAACTGCGAGCGTGCCCCGCGTTCGGTACCAAGTGCAATTCGGAAAGGGGATTGCGCGCCGCCGCATACATATTTCGGCTGTGTTCGGGACGGATAAATCTGTCTTTTGCGCCGTGTATAAAACATATGGGAACGTCGCTGCGCCTGACGTCTTCGATAGGACTGACGGACGCAAAATCATATCCGAACTTGCGCTTGGACATAATATTGCTGATATCGACGATGGGAAAACCAGGCAGACGGGTTGCTTTGAGACACAGCTGTCGGAAATACAAGAAAGTATCGGAAAACGCACAATCGGCGATCACCGCGTCGATATCGCTGCGCATGGACAACTCGCAAAGAACCGTCACGGCGCCCATGCTCTCTCCGTGCAATGCCACAAATGCGTCTTTGCCGAAAAGAACGCGCGCATAATCGATAACAGAGGAGAGATCTTGGCGCTCATAGTAACCCAGAGTTGTAAACTCGCCGTCGGACAAACCGAAATAAGCGTGATCGTATATTACTACGTTGAACCCTTCCGCATAAAAAATACGCGCGTATTTGAGCGAGGTTATGCGGTTCCAGGTGTGTCCGTGGCAGATGATCGCCACTTTGACCCGATCGGAAACCGCGTCGTTGAAAATGACTTCGCCGCGCAGTTTGCCTCGCGTGCCGTCCACCTCGAAATTCCGCTTGCGCCATACGGTATCGTAATCGACGTAATCCATACCTTCGTATTCCGTCTGAAAAGAGCGAGCTTCTTCGATAGTGTGCGCGACGGGAGTCGTCGCCGCCCTCAAAGTGCCCTTTGCCACTATCGTCGCCAATATCGTATACAGTAACGCAAGCAGGACAACTCCGCCTGCCGCAATAAGCAATATCCAATACCATTCCATAACTATTTCTCCGAAAGTATCTGTCCCGTTTGCCCGCTTACCGCAAGACGGAATATATCCTCCGCAACTTCGCTCGGGGTATATAACCGTACGCCGTATGCGTTACAAAAATCCGTTTTGTCCATATCCGTCAGATGAGAACACATATCCGTGTCCACTATCGGCGGACATACGCAATTAACGGTTATGCCGCAGCCGCTCAATTCCGCCGCGAGACTTTGCGTAAGCCCGATAACCGCGTGCTTGCTTGCGCTGTAAACGCTTTCGCACGAAGCGCCCTGTATGCCCCATATGGAGGATACGTTTACGATAGATCCGCCGCCGACCTTGTTGAACAACGGCAATGCCGCCCGACTGCAAAGGAAAGCGCCCTTGACGTTGGTAGACATCACCGCGTCGAAATCCTCTTCGGTGACATCCTGCAATTGCTTGCAAAGGGATATCCCCGCATTGTTGACAAGTACGTCAAGATGTTTGAAATACGTCGATATCCATTGGAATACGCGCTCAACCTCTCCCGCTTGCGAAATATCCGCTTGCACGAGGTGAACATCGCAACCGCAGGATAACAATTCACGACGCAATTCTTCCGCGCGCAACTTGCTGTGATTGTAGTTGACTATCACCGTATAGCCGCTTTTGGCAAATTTGACCGCCGTGGCGGCTCCGATACCCCTCGAACCGCCTGTAACTAAGCATACATTCATATTGTCGATTGTAGCACATAGAGGGCAATTTGGCAACGAAAGAAGGAAAAAAGCTCGCAATGTCGGCAAAAAATCGCCCATAGCCTTGACATCGGCATATGCAATGATATAATTACAACAAGGAGTACCAAAGATGAAAAATATCGGTCGCGCTTGGAGCTTTGTGATAATTGCGCTTGTATATGCCATCGCAATCGCCGTGGGGATAGTAAGCTATATTTATATGCCTTTTACATTCTGGCTCAATCTGCTGATTGCGGATATTATCGCTACCGTTACGGTATTTATATTCAGTTTGATTTTTCGCAATGCGAGCGTTTATGACCCGTATTGGAGCGTTCAGCCTATTGTAATTGTTATCGGCTTTGCCATCGGCTCCGAAAATCTCTATGGAGTACAGTTGCTTGCGATGATTGCCGTGTTGCTGTGGGGCGTGCGCCTCACTGCAAATTGGGCGTATACTTTTTATGGAATGGGATATCAGGATTGGCGTTATACTATGTTGCACGACAAAACGGGAAAGGCATATCCCGTTATCAACTTTATAGGCATACATCTCGTACCTACGCTGGTGGTATACGGCTGTGTGCTGCCGGTCGTATTTACTTTCGTGGAGAATCCGACGTACAACATCGGCGCAACGATATTCTTTACGCTGTCCGTAGCGGCAACCGTATTACAGGCAATTGCCGATATTCAGATGCACCGCTATCGCAAAAACCGTACCGGTCCGTTTATACGAAACGGTCTGTGGAAATACAGTCGTCACCCCAATTACCTTGGCGAGATACTTATGTGGTGGGGAATCGCTCTTTCCTATGTGTGCATTGCCCCGGCACGATGGTATCTGATCGCGGGCGCCGTCGCCAATACGCTTCTGTTTTTGTGCGTGAGTATCCCCATGGCGGATAAGCGACAAGCTCGGAAAGAAGGCTTTGACGAATACAAGAAACAAACGCGTATGCTATTGCCAATATGGAAAAAACAAAAGTAATTTTTAGGTAATAAACCACTATTTCATTCAAAAACAAAAGCAATTTGAACAATACCACTATTTCGTTAAAAAAATACTTCTTAGGGGTTATCGCATATGCGCGACAACCCCTGAATATTGATTTATATCATAAGTTTATTATATCGCGAAGGCTTTATTTGTGGGTTTATACGCAATTTACGATACTATGTCTGTAATAGTAGTCTGAATTTTACTAAAAGTTGTAGTACTAAACTAATTTTTCCCATTCGGAAAGTAATTTTTCCAGCTGTGAGTTGGCTTGTCGAAGTTGCTCCATCACCTCAGATACCTTAGTATAATCGCAGGCAATTTGCGGTGAGGCAAGCTGTTCGTTCAATTGCGACACAACGGCTTCAAGGGCAGTTATTTCTTTCTCCAACTCTTTTATGCGACGTGCGCGATTGGTTTGGTCGGCACGCTGTTTAGCATTGCGATAGGACGTTGAGCTGCTTTGAGACGGCTTGGAAAGGACTTGCTCCACCGCTTTCTTCCTTGAAATAAAGTCGTCGTAATTGCCCTCGTACAGTACCAACTTGCCGTTCTGCAACTCCGCAACGCGATCGGATACGCTGTTGACGAAATACCTGTCGTGCGACACAAAAAGCAACGTTCCCGTATAAGATTTAAGCGCTTCTTCCAACGCCTCGCGGGCGGGCAGATCCAAATGGTTTGTAGGTTCGTCCAACAGCAAAAGATTGCAATCTTTTGCCATTATCATCGCCAATCCGAGCTTGGCGCGCTCGCCGCCGCTCAACTCTCCAACCTTTTTGTACACGTCGTCTGCGCCGAGATCTACCCGAGCAAGCAGGCTGCGGACATCCGTTTGAGACATACGCGTATTGTCGAACCACAGTTGATCGAGTACGCGCAGATCGGGGTTCAGATTGACGTTCTCCTGATCGTAATAACCGACGCGCACATTCTTGCCGAATACTATCTTGCCGAGGTCGCGTGGATCCGCCGCAGCTATTCTCCTTATAAGAGTGGACTTGCCCACGCCGTTCAATCCCAACAAAGCCACTTTCTGTCCCCGTCGTATCTGCAAATTGCCGTCGCCGAGCAAAACCTTGTCGCCATAGCTCAACGAGAGACGTTGCAACGTCACGGGAAACTCCGACGGCTCGGAACTGTAACGAAATTCAAACTGCGGCGGACGCTCCTCGCGGCGCGGAGCTTGTATACGCTCCATACGCGCAAGCGCTTTTTCTCGGGATTTTGCCATATCCGCAGTGCTTGCCCGCACCTTGTTTGCGGCGATATAATCCTCCATATCGGCGATCTCGCGCTGCTGCTTCTCGTAAGCGGCAAGTTGCGTTTTGAGCCGTTCGGCTTTGAGCGTCTTGTACTTGGTGTAATTGCCTTTGTAACAATGTACCTCGCCGAATTGCACATCCCATACGGAAGTACACAACCTGTCCAAAAAATATCTGTCGTGGGATACTATCAACAGCGTAGACTTTCCGTCGGACAGAAATCCCTCCAACCAATCCAGCGTCTTGTAATCCAGATGATTGGTAGGTTCGTCCAATATCATAAGTTCGGGGCGCTGCAACAACAGTTTGCACAGGGCGGCTTTGGTCTTTTCTCCGCCGGAAAGTGTGGATACCGTACGCGAGGAAAATTCCGACATGCCCATACCGTTGAGTACCGTACGGACCTTGACCTCGCTGTTGTAAGCCTCGGACGCATCCGCCTCCACCGTAAGACGGTGATATTTGTCCGCAAGCGCGCGATATTCGTAACCGTTCGGGTCTGTATTCGCCATCGCCTCGGAGATGGTTTTTATTTGTTCGATAAGTTCCGTCTGCTTGCAAAATACCGTCATCATCTCGTCAAAAAGCGTATTTGCCGATACGAAATCGCAATTTTGCCTGAGATATCCGACGGTAAGCCCGTTTTTGTATATTATTTGTCCGTCAAAAAGCGTCAATTCGCCAACGATGCAATTAAGCAACGTGCTTTTGCCGGCGCCGTTTGCGCCGACAATGCCTATGCACTCGCCCTCGTTTACGTTCAGATCGACGTTTCTGAATATTGTCGCGTCGCCGAAACGAAATTCCGCCGATTTGATTTGCAGCAGCATAAATTCCTCAAATAACAAGTTTGACGGTGAGAACCGTCAATGCTTGCGTTATCTTTTTCTTAAATTCGATTTGTTTGCGGCGTTTTTCTTCGATGCGTCGGCAGGCAATTTGCCGTGCAGCGGAACGCGTACCTGCTGAAACAGCCTCATACAGCCGTACAAGACAAACGGCGTTGCGAGTATTTCCACAAGCACAAGCAATATCTGCTCCCGAGCAAGATCCGCATATGTGAGGAAATGATACAGCGCGGGTACCGTCATACAGAGAATGACTATCGCCCATATGCCGACAAACATCGCCGTTTTCCACCACTTATTGAAGGGTTGACAAGCATAGAACAACGCAAACAACCCTCCGAACGTGTAGGTGATCGTAACCATAGTGCTGAGAATATCTCCGCCCGGGACAAAGGCGTCGTCCGTGCCGTGCAACGCGTACAGTACTACCGTTGTAATTATAAATGTAATAGACGCAGGCAAACAGCGTTTGAGTACGTTTACGAAGAAATTACCCTTTATCAACTTCTCGTTGGGCTGCAAAGCAAGCAACGTCGTCGGAAGAGCCACTACGACCCAATCCATAAGGGTCACGCGCAGATTGGTGAGCGGCGACGACATAGTCTTGTCGAATCCGAAATGCAGGATAACGAGCAATATATTGATTACGATGACGTATACCGTCTTCATAAAGTACATCGACGTTGCGCTCTGAATATTGTTGACGACGCGACGTCCTTCCGCAACGACCTTGGGCAGACTGCCGAAACTGTCGTCCATAAGCACCAGATGCGATACCTGACGCGCCGCGTCGCTGCCGCCCGCAAGCGACACCGAGCAATCGGACTCCTTCATCGCGAGAATATCGTTTACGCCGTCCCCCGTCATTGCGACGGTATTGCCAGCAGCTTTCAACGCGCGCACGAGGATAGCCTTCTGATCGGGTGATACTCTGCCGAATACCGTATACTTAGTCGCAGCGTCCTTTACCTGTTCCTCCGTCAGACCGTCCAGACTTATATAGTTACGGGCGTTTTCCACGCCGACGCGCAAAGCGATACTCGAAACGGCAACGGGATTGTCGCCGGATATGACCTTGATCTTGACGTCGTTCTTGCGGAACCATTCTATCGTATCCCTGGCGTCCGCGCGGATATGGTCCTCTATTACTATTACGGCAATAGGTCTGCGCGTTTGGGGTAATGCGTTGTTGTAGATCGTGTTGGCGGAATGGGCAAGCAGCAATACGCGAAGTCCCGCGCGAGTATACTTGTCCACAAGTTCGTTGACTCGCTCGTTGGGAGTTTTGAGAACGAACTCGGGCGCGCCCAACATATAAGTACCGCCCGTCTTAAAGGAAACGGCAGATAACTTTCTCTCGGAGGAGAACGGGATGACCGTCGCCGCCTCTATCGACGGCTTCTTGGGACATCCGAAGTACTTTTTCAACGCTTTGCTCGTCATATTGTCCGCTTTGAGCGCCACGTTCATACTCGATATGATCTCCCGCAAAGTATAGGTATTTGTTCCCGTGCGAAGATCTATCGTCTCCACTACGCGCATTGTGCCGTCTGTAATGGTACCCGTCTTGTCGAGGCACAGCGTATCCACGCGCGCGAGCATCTCTATGCAGTACAACTCCTGCACCATTGTGTTGTTGCGAGCGAGACGCAAAAATGACGCCGCAAGCGCTATGCTCGTCAACAGAAAAGGACCCGCGGGTATCATAGATATGATAGATCCTGCGGTAAAACTCAACGCGTTGTTGAGATTAGGCTCGGCGCTTTCTTTATTGTTGAGGTACGCCAACTTGAAGTTGCCCCAATCTTTGAATCCGTCTGCCGCGGCATTGACCATAAACAGACATATCGTCATCGGGACGATCACCAAAGCGACGAAAATCAGTATTCCGTTGAGCGCTTTGAGCATCTGCGAACGCGGCTTTTGATATTGACGAGCGCGACCCGTAAGATTGGAAATGTAATTATATTTGCCGACGGCGGTCACGCGAGCCGTACAAGTGCCGGAGACCACGAAACTCCCCGCAAAGAGAGTATCCCCCTTGCGCTTGATCACAGCGTCGCTTTCGCCCGTAAGTATAGCCTCGTTTACCTCCGCATAACCGTCAAGCACCACGCCGTCTGCGGATATCTGTTCGCCGCCGCCCACGCAGAATACGTCATCCAAAACCAACTCCGTCACGGGAAGGTCGGCATTGTTGCCGCCGCGCTTTACCTTGACGTGAGGCTCGGTGATCAGATTGAGTTTGTCCAGAGTGATCTTGGATTTGATCTCCTGAACTATCGCAATAGCCGTATTGGCAATGACAACGGGCAGAAAAGTACACTGCGTCCACAGTCCGTAAACGCACAGTATCACTGCGATGACAATGTATATTACGTTGAAGAAGGTGAATATATCGGAAAAAATTATCCCCGCAATACTCTTGCCCTTCTTGGAGGTATCGACGTTGACAAACCCCTGCTCTTTGCGCAAAGACACCTGTTCTTCGGTAAGACCGATTTCCGCAGACGTCTCGAAGCGTTCCACGCCGCTCAGATCCGCAGGAAGTTTGACGCGTTTTTTGCGTTTTTTGGTTACTTCTTCATTCATTTCAATCTATTTTGATAAAAGCGCCGTTTTTGTATTCGTATATCGTGTCGTAACCTTGTTCGCGAAGTTGCTTGATCTGGAAAGAGAAATTCTTGATTTTTTTAAGCAAGGTCACGTTGGAAGTTTGGCGCGCGTGACGGCACGCGTCCATAACGTCCACCATTTCGCGGGGATTGATATCTTTATCTGCAAGCACGGCTGTCCCGCGGGAGACAGTACCCACTGCGCCGCGCTCGGCGAGCAATAATGCGATGCGTTCGAAGCCTATACTGAATCCGCATGCGGGAACGTCCGTACCCGTCATACGCCCTATCATCTTGTCGTATCTGCCGCCTCCGCCCACGGATATCCCCAATCCGTCCACGGACAGTTCGTAAATAGTGCCCGTATAGTATCCCATTCCGCGCACCAACGTCACGTCGAACACAACCTTGCCGTTTGCAACGGTTTTTCCCGTGACGTAAAGAATTTCTTCGAGGTTCTTCTTGACCTCCTGCGGAAGAAAATTGCCCAACTCTTCCACGCATTTATGAAAAGGATTGGGCGCAGAATTGATACGGTTGATTATATTGACAAACTCCACCGCTTTGCCCGGGGCGATAGCCTCCACTTCTTCCATAACGCCCGTCACTCCGATCTTATCCATCTTGTCCAAGGCGATAAATACCGAGGGCTTTTGCTCTTCGTCGAAACCGCAACGGGCGACGAGGGCGTTCAACAACCTTCTGTCCGACAGCCTTACAGTGACGTCGCCGAATCCGAGATTGGACAAAGTCTGCATCGTGGCGGTGATAAGCTCCACTTCGGCGATATTGCTCGATTCGCCGATTATGTCTATATCGCATTGCACGAATTGACGATATCTGCCCCGTTGAGGACGGTCGGCACGCCAGACGTTATCCATCTGTATGGCTTTGAATACGGAGGGCAACTGTCCTATATTGTTGGCATAGAAACGAGAAAGAGGTACGGTCAGATCGTATCTCAATCCCAGATCGCACAAGTCGCCGTTGTCGGAGGCGTTCAACTTCTCTCCGCGTTTGAGTATCTTGAAGATAAGTTTCTCGTTGTCGCCGCCCTGCTTGGAGGTGAGTAACTCGATGTTTTCCACGGCGGGCGTTTCTATACGAGTAAAGCCGAAACTCTCGTATGTGTTCTGTATTGTTGCCAATATTTGCTGTCTGAGGGCAAATTCCTTTGGCAAAAAATCTCTCATTCCCTTGGCGGGCGTTTTTGGTAACATAATGACTCCCGATTAAATAATATATTTGTCGCTGTCCGGTTTGGCGGAACGCATTTCTTCCGCCTTTGCCTCGTAGCCTTGACGACCGAACAAGGCATATGCGGCGTCCTTGCCGCCCTCCACGCCCGGTTGATTGTAAGCGTCTATATTGAGCATCGCGCCCGCATAAGCCGTCTGCATCTGCAACAGATACAGCAGCGCGCCTATATGGTACGCGTCGACGGTATCCATATATATGGTGTAATTGGCTCTGCCGCGACGGGTAAGATTGTAGCGCGT
Organism: uncultured Clostridia bacterium; assembly: GCA_947625185.1. Lineage (GTDB taxonomy): Bacteria > Bacillota > Clostridia > Christensenellales > CAG-314 > Fimimonas. The sequence continues at coordinate 16,869 of CANQNJ010000008.1, forward strand.
CGCGTGGAGTTCGTTGGTCATCAATTCGTTAAGCGTATGACCGCATAAGAAGTTTACGTTGGGAAAATTCTCGCATCCTTGCGGAATAACCCGTTCGCTGCGGAAATTGCCCACTTCGAGGAAAGTTATTACTTTGTCAAAAGGTCCCTCGTTGTACAATTGAACCTGACTGTGCTGATCCGTAGCGCCGAGCGCCTTGACCGGCGTCTGTCCCACGTTGACGACGTTGCCGTTCTTGTCCGACTCCTTGCCCAAGGACTCCGCCCACAACTGCGCATACCAATCGGCGATGTATTTGAGGCTGTCGGCATAGGGCATCATAACACTGATATTTTTGCCGTGTTTCATAGAAATATATTGCAACAATGCAAGCGCCAAAGCGGGATTCTTGGCAAAGTACTTGGACTTGCATTTGCGATCCATATCTCTTGCGCCTTTAAGCATCTTGGATATATCTATGCCCACTACCGCTGCGGGCAAAAGTCCCACGGGACTGAGTTCCGAGAAACGTCCGCCGACGCTCTCCGGTATGATAAAGGTCTCGAATCCCTCTTCTTTCGCCAACTTGATAAGGTTGCCCTTGTTCTCGCTTGTGGTTGCGATGATATGTTCGTGCGCCTTGTCGCCGAGCTTCTGTTTGAGCATATCGTAGATTATGAGATATTGACTCATCGTCTCGCTGGTGGCGCCCGACTTGGTGATCACGTTGAATACCGTCTTCTCCACATTTATTACGTCGAAGAGCGCGTTCATACGCTCTGGGTCTACGTTGTCGATAACGTAAAAACGAGGACCTTTGCGCAGTTTCTTGGGCAGCTCGTTGTAATAGTAATGTTTAAGCGCTGTGAAAACGGCTATCGGACCTAGCGCGGAACCGCCTATGCCCAATACTACGAAGTTTTCGAACTTCCTGCGTATGCGAGAGGCAGAGGCTTTTATCTCCTTGACGACATCCGCCTGATCGTACGGACTGTCCATCCAACCCTGCATTCCCCTGCCGCGTCCCGCTTCCACCTGAAAGTGAGCGCTCTGCGCGAGAATGTCGTGTTCTTTCAACTCGGCATCGGTTATGCCTTGATCTCCCAAGGCGTATTTCATCATATTGTTGTAATTTACCGTGATACTCATATTGTTCTCCTGCTTGTAAAAATATTGTCAGTCCGTTTCGTATTTGCCTCGCAATGCGGCAAGCGCCTTTAAGCGCTGTCCGTTGGCGGAATAAAGCAAAAACATTACATATTTTGCTTTGACGCCGCCTACGCTCATCATAGATATCAGCGGAGTCGTAAGCGCCTGAGTGTAAGTCATCTTGGCTATCGGGTCGTCCTTGCTTTTGGTCGGAGAATGTTTGACGCTGTACTTTCCGACATATTTCAACATCCGACGTACTGTTTTGGAATAAGGCGCCATCTCCGAAAGGGTGGACAGCAAATTGAACTGTCCGCGGCGCGGAGGCGTATAATTCTGCTTTTGCACGCCGACCAAAGAATAGAATTGCTCTTCGTCCACCGTCCAGGGTTGACTCAATGCCTGTTGCGGATCTTTCCGTACAGAAGCGCGGCGTTCGTAATACGCGGGGTATTTCTTGCGATCGTTGCCCTTGATCACTTCTCCGTCCACTTCTATAAATTGATTGAGAATGATGTGTTCTACGTCTTTGCAAACGGCGATCTTGTATTTGCCTCGCACCGTACGGAACGCGCCGTCGCGATAGATCTGAAAGGCGCGCATGCCGATATGTACCGTCACGTCTGCGTCGGAGCCGCTTTCGATAAATACCTTTTCGAACCCCGCGAGAACGCGCTTTGGTCTCATTACGCCGCAGTCAAAGCTGTCCACATACACCTCGACGACTTCGCTAGCGGACATCGGACCGATATTTTTGACGTTTACGGTGACGTCGTAGCCGCAATCGGTCTTTTCTACGCGCAGAGCGGAATAGCTGAACATAGAATATGACAATCCGTAGCCGAAAGGAAAGCGCACGGGGACGTCAAAAGTATTGTAATAACGATATCCCACGAAAATACTTTCGCGGTACTCCGCTACGTTTCCGGACATGGCAAAGTAGTTGCAGCAGGGCGTATGCTCGGGGCAAAGCGGATAAGTCTCCGCAAGCCGTCCGCTCGGAGAAACGTCGCCGAATATCAAGTCAAACGCCGCTTCCGTAACGGCTTCGCCGCCGAGATACATATTAAGCAACGCTTTGACCTGTCCCAACCAAGGCGTCGAAAAAGGCGCTCCGCCGCACGCGACAAATACAACGTTGGGATTGTGCTGCGTGACGGCATTGAGTACGCTCAACTGACAGTTCGGCAGTTCCATATCCTCGCGATCGTATCCCTCGCATTCTTTGACATCGGTAAGTCCGCCGAAAAAAAGTACCGTATCGCATTTAAGAGCCAGCTTCGCCGCGTCAAATTCCAACTTCTCGTCCACGACGTCGCCGACAATCCCGTATCCCTTGGTGTAGGTATACCGAATGCCGTTCTCGTCCAACACTTCGAGGAAAGATCTGCAATTTGCGTTGACGTGACTGCTGCCCGATCCTTGAAATCTCGGTTTCTCCGCCAACTCTCCGACAACGAGAACGTGCCTGTCCTTGTGCAAGGGCAATATTCCGTTATTTTTGAGCAATACGGCGCTGTCCGCCGCCAATCGACGACACAATTTGTGATGCTTGTCATAGTCGACGGTCACGGGCTTGTCGGGCGATTTGCATTTATCCGCCAAACGCGCTATATCGGCGCAAGCTCTGTCCAGATCCGCCTCGCTTAGTTTGCCGCATTTAATGGCATTTAACGTTTTTCGCTCGTGAAATTTGCCGCCGTCGGGCATTTCCAGATCCAGACCCGCGCCGTATGCTTCGCCCATATCGTAGCTTGCGCCCCAATCGGAAATAACCGCGCCGTCAAAACCCCATTCGTTGCGCAGAATATCCGTCAAAAGCCGCTTGTTCTGAGCGCAACTTACGCCGTTTATCTTGTTGTAAGCAGCCATTACGGAATAGGGACGGGCGGACTTAACCACTTGTTCGAAAGCGGCAAGATATATCTCGCGGAGCGCGCGTTCGTCCACCACGGCGTTGACCGTCATTCGATCCGTTTCCTGCGAGTTGACCGCAAAGTGTTTGAGCGAACAACCGACGCCCTTTGCCTGCATTGCCTCAACGTAGGAAGTTGCCAATTCTCCTGCGAGCAAAGGATCTTCCGAGAAGTACTCGAAATTGCGTCCGCACAAAGGACTGCGCTTGATATTTATCCCCGGTCCCAATACGACGGAAACATTCTCGGCAACGGCTTCATCTGCGATAGCCGACGCCACCGCCGCGGCAGTTTGCCTGTTCCAGGATGAAGCGATAGCCGACGCCGTAGGAAAACACGTCGCCCTGTTGCTGTCGTTTATGCCCTTGTTGACGTCGCCCTGCTTACGCAGTCCGTGAGGACCGTCGGAAACGGTTACGGTAGGCAGCCCGTTGACGGAGTGCGTATGCCAAGCGCCATTTCCGTGTGTCAGAAGCGCCTTTTGTTCCACCGAAAGCCGTTTTACAAAGCTGTCAACATCCATATTTCACCCCGTTTTACAGAAAATCCCATGCCGAATTTCGAGCATAATTTATATAAATATCATTTTAACATAAAATATACCGATTGTGTACTGTTGCACGGTAAAAAATAAAATAAATTTACGTATAGACAAAATTATGCCTTTATCGGATTTTTATATACAACTTTCGACTTTGCCGCACCGCAACGATCCGAGCCGCAATCCGACGCGACGAAGGACAAAATATAACCGCTTGACAAATCGGTTTTTATTACGGAAACCTTGATTTAGCGGGTTTTTTTATGAATTGTGCCGTGGGAACTAAATAAATCACGACATTTTCGCAGCGACTGTCATTATATCGCCGATATCCGACACAATAATGCTAAAAATATATCAAAATTCAAATACTATGCCTGTAATAGTAGTATGTAAAATGCCAAAAACGCAACTAATCAGCAATAAAATTGACGATTATCCGTCAAGCGGCGTCTTTAAGCAGACTTTTTATATAGTCGTCGGGAGGCGCTTCCACATAACTGACATAGGGCAATTCGCTGCCGTCGGACGGATACATTTTGACTGTAAGACGTCGCGTGGAAGAGCGGTACACAATACAATTGAACACAAAACTCGGCGTGTAGCCGTCGCAAGTTACGGCAACTGTCACCGTGCCCCAATTGGCTATCGCGTCGTCGTAACAATTGGACAAAGCGTTCAACTGAACGGAGGGAGACATGCCCTTGTTGTCGGTAAAAAAATGTTGGTCGCCTATCATAACCTTGGCGTTATGCACAGGCAGACCGTCAAGATCTACCACCGTCACCTTCAAATATGTATCTTTCGCCGAGGCTGCGATATCCATTGCGCCGTCGACGGCGGTGAGTATCAATAACGTCGCCGCGAGAAAGGACAGCGCCACCGCTACACTCTTCAACGTAGTCTTGAACATACACTATTGTATGCACCCGGCTCATTCGATTAGACCGCGACGCAGTTAAATTCAGCATTGCATACAGATACGTTTCCGAATTTCCTTTGCCGCCACCGCACAGATGACATTTGCCGTAAAACCTAAATAGCCCGATCGTGCGGACAAAAGAAACCCTCTATCTGAGGCAGTACTGCCGCAAATAGAGGGAGAAAAACGACTCAATCATATGTTGGAAAAATACCCACACCCCAACAATCGCCATAGAGCCTTAAAAAATGCGAAAAAGTTGTCTTGTGCGGAGACATGCGCCGCGAAAGTTTACCTATTAGACGGGGGCAAAGTTTATCTACGAAATTGTTCGTCAAACAGCTAGACGGCAATCAATGTTTGCCGTCGTTGAAATAAAGTATTCCGATAGTATTGGCTCCGCAATGGGTCGTCACCGTGCTGCCCGCGGTAGTCTCCAATACCTCATCGAAAATCCCCCAGGATTTGACGGTGGCTATTACCTGTTCCGTTATGCCTTCGTCCATCTTGGTGTGAGTGACGAACACGCGTTTGGGATCGGGATTGGTGATCTTGTCGCGAATACTCTCGCAATACTTGGCAACGCAGCGACGATATCTGCCCATCGGCTTCGACTCTACGCCGATAAGACCGTTCTTTACTTCAAGACAGGGCTTTATCGACAGCAGATTGGCGCCGAGATATGCCAACGCGGAACATCTGCCGCCCTTATAAAGAAATTCCAACGTGTCCACGATAAAGGAGGACTTGGATTCGTTGCGACGGAGAATGGCGCGATCGAATATTTCCTGCGCGGAAAGTCCTTGCTCCGCCATATCGCAAGCGTCCAACACCAACAGACCGATACCCGTGCTTAACTGACGGCTGTCCACGACAAATACGTTGGACAACTCTTTTGCAGCGCTTTCCGCATTTGCATAGGAGACGGACATATCCGCCGATATGCAGAAATGCACCACCGCGTCGTAACCGTCCGAAAGCAAATGCTCGAAGTATTCCTTGTACTCCTCGGCGCTGCGCGCTCCCGACTTGGGAAGTTTCTTTGTGTCCTCGTAGTATTTGTAGATATCTTCCGGAGTGATAGTCACGCCGTCAAGGTAATCGTTTTCGCCCAAGCTGACATGCAGGGGCATCGTGGCTATATTGTATTTTTCAAGCAGTTCCGGCGACAGATCCGCCGTACTGTCGGCGCTTATCCTTATATTCATAATGATTCTCCTGATTTGAAATTTAATTATCGTTGCAAACTTTTTGCGCGTCGTTGCAACAATCGTCACGATCCGGACAACGTTCGCAAACCTTCCGCGGCTGTCCTACGTTGACTATGCGCCCAACGCCCACGACCGTGCAATCGTCGGGGACGTCTTTAAGTACGACGGAGTTTGCGCCGATTTTTACATTGTTGCCGATGACGATATTGCCCAAAACTTTGGCGCCGGCGCCCACGACGACGTTGTCGCCCAAAGTCGGATGGCGTTTGCTGTGTTCTTTGCCCGTTCCGCCCAAAGTCGCCCCTTGGTAAATCGTGCAATTGTCGCCGATAACGGACGTCTCGCCTATCACCACGCCCATTCCGTGATCGATAAAAAGGTTTTTGCCTATGCTCGCTGCGGGATGAATCTCTATCCCCGTGCGGAAACGGGTGCAATTCATTATGAAACGAGCCAAAAATTTGAGTTTCAATTTGTAGAAAAAATGCGAGATCCTGTATCCGATGAGCGCGTGTACTCCCGGGTACAACAAAAATATTTCCAAAGAGTTGCGAGCGGCGGGGTCGCGCTGTTTGATCGATTGAAAGAATCCGTTTTTTTTCTTTTTCATTTTACACAAATAAGCTCACGTTCAAAGCACCTTTGCCAACATTGCGGTAAGATTCTGAACGTGCGATGCCGTATCGGGATATTTTAGCGCAACATACTTGTATGCCAGGAATGACACGGATATTATCTTGGGATTTTTGAGATAGAGCGCGTTGACAAAGTATTCCGACGCGGTATTGTACTCCAACATCGCATTCTGACTGAGGCTGAACTTCAACACCGTCTGACGGATAGCCTCCACCTCGTCCAATATCTGCCGCAGAACGTTGGAATCCACATAAATCTTTTCCGCGCGAAAATATCTTTCCGCCTGTTCCGTGTACTCGAAGTTAAATCCCTCGGGATCTATGTTGCTGAGCAAAGCTTCTCCCGCTTGCTTAAAGGGTTTAAGCACTTCTTCGGCAAAACGTTGATAACTGCTGTCGTTATTGCCCGCGTTGTAGTACTCTTTGAGGAAATCGAGGATATTGCGTTTGCCCGTATCCACCTCGGTAAGCAGACACACGACAAAAGCAAACAGTCTGTTGCGATCGGCAGGCAGTTTAAGCGAACACTCCACCGTGCCGTCCGAGCGCGTCCAAGTAACGCGTGCGCGGGAAAACTCCGTCGCATAAGACATCGTCTTGACCGTTTCGGAAAGAACGCGACACAGCGTGGGGGACGCCGCGACGCATTTGAGAACCTGCGCTATATGCTTGTCGATAAGTATAAGCTTGCCTTCTATAAGCTTATTGACGCTATCTGTAAAATCAGAAATTTCGGTAGTACTCATTGTATATCCCAAGTTTATTTCAAGCTAAGCCTGTATTTGTCTTGCCGTACAGTTATATATATAATACAGTTTATCACAGTTGATATCTTTTTGGAAGTATTTTTGTGCAAAAACGTTGAAAACTCTTGTAGAAAACCGAGTTTTAGTGTATACTTATTGGGTCAACAGAGAGAGGTAACTATGCAAGCAGGTATCACGCAGGATAGCACGCTGAATAAACTGATACTTTTGTTCGTATTCGACAAGATGGAGACGGCATTGACCGAAGCCACCATTCTCGACCTGTGCAGTTACAAAAACAATTGGATCGACTTTACCAATTGTAAGCAAACTCTCTACGAAGTCGTACAAAACGGATTTGTCTACAAGAGTACGCCTATGGGCGGCGGAGACGAATTGTACGATCTGACCGCCGAGGGAAGATGGTGCCTGAAAAACTTCTACACGCGTATCCCGGGCAGCGTACGCCAGATGATTGCCGACGATATCAAGCACAAACGCATCGACTACCGCCGCCGTCAGGATTACGTCGCAACATACGAAAAATGCCCCGACGGCAGCTATGACGTAACGCTCAAAATAGTTGAACCCACAAAAACCACATTGGAAGTTAAGTTCAACGTGATGACGCGCAATATCGCAAAGTACATAGAACGCACCTGGGCGGAAAAAGCCCCCGCCGTTTACGGCAAAATTTCCGACACATTGATAGACTAAGCCCCGCACCGCCTGCGGGCTTTTTTTTTGGCACAAAACAGCAGCAAACGTCCGTTGAGAATAAGACAAGGGGCGATACAGACCTGTCCGTCGCTACGATTCTCTCCACTACTCCGTCCGACGGAGCGCCGCGCCGCTTCTGCGACGATTGACAAAAACGCAAACGAAAAAGGAAACGTAATATTACGCTTCCCTTTATATGCAACTCGAATTTGAATTCGTTGTCAGTGCGGATCGGGCACCTGATTCGAATGGAAAAAATTTTGTCATTGGTAAAATGCTGCATTATGCAAAATAAAAGCACTATGTCACTCAAATCTGCTCTTATCGAGCATTCGATGTAACTCCTTGTCCGATAGTATTTCTTGTAAAATTTACATATGTATTTTGGTTACCTCAACGACACAAGTTTGCCGTCCAATTCAAATCCGATAACCCTTGTCCAATAAAATTTTACGTCAATACCAATACTTTTTCTTGCCAAATACAAGTTCGTCTAACGACTTTCCCAAAATATCGTGCATCGCAACTAACGTTCCCAAAGATGGTGCCGCATAGCCCTTGACGTACTTGGTAATTTGCGTTCCCGAGACACCGACAGCCGCAGCAATTTCCGTATTGGTCATTCCTGCCTCTCTTAATGCCGGAATCAGTCCTTTTAATGCCAACATCACATTCACCTCCTTTTTCAAGTAATTTTATTTTGTCTTGACAAGTAGGTTTAGCCGTGATAGAATAATGTCGTGAATTTATCCTAAACGGCTTACATGCTGTCAAAACCTGTGACGAGTAAGATTGGCTTACTTTATGCCATTACCACTTGGGCACAGTTTTAGTATAGCACCCAATAGGTTGTTAAGTCAACACCCAAACGGCTGTTTTTAGGTGAACCAACAAGGAATTTTTTTATTTTTGGGCGAAAATATGGAGACTAACAAAATCATTGTCGAAAAAATCGACCAATTGTGTAAAGAGCGCAACATATCTCGTGTCATTCTGCAAGATGCACTTGGCTGGTCGCGAAACACAATTTTTAAGTGGAAAAACGCAATGCCGAGTATCGACAAGGTTTGCAAAGTCGCAGCCTACTTCGGCGTATCCGTAGATTACCTTTGCGGGCAGAAAGAGGACGGTCCCCTTACTATGACCGGCATTATTTCAGCGCTAAAAGACCTCGGAGTGGACATTTCACAGCTGGATAAACTTACTGCCGAGGACGCTAAAATTATTGCAATGATATTAACTAAGAATAAGTAGGTGATACACTATGTCTAAACCGTTATTTGACGAACAACCAACGCAAGAAAATAACACAAAAAAACTTTCGACTGTTCAAATCATTTTAATAGTAGTCGGGATAATTGTGTTTATAGTTATTTTTTTGAGCGTATATGGTTGGCTATTTGAAGGCGAAGATACTCCTTATGCCGAAAAACTCTTCTCTTTTTCAATCAATTCCGTTTCCAACACTCAACAAATAGGCAGTACGATCTTTGGTGAACAAACAGACGAGAACTTTGTGGTCGTGACTTTTTCAGTAAAAAACAATTCAAATAGCAAAATAACTCTTTATAGTTCAAATTGCAAATTAAAAATCGACAATGCTACATACGAACCGATAACAATATTATCAGGCGTGGATAACCCACTAAATGTTTTGGAAGATATAGGATCCGGCATTACAAAGCAAGTTACCGCCGTCTTTGAAATACCTCTTTCGTTAAAGAACTCGAAAAAGTCACTTCAAATAACAATAAATCACGTCACGCAAAGCTATAACCTATAGGCGACTTGCCGTTTTAAGCCCGTCATTTGCCCTGTGCGCCGTTCCTGCGTGTAAACTTGCGCCACTAATTGAAGCTCTATCACATAGTGGTACATTAAAATTGAAATGAAAGTCTACTTATGTACTCCGGTATAGTCGTTGCAACCTTTGTTACCGACATAATATTTGTAAGTAGATAAAGTAATTTACCAAAAGATAATAGTTGATCTGTGTCATTAACTCGGTTCTGAGAATATTTCTAGACATATTCCGCACCATTACAACTTGCTTTGTCGAGGCGGGAATTACAGAAAAAGCCGAACCCTTTTTGCAAAACCTTTGGCAATAATTGAATATTCAATGTTACCAAAATTGTTACCAAAAAATCGCAGAACTACAATATATTGTGTTAAAAACAAGAAAAAATACATAACAAAACGTTTTTTTTCACCGACTGAAAATAAAATTGGACTTTCAAGTTATTCAGGCGGTATAATTTTATTTCGTTTCCATAATAGATAGGGATAAGTCAAGGAAATCGAGCACATATTTATATTCTATTTTTTCGGCTATCCTCTTGCCGATGTCCTTGTTTTGTGGTAAACTATAAATGCGTTATAATTTGTACACGGGATACAGCGGCATTTTGTATCCCTCTCATATCCGTGTATGGATTATAACGCAATCAATGGGATACTCTATGCGGGTGTCCCTGTCTATGCAGGGATGCCCTTATTTATTTTGAGGAGGTTTTTTATGAAGAAAACAGGCGAAAAACAAAAACGTTCGGGCGGCGGACTTGCTCTGAGGCTGGTTCTGCCGATATTGTTGACATTGGCTGCCATTGGCGGATTCATTGGTACAGCCCTCTCCGATGCCGATGCGCACATGACTCCATTTGTCATGTTTACGGGGTATGCCGTTTTTGCGGTGATTCTTTTTGTATTCGCATTCTTGGGTAAAAAACACAAATGGGCAAATGTCGTCACCATTGTATTCGGGGCGATATGCACCTTGTTCCTCGTGGGTATTTTCTCGATTGTCGGCGGGGCGAAAGGATTAAAGTCTTTGAAGAAAAAAGAGTCCGTAACAGAGAGCGTGTCAGTTCCTGAAGTCGAAGAAGCTATGGTTCCGAAAGAGGGAGCGTTTGCCGATACGTCTGCTGCCTCAAAAACTTTGGCGGACTACCCCGTGGATTACGAGCATAAACCCACTGTGTCGCAGGTTTTGGACGAAAACAATACCCAAAACCTCGTACTGCAAAGCGAAAATGACGTCACGGTGGAATTCCGTCAACTGTATGTAAATGTTTACGGCGACAAACTGTATCTTGTTGCCGAGACTGTGGACGTTTCCGAAGAGGACGGCGGCGGTATCGTGGTATTTGAGGTCGACTACGAAAACGACAAATTTTTCATTGAGCAAGACGAGCAGGTATGCAATGACGTATACAACCAATTTCAAGCGGCTTCGGCAGGCGTAAACCTCGAAAAGAAGGACATCAAACGCTCCGAGTTTGTACTCGACCTATACGATACAAGCGTGGACGAAAGAACGTGGAAAGAGTTCAAAAGAGAAGCCTCGCAGGAAGAACTTGCAGTTATCGCTATCGGTGCGAAATACCGCATAGCACATAGCCGAATTAAAAATATCATTTATGCGCTTGGAATAATTCTCTCGATTGCCATATTCTGGCCGACGGGCGGATGGTCGCTTATCGGCTATCCCATCTTTGCTTTTCTCGCGACAAAAGCTATCCGTTACCAAGATACATACGGTCAATCATATCGCAAACTTTCCGCCGAATACAAGTCGTTTGTTGATAATTGTTACAATAGTAGCATATGGTTGACAATCGTAGACGGCATTGTCCAATTCGCCACGTTCTGGCTCACGCTCCCTTATCAAGCGATAATGCTTTTGATCGGCACATTCGCTCCCAACTTTGCTATTTCCAAAAACGGTATCCTCGTTTCGATCCCTAACGGATACGATGTCGGCAACCTCGGCGCAGTAGGAGCCTTTTACAAGTCGTTTAACTTCATCGACGAAACGCTCGCCAATACAAAGAGCAAACCGACTGCAAAAAGCGAATCAAGCCCCACGGACGACTACTACAAACGCGATGAATTTACTTATACGGACAGTAACGGTCACACGCAAACCGTGTATACCGATCACGACGGCAAAGATGCTTACGATGCGGGCGGACACTTTGTAGGTACCGTAAGCGGCGAAGGCTCGGAAAAGAAGTTCACCCCCCCCCCCGCCGATTCCTCGAAAAAAACAGACTGATTTGAGGTTTACAAAATATAATTTCGTAAAATGACGCAGGCAACGAAAAATTTCGTTGCCTGTTTTTATATGAAGTGAAAATAAAGTCGAGCGAATAGTTTAATGAAGTTCCATAACAGGGACTTCCTTTTTTTATACTCCGAAAGAATAAAATTATCCCATAAAGCAAAATAGCCCGAACGTTCTTTTTGCGAAAAAGAAGTTCAAGCTATCACACTTGGTGCGGGGTGTATGACATCGCTGCACGAATTGGTGATACTGTTGAGCAGGTTATGAAAACTTATGGACACTTATTTCCGCGAAAAAAGAAAGATTACTTGGATAATTTCAATTCCTTAAATATCTGATTTATGTTTAAGTAGTACTTGAAAATTTTCGTCCTTTTGGCAAAACCCTGGTTAATAACCCGACAGCAAATGTTACTAAAAGTGTTACCAAAAAATCACAAAGCCACAATATATTGTGTTAAAAACAAGAAAAACCACAATATCTTGTGGTTTTTCTATCTTGGTGCGGGATGTGAGACTTGAACTCACACGGTCTCCCATACGCCCCTTAAACGCACGCGTCTGCCGGTTCCGCCAATCCCGCATTGCCATATTATAATAATTTATATGGTTAAATTTGTCAACCGTTTTGGGTGAATTTTTGAAAACTTGTTTTCAAGTCCAACTCAAACTGCATTTTAGTCCCATATGTCCTTGTATCGGATCGCAATTTATGGTATAATAAATAAAAAATAGCCGAATAACGACTCGACATATGCAACAAGAGAACAATATGTCGAAAGCGTACATATCCGACTTCGACGGCTTTGAAAACATTACAACCCAAAGGATAAAAATACTATGTACAACAAAGTCTTGGTACCCAACCCGCGTTACAACCGATTGAAAATGTCCGCAGGTCTTCTGATGCTCTTTGCACTGCTGTATGTCGCTGTGCTGATAGTAGGAGCCTTGCTTGGTACTCGCAACTTCAACGGAGACGTAACGGAGATCACGGGAAAAGTTACTTTCGTCGGCGAAGAAAGCGACACCACTATCGTGGAATTGGACGGGAACAAACGCTACACCGCCGGACCGATCGAGACAAAAACGGACGATTGGAGCGCATTGAAGGACAAAAACGTGACGTTATATATCCCCGCAAGGCAATTGAAAAGCACATATCCCTGGATCATCGGGATAAAAACGGAAGAAGGGACAATCGTAGACTATCAAACGGTGTTGGAAGAGAAACGCGCGGAAAATCACACAATGATGATAATAGTCGGCGTGTTGACGGGAGTTTTTGTATTGGCGAGCGCGGCGGTTTACGCTTGGCAGAAAAAGACGCCGCCCACAACGGAAAAAGAACTTGCCGCCGCCTATTGCGAATACTCCGCAAGCCGTCAACCGAGCAGTCCCGCCTACCGCAAGGCGCCGTACATAACGTTGGCTTACTTTGTACTGTTCTTGATATGCGCGTCGGTAATGATAATATCGGAAGAATTGATCGCCGATAGAACCATATCCGTCATCCTTGACGTATGCACGGGCGCGTTGTTGGCGATAGCGACGATCATCTACATAGTGTTGTTTGCCGTGTGGCTGCCAAAGAAAGAACGCGAATACTATGCCGCAAACTTTCCGTTTGACTTTACCGACATATCTCACGTTGCAATGCGCAAAAAAATCAAACGACAACTGCAAGAGGAGTTGAAAGCGGAACGCGAAGCATTTCCGCACCGCTACGGCGACGGCGGCAACGGATATCTGTGCGACTTCACCGAAGAGGGAGTAAGCCTCTCTGTGGAATATCCCGACGAAACGGAATTTGCACCGTCGGCGGAAGAGGTATTCGGCGAAGGCGGCGACGCGCCCGTTACCAACCACCACCTGTGCGACCTGAGCTACGAAGAACTCAACTTCGAAGCGGTGCCCTACTATCGCAAACGGGATCGTTCACTGTTTATTGTGATAAAAAGCAGATTGCAAAGCGCGGATAAGTTTCCCGAGACAATGGACATAGTAAACGACATTCACATCCTGTTGGACAGCAATTTGCTTGCCACGCTACGCCGATTCAACGTTAATGTGGACAATCTCGACTATCTCCTCGACAACAAAAAGGCGTTGATAGAAGAAAATTGCAGGAGATCCTTCAAACGAAATAAATAAGAACGGACTATATATATTTATAAAGAACGACCGGACAACGGTCGTTTTTTTTGGCTCTATGTTTGTGCATACGCACAATGTTGCAAATGTTGGGGTAAAAAAAGCCTATGAAGAAAAATAAACTTGTTTAACCCCAACATTATGCCATTAGAGCCGCCGACCAAACGCAAGCCTGTACGGTTGACTGCGCAACCGACCCCTGACGGGGCGCAAGCGCAGACTTGGTCGGACTACTGAGGAAGCCGAGGACACCTCGGCTTCGTTTATTCAGACTTTCGCCGGGGTCTCCCGTACCCCCGGCATCCCCGGGGTGGGCTGCAAGCGCCGCGCAGGTCGCCGCTTGCAACGGAATTTTCGCTTTATTCGCTACTATGCGCGACACGCGCATCTCTGCGCGCTCAAATTCCTTTTTAATTTGTAAGTCGACTTCTGTATTTCATTTACTTCTACACCCACTACATTTAGCATAGACCCTTTTTCAGGCATTTTTTAACCGAGAAAGGCTCGGCTGAAAAAACATTTTTATTCGACAAAATTTGACTGTCGCAAATCGAATATCCGTGTAAACGGCGACAATTGTGTCAACAATATTTGCGAGGTATATTATGATCGCAAAATATTTGTACAAAAATCTTCGCTGGCAATTCAATAAAAACCCTTATGCCGAATTGGTTGGACCCGCCACCACCGAACAGCAATACTATGAGCAGTTGGAACATATAGCGGATCGTTACTATCCGCTGTCCGCGCCGATAGATACCGCCGAAACGGAATTCTGTCTCAACAAGATTGCCCTTTCACGTGCGGAGTCGGCAGCGGAAAAAGTCGTACTGAGCTATTTCGGAGAGTTCTGGACGCAATATGTGCGTCTGAAAAAGTTGTTCGCAAAGCGATATATGCTGTTTCCCGCCGATACCGAGCGCACAAGATTGGAAACGATCGCCGAGCTGATGTGCAAATGCACGCAATTTGCCGTAAATGCGGAAACGACGGAGCGACTCATTTACAAAACGTGCGAGATAGCGGAACTGACGGAACGCGAACAACGCTATCTGTCGGAAGCGATACGTCTGTACAGAATAAAATACTATTGCGCGACGGCAATGCTTCTGTTGGGCGAAAAAGCATATGCGGAGAAATATGCCGCACGCTTTTTGCACCCCATATTGCTAAAACATGACTTTTCCGCAAACAAGCGTTACTCTCAGGCGACCTATTGCGGCAAGCGCGTCGCAACGGTGATAGATTGCATGGGGCAATCCGCAGCGCGTCTCGAATCGGTACCCGCAAGGACGGAGACAAAACTCTTCGTTTACGCAAATAAGCGCAACGTATTCGATACATTCGTCAACAGCCGTTTCGGCGAAAAGATAGCGGAATTTGTTTCTTCTACGCGCACCGTACGACTTACTATGCGATACTACTTAGACAACAATAAGGAAATACGCAAATGTACGCTGTACAATATAAGCAAACGCAAGAGAAATTTCACGGTGGAAATACCCCTGACTGACGCTGCGGCGAATGCGTCTTACTTCCGAATGGGAAACGCGCTGTGTCTTGCGAAAGACGTCTTTACCGCGGTGGCGGTCGTAAACGACAACGCCACGGTCGCGTGCTACGGAGAAACATCGCAGACTTTCGACGTCGCATTGGAGGCAAACGGCGAATACAATTTCGACATAGTGACCGTATACGCCGACAACTCGCCTATGCTTGCCGATTCGATTGCCGAACTCGAACGTTTCGGAACGACGCAGTGTCCCTATCTGTGGGACAACGCCTGTTCGCGCGTCAACGTTCTCGGAATGCCGCTCGTGCTGACGTCGCACAGCTCCGCTCTTATGCGTCCCGCAAAAGTAATGTCCCGACAGTTGAAATATACCTATCAATTGGGCAACGGCGACGTGGCTACATTTCTGGATAACGCGGGCAACTCCACCACCTTGCTGCGCGGATTTGTGTTCGGAGTGGGCGGCGAAGGGGTCTACTCGGTAAACAACGGCTTGATAGCAAAACTCAACGAACACGACTTTAAGCTGGACGGCGACAAACTGATATACGGCGGCAAAAGATCCACGCTGTGTATCACCAATGACTCCGCCAAGATATACGACGTGGAGCATACGGTGCCCGCCCGAACGCTCTTTTTGTTTCCGTTGGAGCGTCGTTCGCAAATAACTTACGACAAGGACGGCAACAAATTCACGATAAAGGACAGCGAACGCGACTATTGCATACAGTGTTTCGGCACAATAGAAAGTTTCGGCACAAACGCGTTGGAATGTAACGAGGAAAAACTTCGTTACAAATTGAGCAACGAACTGTCCGTAGGCAACAGCCTCGCAATATGTTTTGCGCGAGCGCAACATATCCGCCTTACGTTGACGTCTATGCTTGAAACGCCGCCGTCGGCGCCGATAATACGAGAAAGTCTTGTATCCGCATATCTCAACTATGTAAACGAAAAGAACGTTTTCTGTCTGAATAACAGACTCAAACGTCCCGATTGTCTGACGCTTGCCGCAATATGCTACACCAATCCCCAATACGTCAGAAAATACCTTCAAGACGCATTTGACAAGGGTTCGTCGGATACGTTCTATTACGACTCCAATGGCGGAACGCGCTCCTTCTGCGACAAACTTGCCCTGCCGCTTGCCGCGATCTATTACCTCAATCTTGTGGGAGAATTGCCTCTCGATTGGGTAAAAAATGTATATGGGGTATTGATTTCCGAAAAATTCGAGGATAAGGAACTGTGCATAAAGGCGCTGGCGCTATTACGCGCCGCCAAGCTGAATTGCTTTGACAGAGTGAAGTGCCTTGTGGAATACAACAATTTGAAGAAGCGCATTACAGCCGACAGCAGTCTGTACGGTTACGCGCAAGCGATAGGCGCGGTACCGCTTGCAAATCCGTCCAAGGAACGATTGAAGGATCTGTGCAACAAATACGAAATCCCAAAATGTTGGTACTATGTGTCTCAATTGGAAAACCTGTACGGGCTCAATATCTCCGCAGGTCGGTTGCAGATCCAACCGAAAGTTACTGCGGAGAACGTGCTGGAACAATTTGCCCTGAATATCGCGGGAAAACGGATAGACACCACTTTTTCCAAAGCCTCGGTGCAATGTATGACGTTAAACGGTCAGCAATGTTTCGCTCCGTTCTACGCGCCGTCGCTCAAAAACGAACAAAACGAACTTGTAGTAAGTTATTGACATAACACAATGCGTCCCTTACCGCCGCGTTAAGCGACAATAAGGGACGTTTCGTATAATGCCGTCGAAGCGAAATATTCAGCGTAAACGCGCCGATAATTGCGATCCGACGCGCGTCACAAAATATGCTTAACGGTTGGTTTCATAAGATGCGGAACATAATCGAGCAGTTCTCGCACCACCGTAAGCTGAGCTTTGAGTTGCGCATAATCGCCGTCCTCGGCGTACGCCTGTCCTTCCGCAAATCGCAGATTTATCTCATATACGTCTATATGCGGCAAAAGCAATTCACTCTTTTCGCGAAGTTCCACCCATTTGCTGCGAAATTCGTCGTATTCGGCTGACGTAAGGCTTTCATCGTCGCATTTGGCGATTATCTCGTCACATTCGGAGGCAAGCCGTTCGTAATCGTCGGACAACAACACCACTTCCAATATGCCGCAGGTTATTACCAACACAAGAGCAATAAGTCCCGCCCAGATATTCTTGGTCATTTACGCGACACCTCCACGTCTTTGAAACAGATCGGCGCATTGCGTCGTTGCAAAGTCATTCGGTTGTTCTCGTCCACCGCGAGCAACACGACGTTTCTCAGCTTGACGTGTTCTCGGACGAGCAATCGTTCGAGTTCCTGCTTATCGAAACCGTTTCCCTTGATATTCTCTTCGTTCCATTTGCCCTCCAATATAAGCGGAACGGGCAACGTCTGCTGTTTATCTTCCATTTCCTTGTTGGCTACGACGGTCAGTTGACCGTTGGTTTCCATTATGCCGTAGATTATCTCCTCCAACGAGAAAAACTCCGCGGCCCGCATAGCCTGCAAGAGGTCGTTGACGTGCATATTGAGACTTTTAAGCGCCTGTACGTCAATATTGCCGCCGTTTACCACCATTACGGGCTTGCCGTTGATTATTCCCTGCAACTTGTCGCTGTGGGACAAAATCAAAATAAATTGATGTATGACGAACATCGTCAATATCGCCACGATGCCGAAGGTGATGGGTATGGATCTGTCCGCCATCGGGATACAAGCCAATTCGGAGATCACCAGCGTAATTACCAACTCGAAAGGTTCCATCTCGCCGATCTGCCGCTTGCCCATCATACGAAAAACAAGCAGCAACACGGAAAAGAGTATTATTGCTCGGATAAATATGATAATCATATCCGTAGTGTGAGCAACGCGGCGGAAAATATGTAATTTTTGTTTGCGCAAACGCCGCCGCAACGTATAATGGACGGCATATCGCTCCGCATACGAAATAGCGGCAACTGCTATACGAAATCGCTTTACAAAACCGTCGTAAACTAATATAATGTAATCAGCAAAGTTGACGGCTCGCGTCAAGTGCCGCGTTTAGGAAAAAGCGCGGACGAAAGAACTCATACGTTCTGCGGTGCGCCGTTTGGTCCGTTGCCTATCCGAGTCTAAGCTCATTCGCCGCGACGTCGGTCACCAAGTGGCTTGCCACACATCGGACCCTTTTGCAATTGCAAAAAGGGGATTTTTTTATCTTGAACAAGACTTTGAAGATTTGCTGTATCGCTATGCTGTCGGCGCTGTCCGTAGCAGCCAACTTCTGCACCATTCCGCTGCCCGGAAACAACGCGGTATCCCTGACGTTGGCGGTTTGTTTTTTTACGGGGATATATTTCGGAGCGCTGCCTGCGGCGATCGTCGGATACACGGGGGACCTAATAGCGCATCTCATACACCCGCTCGGAGATTACAATTGGTTTATGGCGTTATCCATTGCGCTGTACGGCGTAATATGCGCGCTTATTTACAAGATAAAACTGCCGCGTATCGTCAAATTGATATTATCCGCGGCGTTGTGCTACATCGTATGCCTGTGCGGACTGAATACTTTCGGCTTGTGGTTGCAGTATATCGTCGGGGTAAGACCGAGTCCGCTCGGTCTGTGGGATCTTATCAGCGGCAATCACGGCGCAATAAAAAAGAGTTTTCTGCTGTACCTTGCCGCGCGAGCGCCTATGTCGGCGGTAAATCTCGTCGTAAACGCGGCGATAGTAGCCGCCTTGCAGGAGTCGAAAACGGTTGCCAAGCTCGTATCGAGAATAAAAGAAAAGCCCTCCCGCACCCGTTCCGCCGCGCAAGGCGAACATTCCGCGCAACAATAGCGCGATCGAACGAACCAAAGAATATCGCTTTTTATCAAATATCCGTATGAACGAAACGAGCCTTGGAGAAAAACTCCGAGGCTTTATTTGCAGCCGAAGCGTCCCCCGTAGTGAAGAATATACACTTGCCGTGGCGTCGCGAAAGGCAGACGCTCGGCGGCACAAAATCCACTACGCATTGCACAATGCGAGCGCTGCCCGTATACCGAACGATCTTGTCGCGCAGCACGGGAAAATGTGTACAGCCGAGTATAACGGTATCCGCGCAAGCGTGCGGCAAATCTTTAAGCGCGTTGTCGACCGCCGAATCGCACGCGTCGGTATCGACGGCGGCGCCCTCCACAAACGGGACAAAACCGCTGCACGCCGTCTGCACGGCATCGACGCCGTATTCCGCAAGCAATTTCGGATATACGTTGCCGCGAACCGTCGCCTCAGTAGCGAGAACGGCAACGCGTTTGTTGACGGTAGTTGCCGCGGCAAGTCGGCATGTGGGCGCGACCACATCGTATATAGGCAAATCGAACCGATCCCGAAGGCTATCGGCAAATAGCGACGCCGTATTGCAAGCCAACACCACCGCGGCGACATTGCGTCGGGCAAGCCAACCGACGACGGAATGTACCCTGTTGCGAATATCGGCTTCGCTCCGCGTCCCATACGGACAATAAGCGCTGTCGGCAAGGTACAAAAAGTTACATCGGGGATATTTCTCGCGCAAGTCTGCGAGGACGGTCAATCCGCCAACGCCGCTGTCTACTACCGCCGCAAAGCGGCTGAACAAAGTATTCACGCTTTTATTGTATTCCGCTATCCGACGTCAAAGTGCGGCTGATTTGTTTTTTTTCGATCTGTCGGCAATATAACGACCGCTCCGCCCTCAAAATATATTGCGACGCCGCGATGTATTTTTGCATT
The DNA here is from genome assembly GCA_947625185.1 of uncultured Clostridia bacterium. GTDB lineage: Bacteria > Bacillota > Clostridia > Christensenellales > CAG-314 > Fimimonas. Next base: position 37,191 of record CANQNJ010000008.1, read on the forward strand.
TAGTTGAAAGTATCGTAAAACAAAAAACTTGCCGTCGGTGATCGACACAAAACGATCAACACAAAAATTTATTAACGAAAAGCAGCGGATATTTTACCGCTGCCGGAGGCTTTGTAATAAAAATTGTTATTTACTCATTATATTATGTTCGCCGCAATCTACTCGCCGTCGTTTGAGTCGTCGCACAACAATTGTTCCAACATTGCAAACATCTTGTCTATATCTATCGGCTTGGCAAGATGCCCGTTCATACCTGCGGCAAAAGCGTTAGATTTATCTTCTTCAAAGGCGTTGGCGGTCATCGCGATGATTGGGATGGAGGACAATTGCTTGTTATCCAACGCGCGTATGCGCCTGGACGCCTCATAACCGTCCATAATAGGCATCTGAACGTCCATCAAAACAAGATCGTAATGCCCCGCATCCGAATGTTCCACCATTTCGCAAGCGACCTTGCCGTTTTCGGCGGTCTCCACAACGAAACCGGATTCGCAAAGGATATCCTCGGCTATCTCGCGGTTAAGTTCGTTATCTTCCACCAACAGGATACGCTTGCCGACGAATTTGTTCTCCTTGGGAGTCGGTTCCTGCACAACGGGCGCTTTTCCCAAACTCTTTTCCAGGGCGCGATGAAGATCGGACGCAAATAGCGGTTTGCTGACAAAGCCCGTCACGCCCGCTTTGAGCGCTTCCTGCTCGATATCCGCCCAATCGTAAGCGGACATAAGTATGATAGGAGAACTGTCTCCTATTATCGCGCGAATTTGCTTTACGGTGGCTATACCGTCCATATCGGGCATAGCCCAATCGATGATATACACCTGGAACGGGTGTTCCAACTCGATGGCTTCTCTCGTGCGCACGACCGCTTCCTTGCCCGTCACCGTCCACTCGGCGTGCATACCGATCTGACGGAGCATCTTGGAAACGCTCTGGCAGGAGATGAGGTCGTCGTCCACTACGAGTGAGTAAACGCCGCGCAACTCGGCAATGGCGTCCGATTCAGGTTCGTCGTCGGCAAATTTGAGTTCGAGAGTAACGACGAACTCGGTACCGACGCCCTGCTCGCTCTCCACCGTTATGTTGCCGCCCATCATATCCACGATGTTCTTGGTGATAGCCATTCCGAGTCCCGTACCCTGGATACCGCTTACCGTAGAATTGCGTTCTCTTGTAAACGGATCGAATACCGTTTTGACAAATTCGGGACTCATACCGATGCCCGTATCGCTTACGCTGAACTCATAAGTTCCGTATCCCTCTTGTTCGGAGGGCTTTTGCGTTACTTTGATAGACACGGATCCGCCGCTCTTGGTAAATTTAATGGCGTTGGACGTGAGGTTGAGCAGTATTTGATTGAGACGAAGCTTGTCGCAGTAGACCTCTTCGCGGGTGACGTCCACCGTATCGATAAACAGTTCCAAATGCTTGGAATGGATATCCGACTGAATTATGTTGCGAAGTCCCTGCAAGATATCGGCAAGATTTTCCGGGCGATCCTCAATATGCACCTTGCCCGATTCGATCCTGCTCATATCGAGTACGTCGTTGATGAGCGAAAGCAAATGGTTGGACGCCTGCGAAATCTTTGACAAGTAATCAAGCGCGCGTTCCTTATTGTCAAGGTGCGCGGTGGCAAGCGCCGTAAACCCGATAATGGCGTTCATCGGCGTGCGTATATCGTGCGACATATTGTTGAGGAAGGTGGTTTTGGAACGGTTTGCGGCGTCGGCGGCGTGCAATGCGACGGACAGTTCTTCCGTCTGCGCTTGCAGTTTGCTTGTCGCTTCCGCAACTTTCCTTTGCAATTTGCGTTGATTGAACGTTCTCACAGCAAGCATTGCGATCACAAAGAGCAACAGCAGCACGGCGGCGACTATGAATACGATATAAACGGGATTGCGCCGCAAAAAGGCGATAAGCCCGCCGTCGGAAACGGGACGAAATTTGGTCACCTGCTCGGTAACGATTGCGGATACCGCGTTGCGATCGAGTCCCGCCACGCACTTGTTGAGTATGGAAAGCAACAAATGCTCGTTCTTGAAGCTGTTTACGCCCAAGGCATAAGCGGACGACGCTTCTCCGATCAATTCGGAAGCCAACTCATCCCGCTCGTCGCCCCATAGGTACAGTTCGGCGACATAAGATAAGGTTATGGTCGCGTCGCATTTTCCTTCCTTGACGGCGGCAACGCTCTCGTCGAGAGAATCGTAGATTATGTGCGATGTGTCTTTGCCGATATATTTGGCAAGATAATCCGAGTACGGGTTATCGGCATATTCCTGTATGGCAAACGATTTCGGAGCGCCATTTAAGTCTCTCCGCTTGATCATTGTGTGCGTCGTCGTGTAATAGACGTCGGTGATCTTGTATCCGCTGCTTTCCGCCAGATACAAGTCGTCGTTGAAATCCAACACTATATCCACATCGTCGGAATCGCGGCGTTCATAATATTCGGCGCGGCTCTGCACCGCTATATATTCAAAAGGAAGGTTCAAACTCTCCGTCATCTTTTCAAATATGGCGGGGAATATACCGCAGGCTTTTCCGTCCTCGAAGTAGGAATACGGTTTTCTGTCGGGATTCATCAACACCTTCAATTTGGTGTCGGACGCGGCAAGAGATCGAAGATAGCTGCGTTCCTCGGGGGTCAAGATAATATTGCCGCTCTTATCTGTGGAATAGAATTTGTCGTGCAACGTATTGCGCCAATCGGGTTCTGCGAGATCGAGCTGTTCGATCGCCGAGTCGATTTCCTCTTTCAATTCGACGTTGTCCTTGTTGACACATACATAGAACGGCTGCGGAGAAAGCGATTCGATCAGCCACTCGTTCTGCATTGCGCGGAGACTTCCCGTAACGATACCGTCGACATCACCGTTTTGCAGGGCAGCCGTAAGTTCCGGTTCGCTTTGGTAATCATCCTTTGCAATATATGTGAAGCCATTTTCTTCGGCGAAATCCTTGAACACTTCGTTTTTGGAATTACCTTCGAGCATTCCGATTTTCTTTCCGTCGTACGTTGCGTAATCGCCTTTGACTATTCTGTTGTCGCCGGATTTGACCGTAAATATGACGGAATTCGTGCCTATGTCACGTTCGGAAAACAGAAATTTCTCTTCCCTTTCCGACGTCTTGGATGCGGAAGTGACTATATCCAACTCGCCGCGTTCAAGCATATCGAGACAATCGGCAAATGACTTGTCGAAATATTTGTATTCATATTGCCAATCGTTATATCTCGATATAAGCTGCAAAAACTCGTAGCCGTATCCGCCGCGCTTACCGTTATCATCCTGCGTGTGGTATCCTTCAAATGCAAAAAAACCGACGCGCAACGTTTTCAAATCGCTTGCCTGCGCGGTTTCTACGCCGACGGGGATCAACGGCAAGAGCAACAAACAGATCAATAGGGCTGTAAGCAAAAATTTGTGTTTCATAACTGCTTCTTTCTGTGAAAATTTCCGACGGCAAGCCGATAACGGTAGGAAAAATCATTCCGAATCGAACTGTCGGCGTCGATATTATATCATATAAGTATACTGCCGTCAATTGCTTAATGACAAAGTAACTGTTCCGCAAATAATGCGAGGCAATAAACGTTTGATAATTATAATTTGAAAAGGTGCGTTGAAACTTCCGCAACGATTTATATAAATACGGTCGTGAAATATTCGCCCACGGAACCCGTAGACAGCAAAAAATGCCGAGGTGACTTTGGAAAATAGCCGCTTGGCGAATTGATAATACTATATTTTGTCGATGACTTCGGATATATCGGCGTTTATACAGATAGCCTGTTGCCGTATCTGCTCGGGACAAAAAGCCTCACCGCAGTTGATACAAGCGTAGATAGCCCGATCGTTTTGCGCGGTCAACCTCCAAAACGGATATTTGATGATCGCGGGCGTATTGTACCCCACGCCGAGTTCGAGGTAAAGCACATTGCCCTGCTTGTGCGTGCGGATAAAGCGTTCGTAACGTTCGCAAGCCGCGTCCCACCCCTCGTCCTGAACGAACTTGTCGTCGGCGCGAAGGTTCATCGTCATAGGCTTGCCGCAAACGGGACAACGCGGTATTAGCGCGGTCGGGACGCGCATATCTTTCTGTTCCGCCACCATACGGCGCACAGTTTCCTCGTTGTCATACGTCTTATTGTGACAAGGCGCGGAACACTGAAAAAGTCCGTAGTCGCCCTGCGTATAAAAGAGCCGATTTTTATCGAATCCCGCCTTTTGAAAGCAGTGATCGACGTTGGTGGTAATGACGAAATAATTTTTATCTTTTACAAGTTCGAAAAGCTCGCGATAGACGGGTTTGGGCGGATCTGTGTAGCGATTGACGAGGATATACCTCGACCAATACGCCCAATGTTCTTCTGGCGTATCATATGGATAAAAACCGCCCGAATACATATCGCGGAAACCGTACTTTTCCGCAAAGTCGGAAAAATATCGCTCGAAGCGTTCGCCCGAATAGGTAAAACCCGCCGCCGTTGAAAGTCCCGCGCCCGCGCCTATCACCACTGCATCTGCCGAGGCAAGAGCCGCTTGCAGGCGCGCAATGTCCGATACGATATGATGTTTGTCTTTTATTTTGCTTGCGATCATATTGTTTCAATCTTTTATGTCTATGATTTCATCTTGGCATCTGCCGCAATCGGAACAGCCGTTGCATATAAGGCGATTGCCGCAATTTATGCAATTTCTGCGGTAATGCGGTATGTACAGTTCGCTTTCGGGGATGGGCAAACCCATTCTGTCGCAAAGTTCGAACTTCATCGGCTTGCCCTTATACGCAAGCCCTTCCGAATAGGCGAGATATGTTTGGCGTATTTTGCTCTTGATAAACCGAGTAACGCCGTTCTTTACATAATAATTGCCCGTTTCGATGAAGGCAAACGTGACATCGTGAGCGACGCATTCGTCGTGGAGTTTCTTTACCCACTCATAGCGGCAGGGACGGGCGCCGTCGTAATTCTCGCCGCCGCAAATAACCTGTTCGATCTGCCCCTCGTCAAGGTATTTGTCTATTGTGATCTCGCCGATGAGCGGCGCGGACATGATCCCCTTGTGCTTGAAGGGCAATCTGTGAAGAATGGGGATACGCTCGTCGGCGCGGCGTTGGTTTTCGCAAGTCACATTGAAAAACACGTTTTCCCAACCGTCGTCCCAATCGCGCGGCAAACATTTTTCCACCCGTTGCGGACGTTTGGTCAGCAAAAAGAATTTCACGTCGGAACGTTCGCGTATTATGCTCCACGCTTCGTCCCGCCACTTGTCCGCATCCTCCACGAAAAAATCCGACGACATACACACGCGGATCATCTCGCCGCTTTGTATCTTGTATCTGCCGCCCCTGTCCCGCGATAAAGGATAATTAAACCCCGTCGTTTTTGTAACGACCGCACTATTCTCCCGCCCGTGGCTTTGGTCGAGAAAGTACATATAACAATGCGCGCAGCCCTCGCTGCATTTCTGACAGCCGTGCCACGGATTCCAGATATCGTGCATTATTCGTCTCCTTTGCCGAGAAGTTTCGAGTAAATTTTGTAATCTTGCGTCTTGAATACGTTGAAAACAACCTTGATTTCGCTTGCCCTTTGCCGCTTGTATCCCCGTACCGTACGAACGGCTATCTCGGCGGCGCACTCGTTTGGAAAATGAAACTCGCCCGTAGAGATACAGCAAAAGGCAATGCTTTCAAGTCTCCTCTCGTCGGCAAGCGCAAGGCAGGAACGGTAACAGCTTTCAAGCAGCCGCTCGTGTTCTGCGGTGAGCGCTCCGTATACGATGGGTCCCACCGTGTGCAGAACGTATTTACAGGGCAAATTGTAAGCGCGCGTGATCTTTGCCCCGCCGACAGGTTCGTCGTGCCCCTGCGCTTTCATAATCTCCGCGCATTCCTGCCGAAGTTGAACGCCCGCAAAGGTGTGAATAGCGTTGTCGATACAGCCGTGATTGGGGCTAAAACAGCCGAGCATTTGAGAATTGGCGGCGTTTACTATCCCGTCGCAACGGAGCGTAGTGATGTCGCCTTGCCAAAGATAGATATCCGGCTTAACAGGCGAAAGATCTGCGATATCCGTTATGCCTTTGAGCCGCAACGTCTCGCGCAAATACTCGTCCTGCAAGCGCAAAAACTCCTCGCTCGCCGCTATCGGCGGTCGAACGTTCAGAAGCGCACGAAAGTATGCGGGCTTATCGGCGCAAGTAAGGCGAGGCGCGTCAACGCCTCGCTCGTTGCATAAAATTTGTATCAATCTGTCTAAAATTCTGTCATCCATTATTTAGTCCATTGACGCGCCGCCATCGATATTCAACGCTTGTCCCGTGATGTGATCTGCATATTCCGAACAGAGGAAAAGCACGGCATAGGCAATATCTTCGGGCTTTTGATCGCCGCGTTCCAAAGGTATAAAATGTTTGAGACTCTCTTTCCAGGAAGTTTCTCTGTCCTGACCCGCAGCAACATAGCTATCCAATATCTTTTCCCACATGGGCGTACGGATAATGCCCGGGCAGACGGAGTTTACGTTAATGTTGTAATCTGCGCCCGCATATGCGGCTGCTTGCGTCAAGTATATGATCGCCGCCTTTGTCATTCCGTAATAGGCAAAGCCCTCCTTCATAGCATGCCGTCCCGCAAACGACGCAGTGGAAACGATCTTGCCGTGATTGTATTTTTGCATACGCTTTACCGCCGCTTGCAAACCGTTGCTTGTGCCCATCAGATTCACGTTGATGAGTTTGGAAATTTCCTCTTGCGTGGTTTCGAGGAATGAACCGAGCGTCACAATGCCGGCGTTGTTGACGACAATGTCCAAGCGACCCGTTTCGCGTTCGGCGCGTTCCATAACGCCGTCCACTTGCTCGAACTTACCCACGTCACAGCCCACAGCCACTCCGTTTAAGCCCTCTTTTGCGAGATTGTCAACAACGTGCGCACAGTTCTTTTCGATGAGATCCGCCACATAAACCTTTGCTCCCGCACGAGCGAGTTGCGTAACTATCGCCTCGCCTATACCTCTGCCTGCGCCGAACACTACAGCTGTTTGTCCTTTCAAATCGACTTGCATAATATATTCTCCTTTACTCGCAATGAAATGTCAATATTCTCACAGTAATTTTATCTGATTTGCATTGAAAATTAACGTATTTGCAAAAAAATTTACATTATCTCGGCGTCGGTCGCAGTATAACCTCCCAACGAATTTGCCTTGACTTGTATGCAAATGTATTTTATCGCGCTGTGTTGCGAAGCAAAAAAACGACGTTTGACGGCGGGAGAAACACGCAGCCAATCTCCTGCTGCAAGAGAAACTGTTTCGCCGTCGATCACTGCCTCGCCCTCTCCTTCCAGAATTCCGTAGATCTCTTCGTTTTGCTTGTGCGCATGCACGAAAGGTACGCTTGCTCCCGCAGGAAGTACGTTTATGCTGATTTCCGCGCCCGTGAGACCAAGTGCGTCGTGTAATTCTACGCGCGAATCGTCTTTTACGCTTACTTTTTTGAAATTGTTTGCCATTTGGGATACCTCCGAAAAAATATTTTGTAATTCTCACCGAATTACGCCCATAGTATAGCAAACAAATAAAAGAAATGGTCAAATGTTACTATTCTATTATCCGATAATAAATTAGTTACATAGTTTCCGATTTGAACTATTGACAACGCACGCGACTTAATGCTACAATAATACCATCTTGTAAAAAGGTAGGTGAAGATTATGTTGACGAAAGACGAACTGCCCGAATGCCCCGTTGCCACCACCGTTCAACTTATAGGTAATAAGTGGAAACTGCTGTTGATACGCAATTTGATATACAACGGAAAACAACGTTTTACGGATTTTATCAGGACTATCCCCGCTATCAGTAAAAAAGTGCTGACGGACAACCTGCGCGCGTTGGAAGAGGACGGACTTATTGAGCGAAAGGTCTTTGCCGAAGTACCGCCGCGCGTGGAGTATTCGTTATCTCCGCTCGGCAATTCGCTACGCCCCATCATCGACGCGATGGCGGAATGGGGAACGGAATACAAATATAACTTGCAATAAAGCGAGATTTTCAGAACCCATATGTGCATTTAACAAAATAAGGCAGGGATTTTCCATTACCTTTTTTCAATATGCGCACACCGCTATTATCTTTGATTTTATTGTTTATATATTGCGCTCTGACATACTTCTCGGCTTACTACAACCGATAACGCATATCCATACGCCACTCCGAAGAGCAGCCGTGCGTAATCCTACGGATTCGCGAGGTATACGGGACTTACGGCGCAACGCAATAGACATATATGCAATGCCAATGATATAAACGCCTGTCGGCTGTGCGGGCAAGATAAAAATTACTCGTCCGATCCGAAAAATTCATCTTTCTTCGGCGGACGCACTATTTAATAAACCTTTCTGCAACAGCGCCGAACTTTTTGTAATTTTCCTTTGCTTGATTCAAAGAAACTTTATTTGCAAAGCCTTCCGGATTAGGATTTTCCGATGGACGCGGATCATCTTTCCTAGAACAAACGGGGCAAATATTATATTCGCCGATAGGCTTAGAATCAAAAGTATAATAACCGCAGCAAGGAAATTTATATTTCAAATGTTTTTCTTTGCGAACTTGAACATATCGCTCCGCTGAATTGAAATTTTACCGCTTTTTCATTTTCGGCATCGGCAGGTCGTCATACATTGCTTCAAATAAACCCGTTAAAAAAGCCTTATCGTCAACATTGTCCACAAGCAGCATTTCCTTTGCGCCCTCATACGGCAAGGAATACTCCGCTTGGGGCAAATAGGATAAAGCGGATTTCACGGGTTTTACGAGCAATCTATCGTCGTAGATTCCGCCGACAAGTTTGCCGCGATAGTAAATCAGAAATTCACCCATCATTGGCTTGTAGGTGATGTCCGCTAATTCGGATAGTTGCTCCAAAATGAAATTCAAATATTCCTTGCTTGACGCCATAGTCCCTCCGTTAAATGGAAATTTACCTTGCTATGATTTCTTTTGCAATTGCATCAACGCTTTTCGACGTTGTTTGGATTTTGATTGTATTTAACCGATGATACAACGGGAG
>CANQNJ010000009.1 GCA_947625185.1 uncultured Clostridia bacterium
TCGTCACAACTCTCGCTTGACGTTACCGCTTGTGCAAGCACAAGCGGTGCCAACGTCGCTTGGTTGTTCCTCTCCCCATCAAGTCTCCTTTGTCGACTTGACGTGGACCCCATTTTTTTAACGAGGTCGGGCTATGTTTTGAAATTACTCTACACATGTACAATTAAAAGGCGCTCCTTCAAGCGGAAGGGGAGCTGTCGAACGAAGTGAGACTGAGGGGTTTGACCTCTTTGAAAACATCCCCCCCCGCAAGGGCTGCATTCCGACATTTTTCACAGAACCGAAAATAAGTCAAAAATACAATATGGGGCGGAAAATTTCCGCCCTGTTTTATTTTTAGGAGAGTTTGCGGCGGGATATAGTGCAATGCCGTTCGCGTTCTTCGGCAAGCGGCGCGTAAGCCGCGTATATCGGTTGCAAGACGTTTTCGGAGAGCAATTTCTCTATTGTAATGCGCGACGAAGTGTGGTATAATGAAATATATTCTTTTTGCAGGAGAAATTTATGTCCGAATTGGTAGTAAAGAGATCCAACAAGTTGGGCGCGCGCGTCTGGACGTCGATAATCGTCTTCGGTTTGATGGGACAGCTTGCCTGGATGGTGGAGAATATGTATTTCTCCACATATATTCAAAAGCAGATTACCACCGAAGGGTGGGCTACGAGCGCAACGGTGGCTGCAAGCGCTGTCGTGGCGGCGTTGGTTACGATATTCGGCGGAGTGCTGTCCGACCGATTGGGCAAACGCAAGGTCTTTATAAGTTGGGGATACATAATATGGGGCGTAGTTACCGCAAGTTTCGCTTTCTTCGGCAACGAACACTTTTCAGCGGCGGATGTCGTATGGGCAGTCACTATTTTCGTTATTATGGACTGCGTTATGACGGTGTTCGGTTCCATATCCAATGACGCCGCTTTCAGCAGTTGGGTAACGGACGTTACGGATATTACCAATCGCGGATTTGTGGACGTTATTCTGTCGATAATGCCCGTAGCGGCACTTATGATAATATTCGTCGGCTTCAACGGCTTGACGGAGAACGGTCATTGGACGTGGTTTTTCATTATTCTCGGCGGTATGACGGCGCTTTCGGGCGTGGCGGGATTGTTTTTGATCAAGGACAGCCCCAAGTTAAAGCCTGACAAGTCGGGCAAATATTTGTCGGAGGCGGTGTACGGTTTTCGCCCGAGCAGTATCCGAAAGCATAAGATGATATACATATGCCTCATCGGGATGATGCTTTCCGGACTTGCAATGCAGTTGTGGCAGCCTTATATGATAATGCTCTTGCAGTACACGTTGGGTTTCGGAGGCAACTTTGTATTGCCTCTTGCCGCAGTTATACTGCTCTCCGCCGTTATGGCTGTCGTAGGCGGCAAATTGATGGACAAGTTCGGCAAGGACAAGTTCTTCTATCCCGTTGCGGCGGCAGGCGTAGTAGGCGGTGTGCTTGTATATGTCGTCAAGTTTGTCAACAACAATATGGCGGCGACGTATGCGCTGTTCATTGTAGGCGGCACATTGGTAGAGGGCGCTTCGTTGCTTTCGGCGGGTCTGTTCAATGCCACCGCGCGCGACTATACTCCCGCGGAGAAAGCCGGGTGCTTTCAAGGAGTGCGCATAATCATCTTCGTCACCTTGCCTATGATTATCGCAAGCATATTCTGTCCGCTTATCATCAAGGGATTCGGTCCCGAGATAACACAATTCGGAGTATCGCCCGCTCAGGGATACTTTCCTATTCCCGACGTGCCGGACGGTTACAAATTGCAAGATAACGTCTACCCCTTTGAACTGTTCCTGTTCTCTGCCGTGGTCGCCGCTCTGATGTTTATCCCCACCTATTTCGTGCAGAGAGAAAACAAAAAATTCCGCGCCGCCAAGCTGTCCGAGATCGGTGCAGACGTCAACGGTACGGCTATCGACGGATCTGCCGATGAGAGTGAGCTTCCTTCAAGCGAACGTTCGGACGACGGCGATTGATATCGGGTTTTGATCGAAATTTGCATTAAATGCCTGCAAAAAGTTGTGCAATTTGCCTTTTTGCGTTACAATAAACGAAGGTGAACGATATGAATGAGTCTTTGCTTGTATTTTTGGTGGTATTTGTTACGTTGGTATGTTCCGTATGCACGGGATTGTTGACGCCGTTGCGCCAACGTTTTTCCAAGGTGGATCCTCGGTATTTTCGCAGGGTAAAGGTGCGCTTTCCGTCCTTTATGTTTGCGGGGATTGGCGACAAATCGAGTACGGGCAACGTGAAGACATACGGCGTGATAACGCCCATGTTCGTCTTGCACATAATAGGCTACATTCTCACGATTGCGCTGTGGATAGCCGTTCCCGTATTGTATCAATACGGCGTCGATCTCACCGAACTTTGGGCAGCGCCTCTTGCCGCGGCATTGTTGCAGACGGTGTTGGTGGTGGTAACGGAAGCCGTGTGCTTAAATATCTCCCGTAAACGGGCAAGCGAGGGCGATCCCGAACAGTCCGATGCGGCGTAAAATCTACGTTATATATAAGCAATATTTGGGGCGATTATTCGCTCCTTTTTTTCTGTATTCCGCGTGTAAAATGTGCAACGATGCCGTTCGTGTCGAACGTGGTAATCCGTCGACGGGAAATCTCGTATCTCGGACAAATTCGGTCAAAAGGAAAGTCTTTCTGTTCGGTGTTAGTGCCCAACCGAATATAATCGAAAACCAAACGTCGTGAATTTATCATATAACGGCTGCTTTTCATATATTCGTTAAAGGATCGTTCAATGCGCTTGTGCAGTAGTATCGCCGAAAGAAATGGCGAAAAGCAAAAGTTCGGCGATTGTTGTACGGAATACCTCAGGTTGTTGACGGCACTCGGGCGAGATGTTATAATAAATAAAAATAAGTAAACGTAAGAGTTTGTTTATGCAGATAATATCGGATTATTTTCAATCTATGTCTATATGGGATATTGTATCTTTTACTGTGTCGGCGGCAATCTCTTTGTTGATGCTGTATCAGATAGTGTATATCGTTATAGGACTTTTTGCTCGTATCAATTATCCCGAAGCCAAGGAAGATCACAACTACGGGATAGTGATATGCGCTCGCAACGAACAGAGCGTTATCGGACAATTGATAGACAGTATACGTAAGCAGGATTATCCGCAGGACAAGTTGCGCATATTCGTCGTCGCCGACAATTGCGACACTGAGGACGCTACTGCGGCAATAGCACGCGATATGGGATGTGAGGTTTTCGAGAGATGCGATCCCGAACGCGTCGGCAAAAGTTTTGCGTTGGATTTTATATTTCGTCGTATTGCAGAGGACTATCCCTGTTACGATCCGGACGGGTGGTTTGTTTTCGATGCGGACAATCTGTTGGACGGCAACTATATCAAGGAAATGAACAAATGCTTCGACGCAGGCAATAAGATCGTTACTTCCTATCGCGACAGTAAGAACTTCGGCAGTTCGCTTTGCAGTATGGGCGCGTCCGTTCATTTTATACGCGAATGCCGTTTTGTGCATACCGCACGCAACGTTTTGAATGTTTCCACGCACATCAGCGGCACGGGTTTTTTGGTTTCAAGCGATATTCTCGATATACGAAACGGTTGGAAGTACCGTCGTATGACAGAGGACGTGGAGTTCTCCATAGACAAGATCGTCCACGGCGAGAAAATTGCCTACTGCGACAGCGCAATATATTACGACGAACAACCCACAAGTTGGAAACAGACGTATCGTCAGCGTATTCGTTGGCAGAAAGGTTCCTATCAAGTGGCGGCGGGGTATACGTGCAGGTTGATCAAGAATATGTTCAATACTGGCAAATTCGTCTTTTATGATATGGCGGTGTATTTTACGGTGTCGCTGTTGATTACATTCTGGCTATTGGTCGGTTTTATTGTCGGCAACGTTACTGTGGGGATGAATGCCGCGTCAGACGGCGCAGCAGCAGTTGCAACGGCAATTGCCGTAAATACCGCCTACAATCTGGTAACATATTATTTGGGATTGTTTGTATACGGTTCTCTTGCCGTTATCAAGGATTGGAAACGAATCAAAGCTCCCGGAAGCAAAAAGCTCGCGGCGATATTTGCCTATCCTATATTTATGATTTGTTTGTTTCCTGTCGTATTTTTGGGATTGTTTGCAAAGGCAATGTGGAAACCGATTATCCATACACAGGATGTTTCCATCGAGCAACTTACTGTGGATGAAAGAGCGCAACTGCCCGTGCTGCATGCCGAGCAAGATGTCGCGACGGAAGCGGCGGATTCGGAAATAGAATAAGACGTTATATAAAACAGTCGAGCCGTACGCTCGACTGTTTTGTATTTGGTTTGAATTTACTATTTGATATTTATTCGGCGTTGCCGTCGTCGCGTGCGCAAGAGGCAATGTTGTCACCGCCCACAAGTCGAATGCCGTCCACCTTTATGTCGGCGTCGTGCGGTATCGGTTTCCAACCGAGGTTTTTGCAAAAAAGCGAAACAAAGTCGATTATCGGAACCAGCGCTTGGAAAACGGGAAAAAGCAATACCGTCGCGAGCTTGTTGCCGAAATTAGTCTTTGGCATACGCTTACCGGCTACTATCATTATTAGCACCGCATACAAAGTCAATCCTACATACGCAAGTGCGGCGCCGATCCCCGTAAATATCAGGTTGTTGATCAGTACCTGTACGATATCGCCGTTAAATACGGGACACAAAGCAAGCAACGTCAGCTGTACCAAAGCGTTAAATATGGTTATCACGCTCATTGGCAGAATATTGATAAATATGTCGTATACCGATCCGTGATGCTTTGTTTTGGGATTAAACAGCGCTTTCAATAATTTACCGCCTCTCGTAACGGATACGAGTAAATGTCCTCTTGCCCAACGCAGCCGTTGCCTGAGCATTATTTTTATGCCGGTGGGTTGTTCGTCGTAGAACATCGCTTCGTCGCAATATTTGATTTTGTTGCCGCGCAGTATCTGATCGGCTGTAAATTCCCAATCTTCGGTCAGCGAGACGTATGGCCATATTCCGTCTTTGACGACATTACTGCTTATCACATAGCCCGTACCCTGTATGCGAGTGGAACAGTTAAGCAATGTTCTTCCTCTCGCCTCTGCAAAACACCCTTGCAAGAACATAACGCCGTAACAGCCTGACAGCGCATTGTCGCCGAAATTCTTCGTGTTGCGCAGAGAAGTAACCACTTGCTTGCAATCGTAATAAACAAACGCATCGTTCATTTTGTCGAAGTAGTCGGGCATAACGACATTGTCGGCATTGAACAGAAAGAATCCGTCAAATGTCTTTACGTCGTAATCCCTGTGTATACAGGCAAACAGATACTTGAAAGCATATCCCATCGTACATTCTTCCGGATTGTTGTATTCATATACTGTTGCCCCTGCGGTGCGCGCGGCATCTGCGGTTGTATCGGTACAATTGTGTGCTATGACAAATATTGTCAACTTGTCTTGCGGATAATTGCTTGTTTTTATGCTCTGTATCAGATTGCATACAACTTTTTCTTCATTTCTGGCAGGAATGATTATTCCGTATCTCAACTTTTTGTCAGTGGAGGGAAATTTCTTTCGCGCGAATATTCCTACAATGGCAAATATCACAAAGTGAACCGTAAGCAGACCTATAACTATGCTTACAGCCAAATTGATAAAATTTACCCAGTCTATGTAAGACCAATTGCCGATATTTTTATAATGATCTGCTAATTGTTTGAATATATCCATATTGCATCGTTCGTTTAATTGCTTTTTTGATAACGCTGTTTAAGCGATTCGATAGTCCGTTCGTTTGTCGTTTATGCACGAAAGCAATTCTTTATCAGATTTTCATAGAGAGCGATATTCTCTTCTTGTCGAGGTCTACGGACAGCACCTTGACGTCGACGACGTCGCCCACCTTGACTACTTCGAGCGGGTGCTTGACAAACTTTTTGGAGGTCAATTGCGATATGTGTACCAAGCCGTCCTGGTGTACGCCGATGTCTACGAACACGCCGAAGTCTATCACGTTGCGGACGGTGCCTTTAAGTATCATTCCTTCTTTGAGATCCTTCATCTCCAATACGTCGTGGCGAAGGATCGGTTTGGGCATTTCGTCGCGAGGGTCGCGGGCGGGTTTTTCCAATTCAGCCACGATATCGCGCAACGTCGGTTCGCCGATGTCGAGTTCGCGCGATAGCTTCTCATAGTTTATATCGGTGCGGCTTAGCCCCGCCAGGTTGCCGATATTCTCCGGCGATATGTGCTGCAATTTCATAAAGCGAAGCGTCGCCTCGTAGCTTTCGGGGTGGACGCTTGTGGCGTCGAGGAAGTTGTCGCCGTTTGCTATCCGCAAAAATCCCGCACACTGTTGAAATGCTTTTGCGCCCAGCTTGTCCACGTTGAGCAGTTGTCGTCTGTCGGTAAAACGTCCGTGCGCTTCGCGGTAGGAGACGATATTCTTGGCTATCGCCGAAGATATGCTGGATATGTATTGCAGCAGCGGAGCGCTTGCCGTATTGAGGTCTACGCCCACCTTGTTGACGCAGTCTTCCACCACGCCGTTAAGCGCTTCGCCCAGCTTCTTTTGGTTCATATCGTGTTGGTATTGACCGACGCCTATCGACTTGGGGTCGATTTTTACCAATTCGGACAGCGGATCCTGCAATCTGCGGGCAATGCTTGCGGCGCTGCGTTGTCCCACGTCGAACTCCGGAAATTCTTCCGTGGCGAGCTTGCTTGCGGAATATACGCTTGCGCCCGCCTCATTGACGATAACGTATTGAACGGGCAGTCCCGTTTCGCGCAGCAGATCCACGATTATCTGTTCGCTTTCGCGCGACGCGGTGCCGTTGCCCAACGATATCAGAGAAACGTTGTATTTTTTGATGAGAGCTTGCAGCGTAAGTTTTGCGCGGGCGATCTTTTCGGGAGTGGTGGGCGCGGTCGGATAAATTACGGTCGTGTCCAATACCTTTCCCGTAGCGTCCACAACGGCAAGTTTGCAACCCGTGCGGAAAGCGGGGTCCCATCCGAGTACGACTTTGCCGACTATCGGCGGCTGCATAAGCAGTTGTTCGAGATTTTTGCCGAATACGGAGATGGCGCCGTCCTCGGCTTTTTCGGTGAGCATATTGCGTATTTCGGTGGCGATGCTCGGCTCTATCAGGCGCGTATAACTGTCCGCAATTGCACGTTTGAGCAGTTCGTCGGTATACCGATTGTCGCAGGTGACGACGTGGCGCACCAGGTAATCGTTGATCAGTTCCGTCGGAGCGGCAACTTTTACGGTGAGGATCTTCTCCGCTTCTCCGCGATTTACGGCAAGCACGCGATACCCTTGTATCTTTTCGAGAGGCTCCTCGAAGTCGTAGTAGTTGTCGTACACCGTTTTGACGTCGGGCTTCTTGGCGGCGGACGTCAGCTTGCCGAGACGGTAAGTCAGGTCGCGGATAGCCGTGCGGTATTCGGCGTTGTCGCTTATAAATTCGGCGATGATATCCAACGCTCCGTTTATCGCGTTCTCAACGCTGTCGACGCCTTTGTCGGGATCGACATATTGTTCCGCGACGGTTTCTACGGGGACGTCCGTCATTTGCAACAAGATAATGTTGCTCAGCGGTTCCAATCCTTTTTCTTTGGCGATAGTCGCGCGCGTTCTGCGTTTGGGACGGTAAGGACGATAGAGGTCGTCAACGGCGACCTGCGTTTCGGCGGCTTCTATTTCCGCGCGCAGTTCGTCGGTCAGTTGTCCTTGTTCGTCTATGCTTTTGAGCACTTGCGCTTTCTTCTCTTCGAGATTTCGCAGATATGTCAAACGTTCGTTAAGTTTTCTGAGTTGCTCGTCGTTGAGTTCGCCCGTAGCTTCCTTGCGGTAACGGGATATGAACGGTATGGTATTGCCGTCGTCTATCAGGTTTACGGCGGCGTCTACCTGCCACTTTGCAACGTTTAACTCTTCGGTGATTTTTTGATTGATGTCCATATGTTTCTCCTTACAAACCTGACTCTATTGTATCAAATAATCCGTCAATTTGCAAATGCCTGTTTTGTAAAAATTTTATAATGAAAAAATACTCGGCAAGTTACTTAATAGACGATAAAAGTAACGCCTTCCGTCGGAATGTCCTTACGGAAGGCGCGTTATATGTCGGTATATACGGTTTATCAGTAAATGAAAATTCTCTTTTTGAGATAGGCTTTCAATTCCGTCACGGGTACGCGTTCCTGCTGCATACTGTCGCGGTCGCGTACGGTCACGCATCCGTCGTTTTCCGTGTCGAAGTCCACCGTTATGCAATACGGCGTGCCGATCTCGTCCTGTCTGCGGTAACGTTTGCCTATGCTGCCCGCCTCGTCGTAGTCGCAGGTGAATTCTTTGAGCAGATCGTTGTAAAGTTCCGTTGCCGATTGCGACAGCTTCTTGGACAGCGGCAGAACGCAAGCCTTGAAGGGGGCAAGCTCGGGGTGCAGGTGCAGTACCACGCGCGTATCGCCTTCGCCGACGACCTCTTCGTCATAGGCATTGACGAGAAACGCAAGAAAAGCTCTGTCCGCTCCGAGACTCGGCTCGATGACATATGGGATATATCTTTCGCCCGTGATCGGGTCGGTGTAGTCAAGCGTTTCTCCGCTGACTTCCGAGTGGCGGGACAAGTCGTAGTCCGTTCTGTCGGCGATACCCCACAATTCGCCCCAACCGAAGGGAAACCTGACTTCGAAATCGGTAGTGGCTTTGCTGTAAAAGCACAATTCGTCCTTGTCGTGATCTCTCAGGCGAAGATTTTCTTCCTTCATACCGAGATGGAGCAGCCAATCTTTGCAGAAGTTTTTCCAATAGTCAAACCATTCCAAATCCGTGCCCGGCTTGCAGAAAAATTCCAATTCCATCTGCTCGAATTCACGCGTACGGAAGATGAAGTTGCCGGGAGTTATCTCGTTGCGGAAGGACTTGCCTATCTGTCCTATGCCGAAGGGCAGCTTTCTGCGAGTGGTGCGGCACACGTTCTTGAAGTTGACGAATATCCCCTGCGCCGTCTCGGGACGGAGGTATACTGCGGACGCGCTGTTCTCCGTTACGCCGATAAATGTCTTGAACATCAGGTTGAACTTGCGTATGGGCGTAAAGTCGCACTTGCCGCATACGGGACAATGGATCTGATGTTCCGCTATGTATTGGCTCATCTGTTCGTTGGTCATAGACGCGACGGTGGAGGGCAGGTCGTGCTTGGTCTGATACTCTTCGATAAGATCATCGGCGCGGTATCTTGTCTTGCAGCCTTTGCAATCGATGAGCGGATCGGAGAAGCCGCCTATATGACCGCTTGCCTCCCAAGTTTTCGGGTTCATCAGTATAGCCGAGTCCAATCCGACGTTGAGCGGATTTTCCTTGACGAACTTGCGATACCATACTTGTTTTATATTGTTCTTCATCTCAACGCCCAGCGGACCATAGTCCCAGGAGTTGGAAAGACCGCCGTAAATTTCACTGCCGGCGTACACGAATCCGCGACCCTTGCATAAATTTACCAACTTGTCCATTGTAAGTTCTGCCATAAATTTTCTCCCTGTTTGATTGTGCTATAATTGTAGTTTCACAACGGGATTTTGTCAAGTAAAAAATTACCTTGCGCATATTTGGGTTATATGGTATACTGTATAGGTAAAAATGTTGACACTTAACAAAACTTCGGCTTTTGGGAGGTATTTATGTTCAGCAGATACGGCAATCCGTCAATGCGCCGTTGGGTGCGCAGAAGCGCTCGCGGCGAAATGGCTGTGGAGAGCAATCCCGCCACCTATCGGGGAGTCACGGGCAAGAGCGTATTTCTGGTATTGCTCACGATAGGCGTGGCGATAGTTACGGAGCTTTTGTTGTGGTTTACGTTGTACAGGGTCTCCGCGGGCGAGATAGAACCGGACAGACTTGTACGTCTGATACTGATAGGCGTGGCGATAGCAGGAGTTGCCGGCGTAGTTATGCTTGTCGGCTCGATAGTGCTTATTTTCAACGTCGGCGCAGCCAAGTTTATCGGTCCGCTGTACAGCGTTATGCAGGGCGTCTTTCTCGGGACGATAGCGGGTTTTCTCAATCTGTACGTCCCCGGAGTATCGCTTGCGGCGCTGCTCGGCACGGGCATAGTGTTTGCGATGTGCCTCGTTTTGTACAAGCTGTTGGGCGCGCGCATAAGCAGCCGTTTTGCAACGGGTCTGGTGATAGCCATGCTCAGCTTTGTGTTGGTGGAATTGATCTGCGTGCCGATAGTGTACTTTCTGGCGGCGGGCAGCAACAATCTGACTTTGCTTCTGGGAGTGCAGGCGGGACTTGCCCTGTTCTGCGTGGTATTTGCCACGATAACGGTTTTCTGGGATATTCAGAATATCGACTATATGGTGCAGGCGGGCATCGACAGAGAGTACGAATGGCTGCTTGCATACAGCCTTACCACAAGTTTGATTTATCTTTATATGGAGATTCTGGAACTGATAGTGCGCACGTTGGCATTATTTGCCGTTTCCGGGAGAAAGTGATATATGATCGAGATATTAAACAAAGAGCAGCTTCTCGACGCGCACGGCAAATTGCGCGTCGCAGGTTATTCGAAACATATGAATTTTCTGCTCGACAAGAAGTGCGTACATTCGCACCGACTTAAAGAGTGGGATTTCTATCAAATCCACTTCGACGGGCGGTATGTGTTGCAGCTTACCTTGGGGCACGTCTCCTATGCTATGCAGGCGGCTGCTACTCTCATCGACCTTGCAAGCGGCGAGAAACACGGCATAGGTAAGTTTTGTCCCGTGCGCGCTTCCTTCCGACGCTCGATGCCGACCAATCCGGAAGTGGCGCATACGTTGCAATATTTCTCCCGCAATATGCACGTCCAATTTGAGACGACGGATAAGTTTCGCAGACTTGCTTTGACCGCCAACGACTATAAAGGTATCAAGGCGGAAGTAAATCTTATGCTTACCAACGTCAGCAAGTCCAAGGAGAAGATGGTTATCGCCACACCCTTTGACAAAGATGATCAATGGTATCTCAATTACAAAGAGAATTGCTTTGCGGTCAACGGTTATGTGCGCATAGAGGACGTCGCTTATCAGATAAAGAACGGCTTCGGTCTGTTGGATTGGGGCAGGGGCGTATGGCCTTATCGCCACAAATGGGTGTGGGGCAACGGCGGTACGGTCGTCGACGGCAAGAACTTCGGCTTCAATATCGGTTGGGGCTTCGGCAACACGTCGGCGGCAACGGAGAATGCGTTTTTCTACGATAACAAGCTGTACAAGCTGGGCGAAGTGCAGGAGATATTGACGGGAGATACATATCGGTATATCGATCAGGACGAGAGATTCGTATTCAAGGCGGAGCCTATCTTTGACAACTATACCAAGCTCAGCGCTTTTTTGGTGTACAACAGATGTCATCAGGTATTCGGCAGGTGGACGGGCTACGTTGTTTTGGACGACGGCACCAAGTTGCAAATACCGCCCTTTGTGGCTTTTTGCGAACACGCCGACAACCAGTGGTGAGCGGCGGCGCGTCCGACCTTGTTCGCCGCAAGAGGCAATACTAATGCGCGTGTGAGAATTTACGTATAATTTGGATCTGTGAGAAATATTGGGTTAAAGAAGTGAATGAAATATAGAAGCCGACTTCTGTATTAAAGCGGAATTTGAGCGCGTGTCGCGGTGAATTGTCAAACTAAGTGCATTACTTTGAAAGAAATTCGTCAAATAAATTTATCGGTTTTCGGTAGTTTAATACTTTCTTTGGTCTGGCGATCCACATAACCCCGACATTTGGCATTGAACCGATAATTTAAGGACCTTGAAATCGCTTCAAGGTCCTTTTGCATTGGATTTGTTACCGTCTCGGGTAGTTGTCCTTCAAAAAACTTACGATGAGCGGGGCGAGTACCTCGCGATGGAAACGTGCGGACGGATGCAGACCGTCGCCGTAGTAACCCGCTTCGTCGTATTCTCGGGAGAAATCCGCCAACGTTGCCGTATCCAACACGGGTATGCCGTAATTGGCGCATACTTCGCATATAGCATTGCAAAAAGATCGGAATACGGTCTCGTCGTCTTTGTCTCCGAAGAGCTGCATTTTCAGCGGCGTCATAAAGAACACGAAAGCGTCGGGATACTTTCTTTTCAAACCCGCGCAGAGTATGTTCAGCGCGCCGTAAAAGGTGTACTCGGTATCGTCGCCCGCTTGTCCCAGCAAGCCGCCCCTTCCGAAATCGTTGATCCCGCCCATAACGGATACGATGTCGGCGTCGCACATATCGGCATATCTTTTGCACATAGGCATATATGCGTCGCCCGTTCGGTTGTAGGTCGCAACAGTGGAACCGTTTATTCCGTAGTTGATTACCGAGCGCAGGTTCAACGCTTGCTTTACCAATTCGCAATACGGTTCGTAGATGCGTTCGCAATCTCTTGTTCCGTCCAACGCGAATGTGATGCTGTCCCCCAAAGCCGCATAGCGCAGACTATTCCAAATAGATATATCTTTCACGGTAAACTCCTTGTCAAGGATAATATTTTATGTTCGGTTTCTCTGCAAATAAGCCGTTATTTGTGATATTTTGTCGCAATAAGTAATAATATGTTTCCATCGCGCATTTAATATAGCATAAAAAAGCGGAGCGGATGATGAAACAATACATACGCGAAAGAGTGACGGAGATAGCCGACTATCTGATAGCGCACAGATGTACAGTACGCGCGGCGGCGGATGTGTTTTGCGTGAGCAAGTCTACCGCTCACAAGGATCTTGCCGAGCGTTTGCCGCGCGTGGATCCCGAGCGTTACAAGCGTATCGCCGCAATACTTGCCGACAATTGGAACGAACGGTATATACGCGGCGGCGAAGCCACCAGACACAAGTATATGTCACGATAATAAGCAATGGGGTAGAAAAAAATCTACCCCGTTCGTTTTTTTTGTTATACGGCGGTCGCCTTGGTTGTGCGTTTTTTGTTGCGCAATTCCTGCTCCAATTCGCCGCAGGCTTGTTGCAGCTCTTCCTGACTTTCCGATACGTCGATGCCGTCGAGTATGTTTTGCAGGCGATATTCCGTAGTAAGATATCTTATTGTCTGATAACCTATCACCGTTGTCAATGTGCCGTTTGCAAGACCCTGCACGCTGCTGTCCACAATGGCGGCGATGGCATTGCCGAGGATGGGGATACCCTTTACCGCCGAGCCCATCGTCTGTACAACGCTGTGACCTATGTTCATACCGCCTAAGCCGTATGCTATCAATGCGTTTTGCAGTACTCTGCCCACTATCCGGGCGAGTCGGGCGTCGGACGGGCGGAAACCGTACAGAAATACGATATCCTTTATCAGTTGCAGATTGAGGAAAACCACCAACGCCGTATCCACCTTGGCTGTTTGAGACAGAGCGGAGTAGGCGGCGCATTTGAGACTGCTTCTGAATATAAGATCCTTGGCGGATCTCTTTACGGAGCCTTGATATAATTCCGTCAGACAGCTTTTCAGCTTTTCTTCGTCTCCTACTTTGAGGGCAATGGCGAGTCTGCCTACCACCTCGGCGTCATACCAACCTACGCCGTCCACTTTGCTTGTGAGGTCTATTATTTTTTCGGAAATTTCGTGGCGCAGTTTCTTGTTGTGACGTTGAGCTTCCTTGGCGGTGTAGGCGTTGACGTTGGTGACGAAAGCGCCCGTTTTGAGTATCTTGACCAACGGCACGACGAATACGCAGATAAACAGTACCACGCATGCCGCTCCGACGCCGTAACCGGCGTATTCGTTTATTTCGTATACGCGCATCGTCAGGAAGAACAGGCATACGAACAGCAACACGCCTACAAGACTTGCGCCCATCCACAGCAGCAGACGCGCGCCTCTCGCGTTCTGTCTGCGGGTGTATTTTTGTTCGTATTCGTATATGGTCATTTTGCGCGGCGTTTTGTCCTTATCCGGTTTAGACGCCTTTGTCGTGCCTGTGAGTTGTTTCGGCGCTTCCGCGTCGGGTCTTTCGGTGTATTTGTCCATAAGTACTCCTTTTGGTGTATCAATCGTAGGGTTTGAGCCACAGATTGTATCTTTCCGGGTGCATGATGGCATTGGCGAATTTCTCTTCTATGCCGGGACACTCCTTGGATAGCAGTTGCAGCAATTGCTTCATATGCTCTCGCTCGGTGTTGCGGTTGGCGGGGCAGGGACTTGTCACGACGGGCAGATCTTTCGCAAATCCGACGATGTCCCGTTCGGCGATGTAGATCATCGGACGTATCAACGTTACGCCGCTTCGCGACATATAGCTGACGGGTTGGAATGTGTTGAGTCGCCCTTCATAGAACAGGCTCAGCATAAATGTATCCACGACGTCGTCGCGGTGATGTCCCAGCGCCAATTTGTCGAATCCCCGTTTCGTTATCTCGCCGTTCAGCGCGCCGCGTCGCATCTTGGCGCACAGGCTGCACGGATTGCTCTCCTTGCGTATGTCGAAGATTATCTGCGCGATGTCCGTCTTTACGCAGCTGTATTGCACGCCGAGACTGTCGCAATAGCGTTGAACGGGATCGAATAGTCCGTCCGCGAAACCCATATCCACGGTGACGGCAAGCAAATCGAAGGGTATGTCGAAGTGGCGTTGAAATGCCGCAAGCAAAGTCAACAACGTCATACTGTCCTTGCCGCCCGATACTCCGACAGCCACTTTGTCGTGCGGCAGTATCATACGGTAGTCGTTTATCGCCCGCCGAAAGGGCGACAGAAGTTTGTTGATTTCCATAATTTTATTGTACATTGCACGGCGTTTTTTTGCAAGTTTTTTCAAAAATTATTTCAAAGCTATTTACAAAATAACGGATAAATGGTATTATTATCAAAAATCGAAAAAAGGAGAAATTACCATGAAATGGGTTTGCAATGTTTGCGGTTATGTTCATGAAGGCGACACGCCTCCCGAGATTTGTCCTCTTTGCGGAGTCGGCGCAGAAGAATTCACCAAGGTGGAAGACTGAATACCCGTCGCGCAAGGGGATAATTGCGCTTAATAATATTGAGGAGATGAAATTATGAAATATGTTTGTTCGGTTTGCGGTTATGTATACGAAGGCGACACGCCTCCCGAAAGATGTCCTCAGTGCCGTGCGCCGCAGGAAAAATTCGTTGCGCAGGACTCCGGAATGAGTTGGGCTGCGGAACATGCGGTGGGCGTTGCAAAGGGCGTGCCTCAGGATATAATCGACGATCTTCGCGCCAACTTCAACGGAGAGTGCAGCGAAGTGGGTATGTATCTCGCTATGAGCCGCGTGGCATTCCGCGAGGGGTATCCCGAGATAGGTCTCTATTGGGAGAAAGCGGCCTATGAAGAAGCGGAACACGCCGCCAAGTTTGCGGAACTGCTGGGCGAAGTCGTCACCGACAGCACCGCGGAGAATCTTCGCAGACGTATCGAGGCGGAGAACGGAGCCACTATGGGCAAGACTCAACTTGCCAAGCGCGCCAAGGAATTGGGCTTGGACGCAATCCACGATACCGTTCACGAAATGGCTCGCGACGAAGCCCGCCACGGCAAAGCCTTCCTCGGATTGTACAACCGTTATTTCAAGAAATAAATACGTTTTCTCGGGTATTTATGTAAGAGGTTTGCCGTGAAATGCGAGCCTCCTACGAGGTTGAGTCCGATCATATATTTGCCGCTGATTGTGATTTCGATATTGCCGTTGTTCTCATAGAAGTTGCCACGAGAATTCGATCAATCACAATATTGCTCACTGATTATGCTGTTCCAATTTCCGTCCATACCAAGGAATGCAATGGAGAAACGGTCTTCCTTCATAAAGTGGAATTGACTACTGTATGTTTTGAAATTTTGTCGGAGCTTTGAGCGGGAGCTGTCAATCTACGAAATCCGTATCGACGAATAAGCGCGTATCCCATAGAATCGGGATCGCGCTTATTTTGGTATAGGGCATAGATATTTGCCGTAAGGACTTGCCGAGCGAAAGCATTCGGGATCGCCTCGGACGTCAAGGCGTTTATTCGTTTTGCGAAGCGTCGGACGCGTTGCCGTCGCTTTCCGTACCGACAGTATCCGCTTGCGAGCGCTTTGCCTTTTTCCCGGCGAGGTAGTCTTTTACGAGGAATACGACATGTACGACTATCAGCGCCGCGTTCATAAAAGCGGTAGAGTAGGCGGGCAACAATATGCCGTAAATGACGAACGCTATACATCCGCATATATTTATGAGGCGCGTAATGGTCTGTTTGCTGAAAAGAAACGACACCAAAACAAACGCCGAAGCGATTATGCCGAGCCATTCGTTTTTGAGAATTTCGACGAAGGTTACTCCGAGGATAAACATATAAATCTCCTTTTTTTCTTTTGGTTTGCTGTATTTATACCTATTTAATTTTTCTTGCCGCCGATGCGTCGCAGCAATCGCGGCTGACGGTCAATCCTTTACGATAAGAAAGTAATCCGCTCTGCCCGCCTTGACGAGGTTGTATTTGGCGGCGAGGTTCATCGACGCGACGTTGTCCGACACGATGTACGCGTACGGGATATCGCCCTTGTCTATCACCGCGTTGCACAGCGCGGTCATCACTTCGAGCGCGTAACCCTTGTGACGGTATTCCGGCACCGTGTACAGCATTCCGAGACTTTTTTCTCGGTGACAGAGGCACCAACAAACGGGTTCTCCGTCTATGCAGACAGCCGCCGACGGATGTATTTCAAGGCATTCTCTTACTTCGTCCAACGACGGTCGGTAGTGAGTTCCGTCGGATATTATCTGCGCGTATTTTGGGGACATGGGGTGGATTTCGCATATATTGCGATGGGGCAAGGGCTTGCCGTTCCAGATATGCAATATGCAATGGGTCTCCCATTCGTAACGGTATTTGCCGCGCAGATGTTCCGTTATCTGCGGTACTACTCCGCATAGTTCCGTTTTGCCGTGCAGATTGTCCGTTACGGCGTCTACAAAGGACATATCCTGCGTGAAGAAACAGGTCTTGTGAACGTCGTCCACATCGGCTATCAAGGCATAGCTGTCGCCGCTGTTCCATATCGTCACTTTGTCGGTATACGAACAATACCCCTCGAAGATAAGTGTTTCGGGGCGCGATTTGAATAATTGCAGCAGTTGCGGAGATGGGGATAAGGTTTTCATAAAAATCGTTGAAGTTTTGCCGTCCGTACGGACGCGGTATAAATATTTTTTATAGTATAGCAGAAATCGAACAGATAATCAATAGTTTTGCGCGATGTCGGACAAAATAACTTTGTATCCGCCGCCGTGCAATATCGGACGCGCAAGTTGACACAATTTGTAAAATTTGGTATATTTATCATATGAAATGCGATCTGCATCTACATTCGGATATGTCCGACGGCAAATTCAGTCCCGAGACGCTTGTGGATATGGCAAAGCAAAGGGGTCTGGACTGCATTTCCGTAACGGATCACGACAACTTCGAGGGCACGCGCCGTGCGCGCGCATATGCACGCGAGGCAGGTATCAAGTATGTCGTCGGCGCGGAATTGTCCTCCGTCTCGGACGGCATCGACGTGCATATACTCGCCTACAACGTGGATATAGACGATCCTTCGCTCGCCGCGGCTATGGCTCCCGTAACGGAACTTCGTGACAAGCGCAACCAAGCCATCGCGCTCAAACTTGCGGAGCACGGTATGCCCATAGACCTCGACGGATTGAAGGCGCACGGGTTCGTGGGACGTCCCGTCATCGCGCGCGAAATGGTACGGTTGGGATATTGCAAGGACGTCGCGGAGGCGTTTGATAAATATATCGGCGCAGACAAGTGCTGTTATGTCCGGACCAAGCGACTTACCCCCGTCGAGGCGATAAAACTCACTTTGCAATTCGGAGGAATACCCGTGTTGGCTCATCCCAAGCAACTGCATATCGACAACCGACGGTTTGAAGATTTTCTCAAACCGCTTGTTGCGGCGGGACTTTCCGGTATCGAAGCGGAATATTTTGCACACAATATCAACGAGCGTAGTTTCTACAATCGGATGGCGAGGAAATACAAACTTATCGTCACGGGCGGAAGCGATTTTCACGATTACGTCCACGGAACGGAGATAGGCGCCAAACATTTCTCGCCCAACGGATACACTCGTAAGGTATTGGGTATATGAAGAAGATATTGATTGTTTTGATTTTTGCGCTCGCAATTTCGGCGAGCGTTTTTGTTTGCGACAAGGCATTTGCCGAGGAGGTCAAGCCCTGGAACGTCGTATTTACGGTGAAGTACGGCGACGACGCGTACAGCTACGATCTCAGCAGGGAGATATCGGAAACGGATGAAGCGGAGAATCGCGGTTTTTACCTCGGCGCGAGGGCAAAGCGCGCTTGCCGCGATCGATTGCTTGCGCTCGGCTTGCCGGAACAAGCGGTCTACAACTATATTTTACCCGATTTCGACGGCATACTCCGTCACTTTGACTACGTCAATTGCGACAGAGAGGACGCGTCCGTCCGATTTGACAAAAACGGCTTCTCTTACCGAAACGGACGGGACGGAGCGGCGATAAATATTTCCGAGTTGTTCGACGCGGCGCTCGAATCGCGGGGCAATCGCATAACGATCAATTTGCCTGTCGTAACGGACAAAGCGGTGACGACGGAGGACCTCAAACGCAACACCGTATGCCGCGGAAGTTTCGGTACGTCATTCGGCAGCAGCGGTTCCAATCGCAGTCACAACATCGCTTTGGCGGCAAGCGCTCTCAACGGCGTTACGGTGGGCGTCGGCGAAACTTTCTCCTTCAACAAGACGGTGGGCGCCCGAACGGAAGCCAACGGGTACAAAACCGGCAAAATCATACTTGACGGTCACTATACCGACGGCGTAGGGGGAGGCGTGTGTCAGGTATCCACGACGCTGTACAACGCTTTGCTGCTTGCGGGCTTTGTGCCCGACGCGGTACAGCATTCTCTCGTGTCGAGTTACGTCAAGGCGGGGTTCGACGCCATGGTCAGCTACGGAAGCGCCGATCTGACATTCACCAACGATACCGACCATCCGATATACATTGCGTCCTCTGTTGTAAACAAGCGAATAAGTTTCACGGTGTACGGGGAGTCAAATCCGTACAAGATAGTGCGCGAAAGCGTGGAAACGCGCGACAAATTCGCCACGTCGTACATCGTCGATCCCGACAAATATCCCGAACTGCTGTATACCGACCAGACCAAGGTGGTGGTGGGCGGTTCGGACGGGGTAAAAACCAAGTCTTACCTCAAATATTATCTCGACGGAAAGCTCGTGGCTACCAAACTTATACGCACCAACAGCTACAAGCGCGTAGATGCGGTCGTCGCTCGCGGATATATCGAACGAGAAACCGCAGCCGCACAGCCATAAATCAAAATAAAATTATCTTAATATAATTGCTTTATGCCGTCAAATCAAGTATAATTATACTACCAAATTGTGCGCAAACAGGTTTGACGGCTTTTTTGCGCGACGACAAAGGAGAACACAATGCCGGTCAGGAAGGAACAGACGACGTTACCCGTCACAATGCCTAACAGCGTCGAGGCGGAGCAGAGCATACTTTGCTGCATACTGCGCGACGAGGTGTTTCAGGCGGATATCATCGCGGCGCTGAACCAAGACGATTTTTACCAGAACAACCACGCGGTCATATTTGCCGCAATGAAAGAGATCAATTCGGAGTTGACCCGTTTCGGCGAGGAGAGCAGAGCCGCCACCGTCAATATAGCGTCTCTCGTGGATCATCTGCGCCGCAACGGCAAATTGGCGGACGTCGGCGACATAGACTACATAACCAGACTGTACGACTTCCTGCCCAGCACAGCCAACTACAAGGAATATCAGAATATCGTCATACGCGCGTCCAAGATGCGCAAGCTCATTCGCATATGCAGCGACGTCGTGCAGAAAGCGAGGAGCGCTTCCTCTGCGGAAGAGGCTATCACCTTTGCCGAGGAAGAGATATTCAAGCTGTCACAGGGCGGATCCAACGGCGGACTCGTATCTTTGTCCGAAGCGACGGGCGCGGCATTGCTGCAAATCAACGACAGATTCAAGAATCCCGGACAGTTCCGCGGGATACAGACGGGTTTCCGTCGGTTTGACCGCCTTACCAACGGATTGCACGGCGGAGAACTCATTGTATTGGCAGCCCGTCCCGGCGTAGGTAAGTCGGCGCTGGCTATGAACATCGTGGAACACGTCGCCAAGCAGGGCAAGACGGTTGCGGTATTCAGTCTTGAAATGTCCAATCAACAGCTCATCGAACGTTTGCTGTCAAGTATGTCCACCGTACCGTTGGAATATATCAAGAGCGGACAGCTGCCGGGCGGAGTTGCTGATCTCGCCAAGCTACGCGTGGCACAGGATACCATTTGCGCCACGATGAGCTTGTACGGCAACGATTACGCCAACATTCAACCCTCGGAGATAGCCTCTCAATGTCGCCGTCTGAAAGCGCAGAAAGGGTTGGATCTTGTGGTGATAGACTACATTCAGCTTATGGGCGACAACGAGGGAGGCAAGGATAACAACCGTCAACAGGTAGTAGCCAACATTTCTCGTTCGCTCAAATTGCTTGCCAAGGAATTAAACGTCCCCGTTATCGCGCTTTCGCAGTTAAAGCGCGACGCCGAGATAAGAAACATCAAGGGCAAGGAAGGCGGCGGAGAGCCCGTACTCAGCGATTTGAGAGAGTCGGGCGCCATCGAGCAGGACGCGGATATCGTACTGTTCATTCACAAAGACGCCGAGTCCGCAGGCACGGGAAAGTTCAGTCTCATCATCGCCAAGCACCGTAACGGCGAGACGGGCAATATGCCCATCTATTGGTTGGGCAAGATCGTTCGCTTCGTAGACGAAGATTACCTCAACAGAAACGGCATACGCATTTCTTCCGCCGAGCAGACGGAGCAAACGAATGCGGAAGGAAGCGAATCCGACGCCGAACCGATAGGCGAACCCGAGTTCTCGGAGGAAGAGGACGGGGCTTTCATCAAAGACGACAAGTCGGATAACTGATCGTAAAGGACGCATAATTATGGACGAATCTAAAAATTTTATCGAGGATATAATAGACGCCGATCTGAGCAGCGGCAAAGTAACGGAGGTGTATACTCGTTTTCCTCCGGAGCCGAACGGATATCTACACATCGGTCACGCCAAGAGCCTGTGCATCAACTTCGGCATTAAAGCCAAGTACGGCGGCAAATGCAATCTCCGTTTTGACGATACCAATCCGAGCAAAGAGGACGCCGAATACGTCGAATCCATCAAGTCGGATATACGTTGGTTGGGTTTCGAGTGGGACAAGCTGCTGTTTGCCAGCGATTATTTCGACGTGATGTTCGACTGCGCCGTCAAGCTGATAAACAAAGGACTTGCTTATGTCAGCGACGAGAGCGCGGAGGAGATACGTCAACGCCGCGGCACGTTGTACGAGCCGGGCATCGAAAGCCCCGATCGCAACCGCAGCGTTGAGGAAAATCTGAAATTGTTTTACGAAATGCGGGACGGCGTGTATCCCGACGGCGCCAAGGTGTTGCGCGCCAAGATAGATATGGCGTCTCCCAACCTCAATATGCGCGACCCCGTGATATATCGGGTGCTGCATGCCTCTCATCACAATACGGGGGACAAATGGTGCATATATCCGATGTACGACTTCGCTCACCCGATAGAGGACGCGTACGAAGGGATAACGCATTCCATATGCACGTTGGAGTTCGAGGATCACCGTCCGCTGTACGATTGGGTGGTGCGCGAATGTGAGTTTCCTCAGCCGTTGCCGCAACAGATAGAGTTTGCCCGTCTCAACATAACCAATACCATTATGTCCAAGAGATATCTCAAAAAACTTGTGGACGAAGGCAAGGTTATGGGTTGGGACGATCCGCGTATGCCTACGTTGTCCGGCATACGCCGCAGAGGGTATCCGCCGGAAGCCATTCGCGATTTCTGCGAACGCATAGGCGTATCAAAAGCCAACAGCGAGGTGCAGGAAAGTTACCTCGAATCCTGCGTGAGGGAGAACCTCAACCGCACCGCAGACCGCGTTATGGTCGTGTTCGATCCGTTGAAAGTGGTGCTTACCGATTACGAAGGCAGCGAAGAACTTTCCGTAGAGAACAACGCTATGGCGGAAGTACAGACTTACCGCTCGGTACCTTTTTCCAAGGAAATATACATTGACCGAAGCGACTTCGAGTTGACTCCGCCGCCTAAGTACTATCGGCTTAAACCGGACGGATACGTTCGTCTTAAAGGCGCATACATAATACATTGCGACCAAGCCGTTACGGATGATAACGGCAACGTTACGGAATTGAGATGTTCCGTCGTCCCCAATTCCAAATCGGGCGAAGATACTTGCGGCATCAAGGTAAAGGGCGTTATTCAGTGGGTGGACGCGTCCACCTGCGCAGACGTCACCGTTCGCAAGTTGCAGAGCCTGCTGACGGACGTCAAGGACGGCGTAACGGACTTCAACGAACGCTTCAACGCCGACAGTATGCGGATAGTTACCGCCAAAGCGGAGCGCAGTCTGCTTTCCGCCAAAGCCGGGGACCGTTTCCAATTTATGCGCGTGGGTTACTATGTGTTGGATCGCGACAGCCGTGACGACAAGTTGGTATTCAACGAGATCGTCGGGCTGCGAGACAGTTTTAATCCCGCAAAGTAAGCGGAAGATCCCGTTTAATCTTGACAACGGACGCAAAATAGTATATATTGATAAGAAGTAGTTTACAAGGATTTCAGACAAATGAAAGTGTGTAAATACTGCGGTGAAGTCAACGTCAACGATTCGTTGTACTGCGTCAACTGCGGTCGATCCAACTTCATAATACGCGAGGACTTCCTCTGTCCGCGTTGCGGCGCCGTCAACGACAAGTCGTATACGCATTGTATCAATTGCGGCTCGGCGCTCGCCGATACGTCCGCGGGCGAAGGATATACCCCCGTCCCCGTCAATCTCAAAGCGGAGTTGTCCACGGATTACGCTCCGGGGTCGATGTCCATTCCTTCCGAGATGGCGCGTTGTCCTCATTGCGGAGCGCTTGTTCCCATCACGGCGATATTCTGTCAGAAATGCGGCGTAAGCGTCGCCAATCTGCACAGTCACAGAGTGGTGGAACGCAAGGTATGTCCGCATTGCGGCAGGCTCAACAAGTTGGAAGCGGACCTTTGCACATACTGCTTCGGATCCTTGATAAATGCCGAGACGCAGCAGCTGCAAGTCACTCACGAAAGTCACAACCTCGGCGACCTGACGGTAAGGCAAGCTTATCTCGAAGGAGTCGGCGGCAAGAACGTTATTTGTCCCAATTGCGGTACTCTCAACCCCGACGACGAACCGTTCTGCGTCAATTGCGGACTCAAATTGGAAATCGAGGAAATCAAAAAGTACTGCCCCAATTGCGGCGCGGAGAACCCCGCAGAGAGCGTATTCTGTTCCAAGTGCCGTCACAGTTTCGAGGGGGAGACTCCCGACAGAATGGAGAATTGGACGTGTCCCACTTGCGAACATGTCAACGAAAAAGACGATTTGTTTTGTCCCAATTGCGGACAAAGGAGAAATTAGGAGGTGCCTATGGGCGCTAACAGCTACAATATATGTCCGCGTTGCGGCAACAGCAACTCTTTGAGCGCCAAATACTGTTCGCGTTGCGGCGGACAGCTCAAAGTCCCCGAAGAGCCTGTGGTATGTCATAAATGTCACACGCGCAACAGTCCTATGGCGAATTTCTGCCGAAACTGCGGCGCCGAACTCAAAGTGGGCTATCAGACCAAGATATGCCCCAAGTGCGGCAAGGAAGTGGACGCTCACGACAATGTATGTACTTGCGGTTACTCTTTCGTGACCTTACAGCAGACGGCTCCGTCCAAGAATCCTCTTCCGGCAGGAGCGGTCCCCGTAAGTTCTTACGGAAAGTCCAAGAAGGTCTATATAACCAAGGGCGGTAGAGCGTGGGCTATCGTCGCGTTGATAGTGCTGATGCTATTTGCATACTACATTCTTATGCCGAGCAACTCCGGCGAGCTTTCGCTGAGACCCTCCGCGCTTAACGGCTTCGACAAAGGCATAGCTATCGACGGGATAACGCTGTACGGCGGCAACTACCTGTATATGTTGTTTGCCGCAATGGGAAACGGCGGACTTGCAACCATCGGAAGCGCCAACGTACTCATCGCGGTGCTTGTGGCAATGACGGCGATAGCGATGATAGCGCAGTTTGCGGTATCCTTTGTCCGCGCCGTAACGGGCAGACGTCCCAAGCGTTTCGGTTGGTATTATCTGGCAATGTTCTGCATTACGTTGATAGCGGTAGGACTTATCACGTTGTTCAACAACATTACGGTCGATTCTGCGTTTATGCAGAGCGTGGCGGGAGCGTTCCGTCTGCCGGAAGGCGCAATCCTCGGCAATGCTTTGTGGGCTATCCCGCTGTATAATCTGCTGTTTTTCCTGCTGTTCCTTGCGTCGAAGGCAAGATATCTGAAAGAGAAGAAATAACGCGATTCAAACGCAATTGAAATAAATAAACAACCAAACCCGAGAAAGACCATAATGTCCTGTTTGAAGTTGTGGTCTTTCGTAATGTTTGGACACAGAGGTAACAAATGAATATTACATCACAAGTTTTGAGAGAAAAATTTCTCGGTTTTTTCAAAGAGCGCGGTCATACGGTGATCGCTTCGGCAAGTCTCATCCCCGAGAATGACCCCAGCGTATTGTTCACCACCGCGGGAATGCACCCCTTGATACCGTATCTGTTGGGGCAAAGGCACCCTGCCGGGCGCAGATTGACCGACGTGCAGAAGTGCGTGCGTACGGGCGACATCGAAGAGGTGGGAGACGACAGTCACCTGACGTTCTTCGAGATGTTGGGCAATTGGTCGTTGGGCGATTACTTCAATCACGAATCCATCGCTTGGAGTTACGAATTTCTTACGAGCAAGCAATATCTCGGGTTAGATCCCGACCGACTGTCGGTAACCGTTTTCGCGGGAGACGACGACGCACCGCGCGATGAAGATTCCGCCAAGGTGTGGGAGCGGTGCGGTATCCCCAAGGAGCGCATCTTCTTCCTCCCCAAGAAGAACAATTGGTGGATAGCGGGGACTACGGGACCGTGCGGTCCGGATACGGAGATATTCTGGGATACGGGCAAACCCGCGTGTTCCGATCACTGCGACCCGTCCTGCGATTGCGGCAAGTATCTGGAAATATGGAACAACGTCTTTATGCAGTTCAACCGTCAGGCGGACGGCACATATTTGCCTCTCGAACAGAAGAACGTCGATACGGGTATGGGATTGGAGCGTACAGTGTGCGTTCTCAACGGTATGAAATCCGTTTACGACATAGACCTGTTTAAGGGCGCTCTCGACAAGATACAGGAACTGTCCGGAAAAAAATACGGCGACGACCCCAAGATCACGAGGGCGATGCGCATAATAGCCGATCATGTACGCACGGCGACTTTCCTCATCGGCGACCCCGTGGGAGTCGTTCCGAGCAACGTCGATCAGGGATATGTACTGCGCCGTCTTATTCGCAGAGCGGTGCGTATGGCAAATACTCTCGGTATGCCCAAGGGCAGTATAGCCGAGATAGCCAAGGTATACATCGACGTGTATCGCGACGTGTATACAGAGCTGCGGGACAACGCCGCCAAGATCGCGGACGAACTTAACAAGGAAGAAGAGCGTTTCAGCAAGACGCTTGTAGCCGGTGAGAAGGAATTTATGAAGGTAATTTCTCACATACCCGGCAATGTGGTCCCCGGCGGTACCGCTTTCAAGCTATACGATACTTTCGGTTTTCCCGTGGAAATGACGGTGGAATTGGCTGCGGAGAACGGCTACACAGTGGACGTAGAGGGCTTCAAACAGAAGTTTGCCGAACATCAAGCTAAGTCTCACGCGGGCAGCGAGCAACGCTTCAAGGGCGGAATGGCGGAAGGCGGCGGCATAGAGACGACGCACCTGCACACCGCGACGCACCTCTTGCAGGCTGCGCTCAGACGCGTATTGGGCGACGAAGTCAAGCAGAAGGGCAGCAACATAACTCCCGAACGTCTGCGGTTCGATTTCAGTTTCTCCCGTCCGATGACTGCGGAGGAGATAGCCGAGACGGAACGCCTCGTAAACGAAGCCATAGACAGACATCTGCCCGTCACCTGCGAGGAAATGCCCATCGAGGACGCTCGCAAGACAGGCGCGATCGGTCTGTTCGGAGACCGTTACGGCGAAGTGGTAAAGGTGTACACAATGGGGGATTTCAGCAAGGAAATATGCGGCGGACCGCACGCCGCCAATACGGGGGACCTGGGACATTTTGTCATCACCAAGGAGCAATCCTCTTCGGCAGGCGTAAGACGTATCAAGGCGGAACTGCATAAGTAATAACCCGTTAATTGCAAATAAAACGTAACGTAGAAGCTTTTCCGCTTGCAGCGTTACGTTTTTTTGTTGCTCTATGTCATATGTCGGGTAAGAAGAGGTGAATGAGATATAGCAGTCGACTTCTGTATTTCGTTTGCTTCGGCGCTCCGATATTTATTATAAAGTCGTTTTGCGGCGTCAGCATTTTACGTCGAATAATATTTCTCCGTAGGAGGGCAATGCCCATATGTTTGCGGGGCACAGCTGTTCCATTTTGTCTATGGGTATGCGCAGTCTGTCGAGAGCGGGGATAATTCCGTCGCGGCAGCAAACGGCTTGCTCCGTCGGGTCGTCGACGGAATCTTTCAGCGCAAGTTGACGTTGAAGATTTTTCAGACGCATATGGGCGGATCTCAGCAGGGCGGTCAGCTTTTCCACTACGGCAAGCTCCGTTTGACAGTCGCACCCCAGCGCGCTTTTGCTTTGCGCTGTTTGCGACAGATCGCGGATATATTTCTCCACCGAACCGAATATGTTCTTGCATATACAGACGGCTGTCCTGCCCTCGGCGCATACGGTGTTGACGTAATCTTCCGACATTATCTGTTGCCGAGCGGCTATTTCACGACGTGTCAGCACGCCATGCCGCGCAAGCACGTTGACGTTGCGGGCATTGGTAAGAGCAAGCGTCGCATCCGGGCAGGAGTAACTTTTGAGACTGCGCAGTTTTGCCTCCGCCGCCCATTCGGGAGAATAGTTGTTGCCGTCGAATATTATGCGTTTGTGTTTGGCAAAGGTCTCGCAGACGATCTCCCCGACGCTTTTGTATACGTTGGGAGCGTGTTCCAATCTGTCGGCAAACTGCCTCAGACTCTCGGCGACGGCGACGTGCAGAGCGGTATTTACGTCCGCGACGGAGGCGGAACTGCCCACCGAGCGGAACTCGAATTTGTTGCCCGTAAAGGCAAAGGGAGAGGTGCGGTTGCGATCGGTATTTTTAGGCATTTCGGGCAAAATATCCACCCCATATCGCCATTTTCCGTTGGTTGCAATGCTTATTGCCCTGCTCAGAGGCGCCCCGAGAAATACCGTCAGCACGTTGGGCGGCGCTTCGTAACCGCCCAGACGGCAGTCGTTGCCGTGAGAAGATATCGCGGCGAGAAGCAGCTCCGAGTAATCGTCTACGGCTTTGACGACGGCGGCGAGCATCAGCAGAAATCGCGCGTTTTGCCGAGGAGTATCGCCCGCCTCCAACAGGTTGTCGTCGGTATCGGTCATCATCGACCAATTGTTGTGCTTGCCGCTGCCGTTTATGTAGCGGAAGGGCTTCTCGTGCAGCAGACAGGTCAGTCCGTTGTCGTCGGCGGCGCGTTTAAGCACGTCCATAGTCAGTTGATCGTAGTCGCTTGCCAGATTGGCTCTGGTATAGCAGGGTGCAAGTTCGCATTGGTGCGGCGCCACCTCGTTGTGTTCCGTCTTGACGACTATTCCGAGCTTCCACAGCTCCTCGTCCACCGTCTGCATAAAGCGCGTTACGCGGCTGTTAGGCGGACGGAAGTAGTGGTCGTCGAATTCCTGTCCCTTGGGAGGTCTTGCGCCGAACAGCGTTCTGCCCGTGTACACGAGATCGGCGCGTCTGAGGTACATCTCCTTATCCACGAGGAAGTATTCCTGCTCGGCTCCTACCACGCCGTAAACGTGACGGACGGATTCTCCGAGCGCGCGCAGCACGCGTACCGCCTGTATATCCAACGCTTTGCAGCTGCGCAACAGCGGCGTTTTTTTGTCCAATACTTCGCCGCCCGCTCCGCAGAAGGTACAGGGTATGTACAGACAGCCGTCTTTGATAAACGGATAGCTTGCGCAGTCCCAACGGGTAAGTCCGCGCGCTTCGTATATGTGGCGCATACCTCCGCTGGGAAAACTGCTTGCGTCCCCTTCGCCATTTGCAAGTTCTTTTCCGCGAAATTTCAGCACGGCGTCGTAGTTTTTGTCTATGGAGAACAGGCAATCGCGTTTGCCCGCAGTACAGTTATTGAGGGGTTGAAACCAATGCGTATAGCGAGTGACGCCCTTGGACAGCGCCCAATCGCACAGCGCCTCGGCATATACGTTCAATTCTTTTTCCGGCACATCCGTATAGTTGTCGCGCGCATACGCAACGGCTTTGCAAACATATTTCGGAAGGTTCCGCATCTTGCCGTCGTCGAAAACGTTGTCGGCAAAGGGAACGCCGTTACTCAGACATTTCATTGTTTTATCCTTGTATACAATATGAATTTCGGCGTAAAATTGCAACTTTAATGCGGTTTAATTCCACTCATTTGCTTGACAATAAGGGATACTGTTTGTATAATAAAAAGGCTGTGGACAATTCGGCGCGGGTATTTTAAGCTCTGCCCCGTCTAAACCGCATTTCCACTGGCGGTAATTGTTCAACCGTGAACAGCGACACAATCTTAAATTTCAGGAGTAAAATAATGGTAAAGACTTTTATGGCTAAGAAAGAAGCCGTTGAAAGAAAGTGGTATGTAGTCGACGCCGCGGGCAAGCCCCTCGGACGCGTTGCAAGTCAGGTGGCGGCGGTGCTTCGCGGAAAGCATAAGCCCACGTTCACGCCGCATGTTGATTGCGGCGATCACGTCATCGTCATCAACTGCGACCAAGTAGTATTGACGGGCAACAAGCTCACCAAGAAGATGTATGTTCGCCGTTCTCCGAGACCCGGACACCTCAAACAAACGCAGTATGCCAAGCTTATGGCGGAGAGAAGCGACTTCGCTATGATGCACGCGGTAAAGGGTATGCTTCCGCACAACAGTCTCGGCAGAAAGATGCTCACAAAGCTCCGCGTCTACAAGGGAGCAGAACACAAACACGAAGCACAACATCCCGAAGTGCTGACGTTGGACTAAGGAGGGTATGACAAATGGCTAAGGCAAAAGCATCCAAGAAAGTTCAGTTCTGGGGAACAGGCAGAAGAAAGAAGTCTATCGCTCGCGTGAGACTGATCCCCGGCGGAAACGGCACGATCACCATCAACAATCGCGATATAGATCAATATTTCGGACTTGACACCTTGAAGTACATCGTACGTCAACCTTTGAACGCCACCGACACGCTCGGCAAGTATGACGTTGTGGTCAACGTTTGCGGCGGAGGTTACACGGGTCAGGCAGGCGCGATCCGCCACGGCATTTCGCGTGCGCTCGTCGTTGCGGGAGAGGACAAGGCGGTTCTCAAAAAGAACGGCTTCCTTACGCGCGATCCGCGTATGAAGGAACGCAAGAAATACGGTCTCAAAAAGGCTCGTAAAGCGCCGCAATTCAGCAAACGTTAACGTTTGCGCGTTGCGCCTATCGGGCGACCCATATTACAGCGACAAATTAAGACGGCTTTTTGCCGTCTTTTTTGTTGCTCTGTGAGAAATAGCAGAGTATAGTAGCGAACGAATTGCGGAAGTCGGCTCTATGACAAAGCGAAAGTTCCGTTGCGATTGGCGACC
This sequence comes from uncultured Clostridia bacterium, assembly GCA_947625185.1. Lineage (GTDB taxonomy): Bacteria > Bacillota > Clostridia > Christensenellales > CAG-314 > Fimimonas. The sequence continues at coordinate 29,914 of CANQNJ010000009.1, forward strand.
AGGTTTTTTTATTTTCCGATAGAGATTTTTTCCGTTAGATTTTTGTCGATAATTATATGAGGGCGTCGGCAAGGGCGCGAGAGGGTTTGCGTTCGGTCGGCGTCGGACCTCGTCTGTGTTGCATATTTGCAAACGTCAAGCGTTGTCATACGGTCGGTGTCCGTCCGACATTTGTCGCTATATAAACAATATCAGATATTGTATTATATGTGCAGACGCCGTTTGCGTCGGAAAATAACAAAAGGAGTAACGAAAATGTTGTACAAACAATGGTTGAACGAGTGGTTGGAACTGTACGTCAACGTTTCCACCAAGGAAAGGACTTATATCAAATATCGGCAACAGGCGAGGAAATATATTCTGCCTGCGCTCGGCGATTACGACGTGAGCGAACTTACGGCGGTGGAGTTGCAAAAATTCTCCGTTTCGCTTGCCGAACGGGGTCTTTCGGGCAATACTGTCAACGGCATAGTGTCCATACTCAAATCGTCGTTGAAAAAGGCAGTCGCGCTCGGCATAGCGGACAAGCAATTTGCCGACTCGATAGTACGTCAACGACAGCGCGCGGGCAAAGTAACCTGCTTTTGCATGCCGGAACAGAAGAAGATCGAAAAATACGTTCTGGAACACAACGCGCCCAATTTATTCGGCATATTACTCAGTCTCTATACAGGTCTGCGCATAGGCGAGCTGCTTGCCCTGCGATGGGAGGATATCGACTTGAAAAAAGGCACCGCGGCGGTCACGAAATCCTGTCACGACAGTTGGCAAAACGGGCACTACATCAAGGTATTCGATACGACCAAGACGCAGAGTTCGGAACGGATAATTCCCCTCCCGAAGCAGATAGTGGACTATATGCGACGCATCAAGAAGCAGACCAAGAGCCAATTCGTCGTGATAGGCAGGACGGCGTACGGCGCGCAAATACGCTCGTATCAGCGAACATTCGGCAACCTGCTGCACAAGCTGCACATTCCGCACAAAGGTTTCCACGCGTTGCGGCATACGTTTGCCACACGCGCGTTGGAAGTGGGCATGGACGTCAAGACGTTATCGGAAGTGTTGGGGCACAAGAACCCGATGATAACGTTGCAGCGGTATGCACATTCGCTTATGGATCACAAGACGGCGATGATGAACAGGGTCGGACGGCTGCTTTTGAGTCCCGTGCAATAGCGGTTGCGATATATTTTTCGGCACAAATAAACGACGGCGGCAAATTGTTTTGCCGCCGTCGCTATGTACATAGATTAAGCAGATATATGTACTTATATATCGTATATTATCTCATTATATTCAAAAAGTCAACATTCGGAAACGTTTTTTTCGATAAAAATTGCAAAAAAATCTGTAAAAGATGACAAATTCCGCGTTTTGTATGTATAAACGAATATTTTTCGCACCATATATCTGCTTAATATCTGTACAAAAAAAACCGTACATATGTACATAGAAAAAATGCCTGTATTATACGGCGAACGGAGGTTTGATATGTATACAGCAAACAAACCTAAATACAAACGCGGATTTACCATGGCGGAACTCGTCATCGTGGTGGCGATCATTGCCATACTTTCGTGTATTGCAATCGTATTTATCAATCCGCAAGACCTCTCGTATACGGAATACAATCGCAGCGCGGAAGCGATAGCTACGGCGGTGCAGAATCGTCTTACGGAGATACGCAATTCCGGCGATATGGCGCAGTTGCGGGCTTTGGGCGAAAGCGCAAGCAAAAGCGGTATTGTCGCAACGGCGGGCGAAGCGTCCGGCTCTGCCGTCAAAGGCGGATACCGATATGTATTCAATTATGAAGTAGTCGAAGGCGCCATCGTCAAGAAAGACATCAGCTACATTCTGCCTTTCGGCACTATCGAATACAACCTGTCGCAGCATTACTTTGCCATCGGTTTCCAAGCGGATACAGGTATGGTAGGAGAAGTATTTTATTCCGAGCAGCCGATAGGCGATTGCTCCGTAAGCTATCTGCTCTCCCTTTCCGGCGACGAACCGGAAAAGCAAGCCGCAAGGAAAGCCGAAAACGTTGGCTATTACAAGGGTACGGTAGACGCGCAGGAAGTGGCTTTTGCCAACCTTCCCACGCCGCAGCTTACCATTGTCAACAGCGAAGAACTCACATTGAACATTTATTTGCCCGCGGTCAAGCAGTTGCAGGATATGGGCAAGCAGATAGGTATCCTCGTATCTCTTTCCGACAAGAACGGAAAAATATATTCGGAAAAAAAGCTTGAATATTCCGACACGGCGATCTATTCCACCTATCCTCTGGGTGATGCCGCCGCCGACAATGTCGACCCCTCCAAGCCGTCAGTTGTGTCGCAGGAGATAACTTCCGGCACGACATATAAGATAATTCTCGATACCGTCAAGAAATGCAATACCCTCGACTTGCAGAACAAACTCGGCGCGGAGGGCAATCCTTCTCAGGCAAGCGATACTCCGCCCAAGGGCAAATTCGAAGATTGGGCAAAGAAGTCCGCAGCTTACGACGAAGGCATATTCGAGTTGGGCGACAACTCCGTAATTACCGTTACGGTCTATTGCCTGTACAGCGAAGGTGATTCGCACTATAACGAAAACAATCCCGTTGACCCCACCTATATCCCCCGTTCGGCTTCCGTCACTTTCAACGGTTGGTTCGACAATTACAACAGTAGTTCGGTGGATATTTCCTGCGGCAGACATCTGCAAAACCTGGGCAATATGACCGTAATGCAGTCGGCGCTTCAAGCGCAGCTCCCCACGGTGGAAGAACATGACGGCGTGTACACCTACGGCAACTACAACTACGGTATGGCAAAGACCTACACCGACGGAAGCAGTCACGCGTCTGAATCGGTGGATTACGACACGTTGAGTGAAAAGTACGACCGCCGCAAAGACGTGAAGAGTATCAGCAAGGCAAATCAAATCAACGCGATAGACTTCGATTGCGAAGAGTGGAAAGAAAACGGCAAGCGAATACCGTTTACTCCCGTCAATCTTCCTCACGATTTCTATTACTACGGCAACTATCTTACGATAAATCACCTGTATGTCGACGCTCCCTTCTATGCGGGGCTGTTCGGCTATGTCTATCATCCGCGTCTCTACGATATTCTGCTTGTCAATCCGTCCGTCAATTCGCAGATGCCGGCGCGTCTTGCGGAGTTGTACGAAATGGGCGTGGGAGCGCTTGTCGGCACCTCGCGCAATTCTTCGCACATCAATAACTGTCAAGTGTATATGACGCAGGAGGACGGCACTTATCACCCCGACAAATATCGCGTTACGGGCGAAGGCTATGTTGGAGGTCTTATCGGCTTCTGCGAGGATGAGGATCTTGAAAGCTGTTCCGCATCCGTATATACCGGATATGCCAAGGGTGCCACCAAGACGGTAGACGGCGTAGAGGTCTCCGTTTCTTCAAAGTATGTAGGCGGGTTGATCGGCGCCATATCCGGCGACAGCACGATACAAAACTGCTATGCCGCGGGCAACCTTTCGGGACAGTATGTAGGCGGACTTGTCGGTTTTATCGTCGAGGATAGCGATACCTCCGGCGACGACTATCGCATATCCACCTGCTACACGGCAGGGCATATCGAGTATGCCTCCGAGCAGGCTGCGGGCATTCTCGGCTGCGTTCGCGAGTTGGCGGGCAATGCAAAGTCCGCTTTGAGCATTTACAACAATTATTGCGCAATCATCTACGGAGAAAAGCAAGGAAGCGGCTACGCGTGGACTGCCACCAAGAAAGAGGGCGGTTCGGACGTACCCGTCCCCATCTACGGCACCTTTAAGGGCGACGGCTACGAATGGCTGCGTACGGAAACGCTCGGTTTCAGCGACACCTATCTTACGGGCAAATATGCGGGCAAAACATTTTTTGCCGGCGCGGTATTTGCCAACGACAACAGAAATTACTATATCGCGCAGAACAATATAAATTATAGCAGCAGTCCCTACTATACGGCGATGAAGAATGTAGTAGAGCAGTTTCTCAAAGACATCTCCGACGCCAAGGGAAACGTCACCCTTCTCGAACAAAAGATCAAGGCTGCGCAGGATCAGATAGTCTGGCTCAAAAAAATGCAAACTCTCGAACAGCTCAAAGAGGCTATGGAAAATATCCTCTACGAGGTGGAAAACGAAACAGGCTTGGATCCTGACGGCGATCCGTACAACGAGGGCGGATTTTACGAATATCCCGATAATAAGGGTAAAATTTATTTCGATACGAGTCGCGCCAGGGTAGAGGGAAAAGAAAGAGAAACAAGCCATACTTACGAAATAATGACTCTTTTGCAAGCTTTGCACGTCATATACGACGGAACGTATACCGACAGTACGGGTACGCATACTGTCACGATGACATACGGAGGCAGCGACAGCGCCAAGCAAAAGCTGAACAGTTACGGTATCTATACATTTATGGATTACTACAACTTCCTCAACAAGACGTACGGCGAACTTGTGAAAGAGGGCGCAACGGAAGCGGAAAAAACAGCGGCTCGTCAAAAGCTCGTCGACATTCTCGGCGACAACACGACGGAGACATATGAAGAGGCTAATGAAAAAGGCGTGATGGAAACGCACAATTTCTACGAAAAGGGATTGTTCTACCGACACTTCTATTCCGACCTCCTTTATCGGCTCATCAACAAGGCAAAAGATTACTACCAGGAAAATGCGAAAGACAATACGGGCGAGTTGATCTACCGCCATTTCCGCGATCTTGTTGAAAGCAGATTCCTTTACGTCCTCGTCGATCTTGGCATTTCGCCTACGGAGCGCGACAATTTTTTGAACAACGTCAAGAAAGCCGAAGTGCAAAAAGCCATCGACGCGATGACGGACTATCTCACTATTTGCGACGAATGGAAAGGACCGATGAAGAGTTATGCTGCCGATGCGAAGGGGTATATCACCAGCGCCAAGACAGCTCTCGAAACTCTGCTGAAAGATCTTGACGATCCGACCATCACGACGGAAAAACTGCAAAAGGACATTGACGCCGCCGACACGCCCCTTGAATCTCTGTATGATTTACTCGACGCTCACAAGGCGGCAAATCAAAGCACGGATACGGGCGATTGGGACGCTGTGGACAAAGACGGCACCAAGGGCGATATGCGTAAACTACGCGATCCCGTCGCAATTTATTGTAGAAATATCGCTTTGTGCGTAGCCTCGGCAAATTCCGGCGTGGAGAACGCTCTCGAAGAGCTTGCGGCAAAGCTTGTTCAACATACGGATGCGGCAACTGCCGTTGATGAATTTACGAAAAATGTAAATACCTACCTCGGCGAGGCGTGGGGATACGCGGATTCCGGACATATGCTCAGAGACTCCGAGGAGCTTCGCAATGCCGCACGCGGATTCGTTTACGGCAGAGAGGTCGATTCGGAACGGGAGAGTTCTCTCGGTTTTATGTATGATTACCAGAACGACCATTCCGGAAATCCCTACACATTTACCCACGACGCATACGTTGACGGTGACAACGGCATTTACAACAACGTATTTCCCTATACGGAGAACGCTTTCACAAGTTACTATCCCTTACCCTTTGTGTACGGAATGAAAGTGGAAGGTTCCGAGTTCCGTGCGTCCTATGTGCTGTTCCATTATGGCGATTGGCTGACCGAGGATCTGTGGGTCAACAGCACGATAAACTATCACACCGATTATCCCGAAATTGCCGACTTTGATGGCGAGCCGATAGTATTGCCGTCCGAGCTTGTTACTGCGTCCGATGCGGAGACTTTTGAACCGGACGACGTCGATATTAGAGCGCGTGACGAGGATATAGATACTCCCTTCTACTTCGAGGGTTGGTATATGGACGCGGCATTGACTATACCGTACAGCAACGAATATTATCAACAAAGATAATGCACTCAACGGCAACGAGTCGAAAACTTTCGATCTTTACGCCAAGTGGATAACCAAGCCTTCGCTTACGTTTTACGCAGGCGACTTGAAGGGCAGTTCTGGACTTATTAACATAACTGTGGACACGACTATGACGTTAGATGTCCTGAATAACGACTCAAAAGTAAGCAATAAAGACAACTCTTATCAAAAGTACACCGTCTGGCTCAAACCGGGGCAAAATGTGACGATCTCCGTAAAAGGATCTTATTACTACAATTTAACGTACAACGAAGATGGTCCTGTATTGGAAAAAGGCAGCGAACCAATTTACATCATCGACAGTTTGACGATTGTCAGCCCGACGGAATTTACGGGTACGGCGCCTTGGTTTGATGAGAGTAATATCGTCAAGGAAAAAGGCACGGTAACGTTTAGCGTGCCCGCAAAAGCAACGACCGCCGACAACTATGAGTTGACGCTTTCTGCTGAATTAGGTAGTGGTGACGGCGGACCTCAAATTAATATATGCCTTGCCGAAGGGACTATGATCAGAATGGCGGACGGCAGTTTGAAGTCGATAGAGACTCTCGAAGTCGGCGATATGGTGCTTGCATTCAATCATCTCAGCGGCAGATACGAGGCGACGGCGCTGTTGATGACTCCGCATACGGAGTTGGGCGCCAAGTTGTACAACGTCACGACGCTTAGCTTTTCCGACGGGTACAAGCTGCGTATAGTGGGCGAACACGGGCTGTTCGACCGCACGCTTAACAAGTATGTATTTATAAATGAAACCAATTACAGTCAATATATCGGGCATAAATTCAGCGCGGTAAGCGTATCGGGCAGCATTGTCGAGGATAGAGCGGTTACGCTCGAAAGCGTTTCAGTGGATGGAGAAATTACCAGGATATATTCGCCCATCACCGAAAATCACCTCAACATCGTAGCCGATGATTTGCTCACAGTAACTTCTATGATGGGCTACGGCGACGCAGTTGTAAATATCTTCGCCTACAACGCGGATATGAGCTTCGATCTTGAACAAATGAATGCCGATATCTTGAAGTACGGCGTATACGGTTATGACGACTTTGCCGACCTGTTGCCGCAGGAAGTGTGGGATAAGGTTCCGCTCGGCATAATGAAAGTGGCTGTCGGCAAAGGACTTATTTCTTACGAAGAAGTAAGACAGATAGTCATTTATATTTACGAAAACGGCTATTTGTCTTAGGCAGGAGAAATGGATATGTACAAATTTATAAGTAAACCCAATGTCAGACGCGGCGCGTCGATAATGATTGCGCTCATAATTTTCTTGATATGCGCGCTTCTCGGGGCGTCGGCATTTATGATGGCGGCGACCAACGTGGGGAGATATGCTCATCTCGACGATCAGCAATACTATTCCGTATCTTCCGCGGCGCTTATGATAGTGGATATGTTGGACGATCTTACATTTACGTCAGGCACCGGCGATACTGCGTCCCACCCGATAACGTACACCTACGAGCGTAATTGGAATTACACCGGCGGAGCGCATCAGGAAACGGACAGTTACAAGCTGACTATCCCCGAGGGACATCTCGGAAATTTAGCACACGCAAGTACGTTGAGAAGCGGGTTGAAGGGCCTCGAAACAATTATACTTTACCAATGCGACAAACTCGTGCCGTACCTCAACGTCCCCGAGGAGTGGTACGAAAAGATCAAGGATCAGCCCGACGCATTGACGAGACCGACCCCGGATCAGATCCCTTCCGTCAGCTATGAGTTTACGGTCAAGGTGCAGGACAGCAAGGGACAAGAGGACAGCAAATACGGTACGGTCAATTGCAAGTTTGTAATGAACGCCAACTACGACATCTTGCTTACCTTCAACGGCGGCGACAAAGAATATGCGATAACCGTCTATTGGGTGGCAGACGTAAGTACGACGATAGCGACGGACAATCCCAAGTACGTTTATGCGGACGGTGAAGCCGTGGATGAAAACGGTCACTATTTGAAGGGTTCGATGACTCAACTGCGCACGCTCAACGTCACGGTTAAGTGGGACAAGAAAAACGTAACTATTTCAAGAGGAGAGGCGATAAATGCGTAAATTGATGGGTAGATCGAGACGGAACAAAGGCGAATCTTTTGTGGAAATATTGATAGCTATATTGATAGTCGCATTCGGCTGCGTGATACTTGCCACGCTGTATTCTTCCGCTATGGACCTCAACTTGACCGCCGCAAAGAAAGACGACGCGTTTTACGACTCCGTATCGCAAACGGAGCAGATGTTCGACAATGGGACAAAAACAGGCGAAGAAAAAGCTATCATAGAGGGCGAGAACGGCGACAGTGTGCGTGTTACAATAGAAACTTACGGCGACGATGACAACGCCGCATACAAGAGGTGACGCCGCAATGAAGAAGATTTTACGCACCAAGGGCTTTACGTTGGCAGAGGTATTGATAGCCACGGCGATACTTGCCGTATTTGCCTCTATGGCGATATTCGGGACGTCGGCGCTGCTCGGCTCGGACTTGAAGATGATGTCCGTCTCCAAGGCGGCGGTACTCGGCTCGGACGCTTTGAAGGTGATTGCCAACGAAATTCGTTTCGGCAAAGATTTTGAATTGAGCAACGGCACGATAAAATACAACAGCACCTCATACGGCGACAATTGCACGATAAAGTTGGACACCGATGGACAGTTGACGATAGTGCAAACGCCTCGCGTGCCGTCCGGCGACAGCAGCAGTAAGACGTTTCTTCCTATCGGGTCGGCGGCATATGACGAGGTGAGGATATCCTCTGTTGTTTTTGACGTCAAGGTAAGCGAGAAGGATAAGAGCAGACAAATAATATCTTGCACGCTTTCCGTCACTTCCGACGGAACCAATACGCTTTGGCAAGAGACATTGACCGTCGTTCCGCTCTATCAGAAAACGAGTTATAAATAACAACTTTTATTCTTATCGAGAAGCCCGTACTTGTTTGCGGGCTTTTTTTCGTCCATTCAAGTCTGTACGGTTGACTGCGCGACCGACCCCTGACGGGGCGCAAGCGCACACTTGAATGGACTTCGTCACAACTCTCGCTTGACGTTACCGCTTGTGCAAGCACAAGCGGTGCCAACGTCGCTCGGTTGTTCCTCTCCCGCACAAGTTTCATTTTTCAACTTGTGCGGTACCCTTGAAGCCGAGGACACCTCGGCTTGCATTATTTATACTTTCGGCGGGGAGTCGCATGCCCCGCCCTAAGTATAGGGGCAATCTTGTATCATATTACAAAAGCCTCCCTTTCTGCCCCTTTGAGGGGCATAAGGACGAAGGACGAGAAAGGCAATCTCCACGGTGTGGAGTCGCCCGTCCTGAGTGCAAGGATGCGCTATTTCTAAGACGCATCCGCAGCATTGGGACCACCGATAGGTGGTGGAAGGGTTTGATAGGGTGAATTTTATTAAATTCCCGACCTTAACTTGCCGTTTTGCGGCAAACTTCACCATCTTCCCGTCAGTCCCTTCCACCGCAAGCGGTCCCCCTTCCCTTAGTCGTAATATATTTTATTGCACGATACAATCTATGCACGACGAAGGGACGGCTTTATATGTGCGGCTTACAACCTTATATCTGCGGATAGGAGTGTGTGGTCGGGCACCTTGTAACACCACGAGCAACTGTCAGAGTCTCTTATGGCACAATGTCAAGGTAAAAGAGAATGAGATACACAAGCCGACTTCTATATCAATGCTGAATTTTCGGCATATAAGGTTGACTATTTTGTGCCGTTATAGTATAAATAATATTAACGGCTTCGTTGAGATCGCGGACGTCTGCCAAAGGAGGACATTTGTTTAGCGCAGATTATTGGTATATAGGTTTTTTGACGCTATTGGTGTTGTCTATGCAGGTGTTTGCCGTGCTGTTTCTCGCGCGGCACAAATGGGCGTCCCGTATCGTGCTGTGGTGCATAGCGGCGTATATATTGGCTATGCAGATACTCGATCTGACAAGGGGCTTTTTCAATATCGCCTTTTCTACGTTCGCTTTCTGGCTATTTATTGCGGGTACGGTAATACCTTGGCGCCCGATTAAGGCGGCGGCAGCCTATTGCGCGCTGCTTGCGGGCGGTATCTACACCTCGGGATATCTGCTGCGCCCCGAATTGCTCACTCATATGGGGACGTTCGGCATAGCTTATATGGCGGGCTTCCTTACTCACGATCTGCTTATCGTAGGGGCAATGCTGCTGTTGAGCCTGTTTGAAGTAAAGAAATACGACGCGGCGGTCGTCGGCGGCGTGCTTGCCGTGGCGATAGTCTTTACGGAGCTTGGCGAGCATGTGTTTCATATGAAGGGTATCAACGCTTTTCTGATAGGAATGATAGAGGGTACGGCGTTGAAGCAAGAACTCTTTACAGATATCGAACTTACTTGGTGGTGGTATATATTGTGGTATATCGTTATGGCGGCGTTGCTGTGGGGCGTGTGGGAGCTTATGTGCTTTATCAACAGACGTTTGCTCAGATACGGCAACGTTCTGCCCGGTAAACTTGTGTGGTGAGCGTCAATATCGTCTTTTTTCGGGCAACATATTACAATTTGCGCAGCGCAATATTTGCTAAACTTGTGCAATACAAAGGAGAACTATGAAGAAGATAGCAATTATCGGCGGCGGAGTCGCGGGACTGTCCGCCGCAATATACGCGTTGAGGAGCGGCGCCGAAGTGACGCTGTTCGAGCAATTCGGCTTGGGCGGCTTGGCGGCGACTATCGACAAGATAGAGAATTATCCGTCCTATTCCGCCGTGGAGGGGTGGAAACTTGCAAGCGATATGTCCGCTCAGGCAAAGGCATTGGGACTTAAAACCGTCCGTCAAAAGGTGCTTTCTCTCGTAAAGAGCGACGGCGGATTCGACGTCGTAACAGCCAACGGGCAATATGCGTTTCCCGCGGTGGTGGTTGCGACGGGTACAAGTCACAACAAGCTGGGCATAGAGGGCGATTACGTCGGTCACGGCGTAAGCTATTGCGCCACCTGCGACGGAGCCTTTTTCCGCGGTCGTCCTGTGGCTGTGGTGGGCGGCGGCAAGACGGCGGTCAGCGAGGCAACCTACCTTGCGGATATTTGCAGCGACGTGTATGTCGTCACGTCCCGAAGTGAACTCGACGCCGAGCAGAAGGCAACGGAGAATCTGTTTGCGCACGGCAACGTCCATCCGCTGTACAATACCTCGGTATCGGGGATAGTGGGACAGGACGGCGAAGTTGCCGCGATAGAACTGTTTGCGGACGGCAAGGTGGACAGATTGAATGTATCGGCGGTATTTATAGCGACGGGAGCAGTACCCGTAACGGACTTTATCCGCCTGGACGTAGAGAAGTCGTCGCGCGGTTACATTGTCGTCGACGGCAGATGCGAGACGAGCGTCAAGGGGCTGTTCGCCGCGGGCGACGTGACAGACGGCAGCCTCAAACAGATCGTTACGGCGTGCGCCGACGGAGCTAAGGCGGGATCCTTTGCCGCGGCATATTCCGCCACGGTCAAATAAACAAAACGTAAGAAATATATACGGCTGTACCGAAGAAGAAAAATAAATTACGGAGAATAAGTTTATGAATTTTTTCGGTACGGACGGAATACGCGGAACGTATGGCAGTACCTTGAAAGATAGTACTGCCTTTTTGCTCGGCAAGAGCCTTGCATTGCTCGGCGAATGCCCGATAATAGTAATTGCGCGCGATACCAGACAGTCGGGCGACAGCCTGTTTACCGCGCTTGCGCAGGGCGTGTACTCGGGCGGCGGCAACGTCATCAACCTCGGAGTGCTGCCCACCAACGCCGTGGGGCACTTCGTGCGCAAGTTGGGCGGAGATTACGGCGTTATGATAACGGCAAGTCACAATCCGCCTTCGGACAACGGCTTGAAAGTATTTGACCGTTACGGGGTAAAGCTGTGCGCCTCCAAGCAGATAGTCGTGTCGCGTATGATGGCAAGTCTTATCAAGGAACGCGCAAGCGACGGCAAGATATACGAACCGGTATTCTACGATATAGACAATATTTACGCGGACGACGTTCTGCGCGCCGTCAACGTGCGTTTGCGCGGGGTGAGGATAGCGTTGGACTGCTGTTACGGCGCCGCATACCATGTCGCGCCGCTTGTATTTGCCAAGGCGGAAGCGGACGTCGCGGCTTATTGCAATCAGAACAACGGCGCGGAGATAAACGTAAATTGCGGCGCCACCCATCCGGAATTTCTCGCGGAAAAGATGCGATCGAACAATTGCGAATTGGGCTTCGCGTTTGACGGAGACGCCGACAGACTGACGGTGTTCGAGGGAACGGAGCAAGTATCCAACAACAGGATATTCTACGCCTTTGCCAAGTATCTCAAAGAGCAGGGCAAGCTGCATTCCGATACGGTATGCGGCACGGTGCTGACAAACGGCGGAGTGGAGCAGGCGCTTAACCGTCTGGGCATCGGACTCGTGCGAGCGGCGGTGGGGGATACCAACGTGTTTGACAAGATGGTGGAGCTGTCGCTCGGCTTCGGCGGCGAAGAGAGCGGACACTATCTGATAACCGATTGCGCCACAAGCAGCGACGCAATCATCAACGCTTTGCTTGTGTGCCGTATCTTTGCGGAGAAGGGCAGTATTCTCCGATATACCGTCGAATGCGTTGACAAGCCATACGCCAGCGCGACTATCCCGATAACGCGCGCCAACAGCAAGCTCGCCACGGAACGCAGCCTTGCCGCCGCGTCGGATAGGATAACGGCGCTGTATCCCTCATGCAGAGTAGTGCTTCGTCGAAGCGGCACGGAGAATGCCGTCCGCGCGTATCTCGAAGGCGAACAGTCCGCCGAAGCTATGAGCGCGGTGGTCGCTACTTTTGCACAGGAAGTAAAATAATTTATCTCACCCCATATGCGCAAATTGTGTATATGGGGTGAAAAAATTTACTGTCGGCGCGTATTTTGCGACAAACGCGCACAAATTTCTTTTTATTTTTTTATTGTAATGGACGATTTTTTTTGTTTGACTGTACGGTATTATTTTGTTAGAATAGCTTTATCATAAGCCGCGCGACGGCAAGACGTTACGGAAGAGGTTGCATATGAGCAGAGCCGATGAAATATTTGTCAGTAACATCAAGGAAATATTGCAATACGGCGTCACCGACGAGGGGACAGACGTCAGACCTCATTGGGCGGACGGAACGCCTGCTTACACGCGCAAACGCTTTTGCATAGTCAATCGCTACGATCTTCAACGCGAATTTCCTATCCTGACACTCAGACGTACGGCATTTAAGTCCGCGATAGACGAATTGCTGTGGATCTGGCAGAAGAAATCCAACAACGTTCACGACCTCGGCAGTCACATATGGGACAGTTGGGCGGACGAAACGGGCAGTATCGGCAAGGCGTACGGCTATCAGTTGGGCGTCAAGAGCAAATATCCCGAGGGACAATTCGATCAGGTGGATCGCGTACTGTACGATCTCAAACATCACCCTCTGTCCCGACGCATAATTACCAACATTTACGTCCACTCCGATCTCAGCGAGATGCACTTGTATCCGTGCGCCTATTCGGTAACGTTCAACGTATCCGGCAACAAGCTCAACGCCATACTCAATCAACGCTCCAACGATATGGCTGTCGCCAACAATTGGAACGTGGTGCAATATGCGGTATTGGTGCATATGTTGGCGCAGGTAAGCGGATTGCAAGCGGGAGAATTGGTTCACGTCATCGCAGACGCGCACGTTTACGACCGTCACGAGCAATCCGTCCGCAGACTGATCGCAGGCACGCCGCACCCCGCGCCTAAGTTTGTCATTAACAAAGACGTTGCCGATTTTTATGAGTTTACTTTGGACGACTTCGCCCTCGAAGGATACGAGTTCGAGCCGTTTAACGAGAAATTCGAAGTGGCAATCTGACAGCGTCGGCGCACCGCGCGCATAGCGTCAATATAGCGAAGGCGCCGAGCAATCAAAAACATATTAAAAATAAAAGGAGCGCCGAGTCTATCCGACCGACGAACGTTTGGGCGAAAAAAATTATTACAGGTGACATATGAAATCGATAGTCGTTGTGGACAAAAATTGGGGGATAGGTAAGCGCGGGGGACTGCTGTTTCGGCTCAAAAAGGATATGGAGTTTTTCCGCAGGACCACTCTCGGCAAGACGGTGGTAATGGGCGCCAATACGTATGCGAGTTTTCCGCACGGCGCCTTGCCGAACAGAACCAATATCGTGTTGGACGATAGCGGCAGACAATATCCCGACGCGGAGAGCGTAACCTCCGTCGAAGAGTTGAAGAAACTGCTGAGCCGATACGACGGCGACGACGTCTTTGTGATCGGAGGTGCAAGCGTATATGCGTTGTTGCTTGATTGCTGCGACGAGGCTTTTGTTACCAAGGTGGACGCCGACGGAGAAGCGGAATTGTTCTTTCCCGATTTGGACGGCAAAGAGGATTGGCAGCTTGTCGAGCAGAGCGATCCCGTGGACGACAACGGCTATGAGATACGTTTCTGTCGTTATGCGCGGGTCTGACAGGGCGGTTCGATGCAGTCGGGCACCGATTGCTGCGCGATATCCGTACGCGAGAGCGACAGGCGCATTTGTCCGCTGAAATCAGTTGTATAAAGTTGAATTGTATGCTATAATAACAGACGGTTGTCGCTTTCGGCAACCGTTTGTTTGTGTATTATGAAAGAAATCACCGAAGAAAACGTTAGCGTCGAGCAATCCCAATCGGGAGAATATCAACTTCAATCGGACAAGATGCGCAACACCAAGATAGGCAAATTGCTGCTGACTATGAGTCTGCCGGCGATCATATCTATGTTGGTGCAATCGATGTACAATATCGTAGACTCGCTGTTCCTCACGGGCATAAATTATATCCCCGCGGGATATGCCGGCAAAGCGATAGGACAGGACAGTTTCAACGCTGTAAGCATCGTTATGCCTATGACGATGATAGTTGTGGCAATAGGTATAGGCATAGGCGTCGGAGCCAACGCATACATCGCCCGCAAATTGGGCGAGGGCAACCGCGCTCACGCCGACAAAGCAGCCAAGACGGCGATAGTGATGGTTATCGTCAGTTGGCTGTTGATGGTGTCGTTGGCGTTTGCCGTGTCCAAGCCGTTTATGCGCGCTTTCGTCAACGACGACAACGCCTCCGATATCGATTACGTCGTCAATCAGGGCGCGCTGTATCTGGAAATATATATGGTAGGTTCGATAGGCGTGATTATGGATATCACCTGCGCGCGTATGCTGCAAGCTACGGGCAATATGAAGATACCTATGATAACGCAGCTTGTCGGAGCCGTAACCAATATCGTTTTGGACGCCGCCTTTATCGTAGGCTTCAAGTGGGGCGTATTGGGAGCTATCCTCGCCACCGTTATAGGTCAATGGGCTGCTGCGGGCATCGATATCGCTGCATTTTTCCTCAAAAAGCAGGACGTGTCCATCTCTCTGAAAGGTTTCCGCCCGCAGAAGAAATATTTTTTCCGTATATTTAAGATCGGTCTGCCGGCATTCGTTATGAATGCGATGAATTCCGTCGTCACGATCATACTCAATATTATGCTGCGCAAGTATGCCAACGGTATAACCGTGCTGTCGGCGTACTTCAAGGTGCAGTCCTTTGTGTTTATGCCCGTGTTCGGGTTGATGCAGGGCGCTATGCCGATAATGAGTTACAATTACGGCGCCAACGAGAAGAAGCGTTTCAACGATACTTTTAAGCTGGGTCTGTATATAGCTCTCGGCGTTATGGCGGCGGGAACGCTGCTGTTTCAACTCTGCCCCGAATTGCTTATGTCCGTATTCAAGAGCAAGGCGCTATCGGAGGGACAGCTGCAAGAAGAACTTGACGAAGCCAACCGAATACTCGTCGCCGAGGGCGCGTACGCCTTCCGCGCCATAAGCATAGCCTTTATCCCTGCGGCATTCAGCATACTTGTGATTAATATGTTGCAGTCCATCAATTGCCCCGTATCGAGCTTGCTTATGAGCCTGTCGCGACAGCTGATATTCCTCATACCGTCGGCGATACTGTTCAATTATCTGTGGCAACAGCAAGGCATATGGTTCTGCTATCCCGTGGCGGAAGTGATGTCCCTTATAGTTTATTCGCCGTTTGCCGTCCACGATT